>NZ_JAMYUV010000013.1:0-112607 GCF_040323405.1 Mesorhizobium sp. M0048 | reverse complement strand
CGACCTCAATGCAAGCCAACGATAGGATGGCAAACTGTTCGCGATGTCCTCGCACAGCTGTTCGCGATGTCCCCGGTCCAAACACCCCCTTGAGGGGGAGATGTCGCCGAAGGCGACCGAGGGGGTCGCCTCGCATGAAGCGCGACGCGATTTGGTGCAAAGAAGAGGTTGCACTTCCACGCGAGGCGACCCCCTCTGGCCTGCCGGCCATCTCCCCCACAAGGGGCCCTCAAGGGGGAGATCGGCAGCGAAAACGCCCTACCTTCACCCTGAGCTGAATTGACCCTGCCACCGTGACATGCCAAAGGCCCGGCCTAGCCTTTCGTCTGGAGAAGCCCTGATGACCGATCGCGTCGAGATCGCCGGATTGCGGATTGCCCGCGAGCTTCATGATTTCGTCGTGAACGAGGCGATGCCGGGCACCGGCATCGAGGCGGAGGCATTCTGGAACGGTTTTTCGGCCATCGTCCATGATCTCTCGCCAAAAAATCGGGCGCTGCTCGAAAAGCGCGACGCCATGCAGGACAAGCTCGACCGCTGGTACCGCGACAATGGCGCGCCCGTCGACATGGAGGCCTACAAGACGTTCCTCCGCGAGATCGGCTATCTCCTGCCCGAGGGGCCGGCGTTCAGCGTGACCACCGAAAATGTCGACCCTGAAATCGCTTCGGTCGCCGGGCCGCAGCTGGTGGTGCCGGTGATGAACGCGCGTTATGCGCTGAACGCCGCCAATGCGCGCTGGGGTTCGCTGTACGATGCGCTCTACGGCACCGATGCCATTCCGGAGACGGACGGCGCCGAGCGAGGCAACAAATTCAATCCGGCGCGCGGTGCCAAGGTCGTCGCCTGGGTGAAAAGCTTCTTCGACGAGGCGGCGCCGCTCACCACAGGCAAATGGGCCGGCGTCAACGGGCTTTCGGTCGCCAACGGCATGTTGCGGCTCGGCGAGGGTGCCGGCGCCACCACGCTTGCCGACCTCAAGCAGTTTGCCGGCTATCGCGGCGATGCCGCCAATCCCGAAGCCGTCCTGCTGGTCAAGAGCGGCCTGCACATCGAAATCGTTGTCGACCACAACAACCAGATCGGCCGCACCGATCCGGCCGGCATTGCCGATGTCGTGCTGGAATCGGCGCTGACCACCATCCAGGACTGCGAGGATTCGGTCGCCGCGGTGGATGCGCAGGACAAGGTGCTGGTCTACCGCAACTGGCTCGGCCTGATGAAGGGCGACTTGGCGGAAGAGATCACCAAGGCCGGCAAGAGCTTTGTCCGCAGGCTCAACCCCGACCGCACCTATACCGCGCCGGATGGCGGCACGCTGACCTTGTCCGGCCGCTCGCTGATGCTGGTCAGGAATGTCGGCCACCTCATGACCAATCCGGCGATATTAGACCGCGAAGGCAACGAGGTGCCGGAAGGCATCATGGATGCGGCGCTGACGGTGCTGATCGCGCTGCACGACATCGGCCCGAAGGGGCGGCGCGCCAATTCTCGCGCCGGCTCAATGTATATCGTAAAGCCCAAGATGCACGGGCCCGACGAAGTTGCCTTCGCGGTCGAGATTTTCGACCGCGTCGAAGCGCTGCTCGGCATGGCGAAAAACACCATCAAGATGGGCATCATGGACGAAGAGCGGCGCACCACCGTCAACCTCAAGGAGGCGATCCGCGCCGCGAAAGATCGCGTCGTCTTCATCAACACCGGCTTTCTCGACCGCACCGGCGACGAGATCCACACCTCGATGGAAGCCGGCCCGATGATCCGCAAGGGCGACATGAAACAGGCCGCCTGGATTGCCGCCTACGAAGCCTGGAACGTCGATACCGGCCTCGAATGCGGGCTGGCCGGCCGCGCCCAGATCGGCAAGGGCATGTGGGCGATGCCCGACCTGATGGCGGCAATGCTGGCCGAGAAAATCGCGCACCCCAAGGCCGGCGCCAACACCGCCTGGGTGCCGTCGCCGACGGCAGCAACCCTGCATGCCACGCACTACCACAAGGTCGACGTCCACGCCGTGCAGCAGGCTCTGAAGAGCCGGCCCAAGGCCAGGCTCGACGACATCCTGTCGGTACCGGTGGCAAGGCTGCCGAACTGGTCTCAGGAAGACATCCAGAAGGAGCTCGACAACAACGCGCAGGGGATTCTGGGCTATGTCGTGCGCTGGATCGACCAGGGCGTCGGCTGTTCGAAAGTACCAGATATAAACGACGTCGGCTTGATGGAGGACCGCGCCACGCTGCGCATCTCCTCTCAGCACATCGCCAACTGGCTGCATCACCGCGTCTGCACGCCCGAGCAGGTCATGGAGACGATGAAGCGCATGGCGGCTATCGTCGACCGCCAGAATGAAGGCGATCCGCTCTACCGGCCGATGGCACCGGAATTCGACAAGTCCATCGCCTTCCTCGCCGCCTGCGATCTCGTCTTCAAAGGCCGCGTCCAGCCCAACGGCTACACCGAGCCAGTGCTGCACGCGCGGAGGTTGGAATTGAAGGCGAAAGGGCAGGAGCGATAGTCGCCAGCGTCCCCCTCCCCTCAAGGGGAGGGTGGCCCGAAGGGCCGGGAGGGGTCCTGGGTGCAGTGCGCTGACGCCCATTCTGACGATGCGCCTCGGGAAGAGCACGGCAACGCTCCGCACGCGGATCGGTTTCGAAATACAGCAAGGCCGAGGGTCCCACCACTGACCCCACCCGGCCGCTTCGCGGCCACCCTCCCCTCAAGGGGGAGGGGAGCGTCCCTCACGCCGCTTGTGCCATCCGCTCCGAACTCATGCGGTAGGAAATCGCCTCGGCCAGATGGATGCGGCCGACCGTCTCGCTGGCCTCAAGATCGGCCAGTGTCCGCGCCACCTTCAAGACGCGGTGGTAGGCTCGTGCGGAAAAGCCGAGCTTTTCGCTGGCATCCCTCAGCAGCGACAGGCCGACGGCATCCGGCATGGCGATCTCCTCGATGACCGACGGCGAGCAATGCGCGTTGGTGGTGGCGGAGGTCGCGCCGAGCCGTTCGAAACGCTCACGCTGGATCGTACGGGCGCGGGCGACGCGTAGTGCCACAGCTGCGCTCTTCTCCGCCCGGTCCGGCCGGATCAGATCGCTGGCCGAGACCGCCGGCACCTCGATCCTGAGATCGATGCGATCGAGCAGCGGGCCGGAAATGCGCGCCTGGTAGTCGGTGCGGCAGCGGTCGCCGCGCAGGCAGCGATAGCCCGGCTCGCCGGCCATGCCGCAGCGGCACGGGTTCATCGCCGCGACCAGCTGGATGCGCGCCGGATAGGTGACGCGATGATTGGCGCGCGCGATCATGCAGTCGCCGGTCTCCAGCGGCTGGCGCAGCGCATCGAGCGCCTGCGGCGAGAATTCGGGAAACTCGTCGAGGAACAGCACGCCGTGATGGGCGAGCGAGGCCTCGCCCGGCCGCACGCGCAACCCGCCACCGACCATCGCCGCCATCGAAGCCGAATGATGTGGCGCGCGGAACGGCCGCCGGTCGGTGAGCTTTCCTTCCCCGAGCTCGCCGGCCACCGAGGCGATCATCGAGACTTCGAGCAATTCCCTGGGCGCCAGCGGCGGCAGGATCGACGGCAGCCGCTGCGCCAGCATCGACTTTCCCGACCCCGGCGGCCCGACCATCAAAAGATTGTGGCCGCCGGCGGCCGCCACCTCCAGCGCCCGCTTGGCGGTCTCCTGGCCCTTGATGTCGGCAAGGTCGGGCAGGTCGCGCGCCGCGGCATGGATGCCGGCTTCCGGCCGTGACAGAACCTGCGTGCCGCGAAAATGATTGGCGATGGCAATCAGGCTGCGCGGCGCCAATATGTCGAAATCCTTGCCGGCCCAGGCCGCTTCCGGCCCGCAGGCGAACGGGCAGATCAGGCCCTTGCCTTCGGCATTGGCGCCTATCGCCGCCGGCAGCGCGCCGGCCACCGCGGCAATGGTGCCGTCGAGCGATAATTCACCAAGCACGACATAGCCGGCCAGCATGTCGCCCGGAATGGCGCCGAGCGCCGCCATCAGCCCGAGCGCGATCGGCAAATCGTAGTGGCTGCCTTCCTTCGGCAGGTCGGCGGGTGCCAGATTGACGGTGACCTTCTTCGACGGCATCGACAGGCCGGATGCATGAAGTGCTGCCTGCACCCGCTCGCGGCTTTCGGCTACAGCCTTGTCGGCCAGCCCGACGATGTGCATGTTGACCTTGCCCGGCGCGATCATCACCTGCACGTCGACCGGCACGGCCTCGATGCCTTGGAAAGCAACCGTGCGAACCCGCGCCACCATGTCTTCACCCCGGATGCAGGCTTTTGCCCCAAGCCTTTGCGATCATGCCGCGAACGGCGTCACCGGAGACAACCACAGATTTCCGGCGAAGGCAAGAACATTTGGGGAACGGCTGAACGCAACGGCTGCGATGGTTTGCAACGCGGCCGCTCGCGAAGCGAGGCTAGCTCCGCTTCTCCTCCACCGCATTCCAGAACAGGCTGGCGATGTCGGCGCCGCCGAAGCGCTGCACTTCGCGTATGCCGGTCGGTGAGGTCACGTTGATCTCGGTCATGTAGTCGCCGATGACGTCGATGCCGACGAGGATGAAGCCGCGCTCCTTCAGCGAGGGGCCGATGCGGGCGCAGATCTCGCGTTCGCGTTCCGTCAGCTCGGTCTTTTCGGCGCGGCCGCCGACATGCATGTTGGAGCGCGAATCGTGCTCGGCCGGCACGCGGTTGATGGCGCCGACAGGCTCGCCGTCGATCAGGATGATGCGCTTGTCGCCAGCCCGCACCTCCTTGAGGTAGCGCTGCACGATGTAGGGTTCGCGGAACATCTGGCCGAACATTTCGAGCAGCGAGGCGAGGTTGCGGTCGGCCTCATGCAGGTGGAAAATGCCGGCGCCGCCATTGCCGTAGAGCGGCTTGACGATGATATCGCCGAACTCCTTGCGGAAGGCGGCGACCTCGAACGGATCCTTGGTGATCAGCGTATCCGGCATCAGGTCGGGAAATTCGGTGACGAAGATTTTTTCCGGGCTGTTGCGCACCCAGGCCGGGTCGTTGACCACCAGCGTCTTCGGATGGATGCGCTCGAGGATATGCGTGGTGGTGATGTAGTTCATGTCGAAGGGTGGATCCTGCCGCAAAAGGATGACGTCCATCTCCGAAAGATCGGTGCGGACTTCTTCGCCCAGCGAATAATGGTTGCCCTTCTCGTCGCGGACCTGCATCGCCTCGATACGGGCAAACACCTTGCCGTCGCGCAGCGACAGCCGGTCGGGCGTGTAGTGGAACAACTGGTGCCCGCGCCGCTGCGCTTCCAGCGACAGCGCAAACGACGTATCGCCGGCAATCGACACGGTGGAGATGTGGTCCATCTGGACGGCGACTTTCAGGGGCATGGGTGCTCTCCGGCGCACTTGGAGCGACGTACGTCCACCTGGACGCACATACGCTCCAACATTCTTGAATCCATGCATCGTGCTTTCCGAAAATCGATTCCGATTTTTCGGGCCGATGCATCGACGACAGCGATATAGGGAAATCGGCGGCCTCTGCCAATCGGCCAAGGTCATGATGAGGCTGCGCTTCGCGTGGCGCAGACCCCAATGCGATGTGCGTTCAGCGGTCGAAGACCAGCTTGGAATAGCCGAGGAAGGACAGCGCCATGGCAACCAGTGAGGCGACCGCAAGGGCGACGAGCGGTGGCACCATCGGCAGCGCGAACAGCATGGCGCAATAGACGAGATAATTGACGAGGCTGGTGGCAATGCCGACGCCGCCATAGCGTGCGCCCTCTTGCGCGACGCCGCGGCTGGAAGGCGAGAAGGTCAGATGGCGGTTGATCAGCCAGGTGACGGACAGGGCAAAACCGATCGAGATGATGCGAGCCGCGAAGGGGCCAAGCGGCGCTATCGCCAACACCAGCCAAAGCGCCGCCGCGTCGGCGACCAAGCCGATGCCGCCGGCGACAATGAAGCGGGCGAGGCGTCCCATTTAGAGATCTAAGCCGCCCGCGGGGTCTTGCGCGGTCCGGCCTTCAAAGTCGCGAGCGCGCTTGCGCGTTCACGTTCGACGCGGCCGGAAGGCATCGACAGATAGAAGATGCGCTTCTGCTCGGCCCGGCCGCGCGACACCGAATCGAGGATTACCCCGGTCACCGCCGCCAGCATCGACAGCAGCAGCAGCCCGACCGACAGCACCCACGTCGGCATGCGCGGCACAAGCCCGGTTTCGGCGAACTCGATCAGCACCGGCGCCATCAGAAACAGGCTTGATGCCAGGAAGAACACTGAAAAAGCGCCGAAGAAACGCAGCGGCTGCGTCTCCTTCATCAGCATGGCGAACATCCACAGGATCTTCGCGCCGTCGCGAAAGGTCGATAGCTTCGACGAGGAGCCTTCCGGCCGTCGGCCATAGTCGAGCCCGATCTCGCTGACCGGCAGTTTGAGTTGTGAGGCGTGCACCGACATTTCCGTCTCGATCTCGAAGCCGCCGGAAACCGCAGGAAAGCTCTTGACGAAGCGCCGAGTGAAGGCGCGGTAGCCGGAGAAGATATCGGTGAAGTCGGAGCCGAACAGCCGCTTGTAGAGGCTGTTGAAGATGCGGTTGCCGAAGGCATGACCGGTCCTGCCGCCATCGTCGGTGACGCCGCGCCTTGTGCCCACCACCATGTCGGAGCGCTCGGTCAGCAGCGTGTTGATCAGTTGCGGCGCGTCCTCCGGCGCATAGGTGCCGTCGCCGTCGGCCATCAGGTAGATGTCGGCCTCGATGTCGGCGAACATGCGGCGCACGACATTGCCTTTGCCCTGGCGCGGCTCGCGCACCACGATGGCGCCGGCGGCGCGGGCTCGGAGCGCCGTCAGGTCGCGCGAATTGTTGTCGTAGACATAGATCGCGGCGGAAGGCAGCGTTTCGCGAAAGCGCCGCACCACTTCGCCGATCGTCAGCTCCTCATTGTAGCAGGGCAGCAGCACGGCGATGCTCGGCTCATGGCGCACGTCTTGTGGCATTTTCGTCTCCGGATGCCCCGTGAGGCCCTGACCGCTCAAACGCTGGCCTCGCTCGGGCGGCTTTACTATTTATTGAAGCTGTTAAGGCTAGGTTTAAGCCGCCCCGTATTCCTCCAAAGGTCCTGATATGAGCACAGCCGACGATGGCGCCTTCATTTGGAGGTCCGATATCGCGCTGGCGCTGCTTGCCACGGTGCTGGCAACTGCCGTCAATGCCTTTGCCGGCTTCCCGGCACTGACCAATGCCGGCGGCGACAACGACAATCTGCTGCGCCTCGTCGAAGTTCGCGACATGCTCGCCGGCCAAAGCTGGTTCGATCTCCACCAGTACAGGATGGGCCTGCAAGGCGGCTTCGTCATGCACTGGTCGCGCCTGGTCGATGCGCCGATCGCCGCCATCATCATCGCCGTATCGGCCCTGACCGGCAGCGCGGCGCTTGCCGAGAATGTCGCGCAAGTGCTGTGGCCGGCGCTGCTCTTCTGCCTGACCGTATTTTTCACGGCTCGCGCCGCGCGCAGCTTTGCCGGGTGCGGCGCTGTGCTGCCGGCTGTCATCGTCGGCGCTGCCGCACTGCATTTCCTCGGCATTTTTTCGCCTGGCGCGCTCGATCACCACAATATCCAGCTGATGCTGAGCATGGCCAGCCTGAGCTTGTTGCTTGAAGCGCCATTGCGCAAGGCGGCGGCATTGCTCTCCGGCCTATGCGCCGGGCTGATGCTGGCCATCGGTATGGAAACCGCGCCCTACGTTGCCACCATCGGCGCCTATGTCGCCATGCTGTTTGCCCTCGACGCCAATGGCGAGAGGCTGATCGCCAAGGATTTCGGCCTCGGCTTTGCCGGCGTTTCCGCTCTCGTCTTTGTCGCCACCATTGCGCCATCCGCCTGGGACCAGGCGCAATGCGACGCATTCTCAACCGTGCAGTTCGTCGTCGCAGCGATTGCCGGAACCGGCCTTGCGGCGACAGCGTCGATCGAGCCGGCCGGCCGCACGCGCCAACGGCGCATCGCCTCACTTGGCCTGCTCGCCATGCTATTGGGCGCTGTCGTCGTCTTGTTGTTCCCACAATGCCTGGCAGCGCCCTATGCCAATCTCGATCCGCGCCTCAAGGAGCTATGGCTTGATCACATCGACGAGGCGCAGTCGCTGTTCAAGCTGCTCGCTGAAGATCCGGCCGGGGTGGTGGCGCGCTATGCCACGCCGCTCATTGCGCTCGTGCTGATGGCGCTTCGCCTTGGCCGCGGTGGCTGGCGGCGGCAGGACAGCCTTGTCGGCGCGCTGCTTGTCGTGGCCTTCATCGTCAGCGCCTGGCAGGTACGCGGTTCGACATTCTCGATCGCCTTCGCCGTCATTCCGCTTGCCGCCTGGATTGCCAAATGGCGTCAACGGGCCGAGGCCAGCGCGTCGCGCGGTGTGGCGCTGCGCATGGCTGCCGTCTGGCTGGTTTCGGTGAATGCGGTCTGGACTGGGGCTGCCGCGGCGACCTCGGTAGCCTTCGACCACAGCAACACCACGGCGGATAATGGCGACGGCACCGACGTCGCTTGCCAGCGCAAGGCCTCCTTTGCGGCACTCGGCCGCCTGCCCGGCACCACCGTGCTGGCAATTTCCAATCTCGGATCGCCTATCCTGGCCTATTCCGGACATCGCGTCTTCGCCGGGCCTTATCATCGCAATGTCGCCGGCAACCTGCTGGCGCTCGATGCCTTCCTTGGGTCCGATGCCGATGCCAGGACGGTCGTCGCGGATCATAACGTCGGCCTCGTCGCGCTGTGCCCCGGCAGCGCCGAAAGCAAGCTCCTCGCAGCCAAGGCGCCGGCAGGCTTTCTTGCCGGGCTGATGCGCGGCAGCGTGCCGGAATGGCTTGCGCCGGTTGCCGGGACCAGCGGAGCCGCCGTCGAATTGTACCGCGTCCGGGTGGGCGGCTGATCGATCGGCGGCGCGTGCGGCCTTTTGTCGGACATAAGTCGCGCCAATCCACTCTTTCGCCCTTGCCCGCCCGACACGGCTGGATAGGATGCGCGCCGGCCGACCGAGATCATTGGACCGGGAGAGAATTTCATGATGCCATCGGCACGCTTTGCCGACCTCGAAGGCGCTTCGGTGCTGATCACCGGCGGCGGCTCCGGCATTGGTGCTGCCTTGACCGAAGGTTTTGTCCGCCAGGGGGCAAAGGTCGCCTTTATCGATATCGCCGACCGTCCGAGCCTGGCGCTGGCCGATCGGTTGGACAAGGAACTCGGCCGGCGGCCGTTCTATCTCAAGACCGACATACGCGACATCGAGGCATTGCGGGTATCAATCGCCAAAGCCGCCGAGGCGCATGGCGACGTGACCGTGCTGGTCAACAATGCCGCTCAGGATGACCGTCATGCCGTCGAAGACGTCACGGTCGAGTTCTGGGACAACAACCATGCCATCAACCTGCGCCCGCATTTCTTCAGCGCACAGGCGGTGGCGCCGGGCATGAAGCGGGCCGGTGGCGGCTCGATAATCAATTTCACCTCGACCTCGTTTCTCATCAACCATCCCGATATGCCGGCCTATACCGCCGCCAAGGCCGGCATCGTCGGCCTTACCAAGGGTCTCGCCGGCAAGCTCGGTGCCGACGGCATTCGCGTCAACGCGATCGCGCCCGGCTGGGTAATCACCGAGCGGCAGAGAAAGCTCTGGGTCACCGAACAGGCGCTCGCCGCTCACGTCGCCAAGCAGTGCATCAAGCGTGTGATGCAGCCGGAAGACATTGTCGGCACCGTGCTGTTCCTGGCGTCGGATGCTTCACGCATGCTGACCGCGCAGATGCTGATCGTCGACGGGGGGTTCCTGTGATCTCACCGAGCAAGGCAGCTTCCGTCGCAGCCGTCGACTGGGGCACCACCCGCATGAGGGTATGGCTGCTCGACGGCACCGGCGACGTTCTCGCCGAGCGGCGCGGCGATGACGGACTGATCACCGCTCAGGCTAAAGGGTTTTCGTCCATTCTCGAAGGGCATCTGGCCGCCATGGGCGCACCCGAAAACCTGCCGGTCATCATTTGCGGCATGGCCGGCTCGCGCCAGGGCTGGCTGGAGGCGCCCTATGTCAGCGTTCCCACGCCAATCGGCGCTATCCTGGCCGAAGCTGCCCGCATTCCCGGCCAGCGCCGCGATATCCGCATTGTGCCCGGCCTTGCCCAGCGCCTCGCCGATGCACCTGACGTCATGCGCGGTGAGGAAACGCAGCTTGCCGGAGCCGGTTTGCCGGCAAAGGGACGTCACCTCGTCTGCATGCCCGGCACCCATTCGAAATGGGTGCTGGTCGAGGACGGCTCTGTTGCCGGGTTCGGCACCTGGCCGACCGGCGAGCTGTTTTCGGTGCTGGCCGCGCACTCGATCCTGCGCCATTCGCTGGGCGAGCCGCCGCAGCCGGTTGCCGCCGAAAGTCCGTTTTTTCGGGACTGGTGCCTGAAGGCGTTGGCCGAAGGCGGTGACGTCGTTTCAAGTTTGTTCTCGATCCGCGCTGCTAGCCTGTTGCAGGACCTGAAGCCCGAAGATGCCGCCGCCTGCCTGTCCGGCCTGCTGATCGGCGGCGAGATCGCTTCGGCAAATCGCCGTTATGAAGCAAGCGCTGTGCCCGTCGTGCTGATCGCGTCGGGCGCACTCGGCACGCTCTATGCCGAGGCGCTCGGCCTTGCCGGGCTCGCTTTCAGGGCCGTCGACGCCGACGAGGCGGTGCGTGCCGGCCTTGCCGAAGCCGCGCGCGAGAATGGCATGATCGCCAAAAATGGAGTTGCCGCATGACCGAAACCGCACCTTTTCCAAAGCTCGAGCGGGGTCTGGTCGCGATCCTGCGCGGCCTGAAGCCAAGCGAGGCGGTGGCGATCGGCCAGGCGATCTTCGGCGCCGGCATCGAAGCGATCGAGGTGCCGCTCAACTCGCCCGAGCCCTTTGCCTCCCTAGCCAGCATTGTCGAAGCGCTTCCTCCAACAGCTCTGGTCGGCGCCGGCACGGTGCTCACCGCCGCCGATGTCGACGGCTTGCACAAGGCCGGCGGGCGGCTGCTGGTCAGCCCCAATATCGATGCCGAGGTCATGGGCCGTGCCATGCAGTACGGTATGGTGACAATGCCCGGCGTGTTCACGCCGACCGAGGCATTCCAGGCCATCCGGCTCGGTGCTTCGGCACTGAAATTCTTCCCGGCGAGCGTGCTTGGCGCGGCAGGCATTTCGGCGATGCGCGCGGTGCTGCCGGCCAATGTGCTGGTCGGCGCCGTCGGCGGCGTTTCAGACAAGGATTTTGCCGGCTATAAGGCAGCCGGCGTCAGCGTCTTCGGTCTTGGCTCCAGCCTGTTCAAGCCGGGCATGAGCGTCGACGAAGTGGCAGCACGGGCGAAAGCCGCAGTTCAGGCCTGGGACGCGGCGTTTGGAGTGGCATGATGAGCGAGACAATCGTTTCGGTTTTTTCCGACCATGTCTGCCAATTGGGCGAGGGACCAAGCTATGACCCTGCGACCGACACGCTCTACTGGTTCGACATCGTCAACGGCCAGCTCCTGGAAAAGCGTTTGTCCGGCGGTGCGGTCAAGATCCACGAGCTCCGCCAGATGGCCAGTGCCATTGCCGTCATCGACGACCAGCGTCAGCTGATCGCCACCGAGACCGGCCTGCATGTCCGCGACGTCGCGACCGGCAAGCTGACGCTGCACACCCCGATCGAGGCCGATAATACGGTCACCCGCTCGAACGATTCGCGCGTTCATCCTTGCGGCGCCCTCTGGGTCGGCACAATGGGCAAGGGCGAGGAGAAGGCCGCCGGTTCGATCTACTGGTTCTTCAAGGGCGAGCTGCGCCGGCTCTATGCGGATATCACGGTGCCCAATTCTATCTGCTTTTCCGAGGATGGGTCGATCGCCTATTACACCGATACCAGCACCGGCCTGTTGATGCGCGTCGGCTGCGATCCGGCGACCGGCCTCCCGGTTGGCGAACCGAAGGTCTTCGTCGATCACCGTTCGGCCAAGGGCTATATCGATGGTTCGGTGCTCGACCGCGACGGGATATTGTGGAACGCTTGCTGGGGCGGCAGCGTCGTCGAAGCCTATGGACCCGACGGCAAGCTTGTCCGTTCGGTGGCGATGCCGGTCACGCAACCGTCCTGTCCGGCTTTCCTCGGCAGGAATGCCGACCGGATCGCGGTCACCTCCGCCTGGTCGGGCAAGAGCGAGAAGCAGCGCCTGCTCGACCCGCAAGCCGGCATGACGTTTATGCTCGACATTCCGGTCAATGGTCGCTTCGAGCCGCGCGTGCTGATCGCCTGAGGACAGTTGCTGTCGTGCAGGCGTCCGGCTGACGTCGGTTGCGCGCAAGCCGAATACGTTCGCCGTGCGATGGTAGGCAATCGTGCTGCCAGGAGCCGTTCCACCCATGTCAAGCCGCAAGCCGAAGCTGATCCTTGTCTACGAGCCGGAACAGGCCTGCTTCGATCGGCTGGTCGCCGATAACCACGTGCCGGAGCGTGCCGCCGAAATCGCCTCCTACCTAGCGCAATCGACCGACATCGCTGCTGAATTCGACGCACTTGCCGCCGCTTGCCAAACGCGCGGCTTGTCGTTTGCGCCGGTGGCGCTCGACGACGCCGCAAGCGTTCTCGCCGGCGAAGTTCCGAAGACCTCGCTTGTCTGGACGTTGACCGATGGCATTGCCTATTTCCGCGGCGGCGCGGCACCGGCTCTGGCACGGCTGAATGGCTTCGACGCGATCGGCGCCGACGATGCGTTGTTCGCGCTCTGCCAAGACAAGTTCCGGTCCGGCGCCGTGCTCGGCGCGCTTGGCCTGCCGGTGCCGCAGGCGGGCCTTGCCCGTGACGGGGCGTGGCTGGTCGCGCCGCCGGCCTCGCCCGCCGGCTGGTTCGTCAAGCCGAACCGGCTCGGCGCCAAGATCGGCATCTGGCCGGATTCGCGCTGCCACGATCTCGGCCATGCGCTGAAGCTTAGCCGGCGCGTATTCGCCGCCTATCGCGACGATGTCGTCGTCCAGCCCTATGTCGCCGGACGCAATGTGCGGGCGAGCTTTCTCGGCCTGAAGCCGGATACCGGCATTGAGGCGCTCGGCGTCGCCTTTGTCGATTCCGGCGGCGATTTCCAAACCATGCAGGACAGCCTGGCGCTTTACGGCAATACCGGCGAAGCGGCCAAAGCCACCGGAAATTACGCCGAGCCGTTGCTGCTTCCCGTTGACGCCAGCCAGCCTCGAGCCGATGCAAGAATCCGTCGCATCGCCGAAAGCCTGATGGTCGGGCTTGGCCTGCGGGACGTCTTTTCCATCGACTTCCGGGTCGAAGCCGACGATAGCGTGCATCTCATCGAGTTCGAGGTCTGCCCCGGCCTGCCTTGCTTCGATTTTCGCGATTACTGTCGCAAGCAATGGGGCCTGAGCCTCGCCGATGCGATGGCGGAGGCAGCGGCGAACCGGCTTCGCGCCTAAATCCCCTCGACCAGGACGATCTCGCCATCGGCCACCTTCTGGCGGATCGCGACGGCGCGCTGGTATTCAGGCGAGTGGTAGCAGTCATGCGCCACCGCAAGCGACGGAAACTCGATGATCACGTTGCGGTCGCGGCCCGGTCCCTCTGCCTTCTCATGCGCGCCGCCGCGCGCCAGGAACTTGGCGCCGAAGCGGTCGAAGGCCAGCTTGGCGGCTGCGACATAGTCCTTGTAGCCTTCCGCATCGCGCACATCGACGCGAGCGATCCAGTATCCCTTGGGCATGGTATTTCTCCGGGTTAATTCCTGGCATCAGGCCGAGCGCATTTCATCGAGAATGGCTTCCGCCGCCGCCCGCCTGTCGGTGGCGCCGACGATCGGCCGGCCAACGACGAGATGGCTGGAGCCGTTGCGGATCGCCTGCGCCGGCGTCACCACGCGTTTCTGGTCGCCATGGTCGCTGCCCTTCGGTCGGATTCCCGGCGTCACTACCGCCAGATCGGGGCCGACGATGCGGCGTACCGCCTCCGCTTCCTCGGCCGAACAGACGATGCCGCCCATGCCGGCATGCAGCGCCTGCTCGGAGCGCCTCAGCACCAGCGTATGCGGGTCATATTCATAGCCGGCGTCGATCACGTCTTGCTCGTCCATCGAGGTCAGCACGGTAACCCCGAGCAGGCAAAGGTCGCTGCCCCTGGCAGCCTCGACCGCCGCCTTCATCGTCTTCGGATAGGCGTGGATGGTCAGCATGCTCATGCCCATCCTGACGATGTTGTCGACCCCCTTGGCAACGGTGTTATCGATGTCGAGCAGCTTCATGTCGAGAAAGATCCTGGTGCCGCCGCTGGCCAGCTCGCGGGCGAAGTCGAGCCCGCCGGCAAAGGCGAGCTGGTAGCCGATCTTGTAGAAGGAGACGATCCCGTCGAGCTCGCGCACCGCCTTCTCGGCTTCCCTCAGCGTCGGCAGGTCGAGGCCGACGATCAGCCTTTCCTGAATTGTGTCGGCACGCGCGGCGTCCGGGATCATGCCTCGATCCGCGTCGACAGCATGCGCGAGGTTTCGATCAGCGTTCGGCATAGGTGCTCCATCGATTGGCGTAGTCTTTCGTCCCGGAAGTTGCCTTCGTCGTCGAAGGCGCTACCGCCCTCCGGCACCGAACACTCCGGTGTCACCACCTCCATCCGGCAGCGCACCAGCACGGCGCGCAGATGGTTGATGCAACGTATCCCTGCAAAGGGTCCGCTGGAAGACGAGCAGAGGCCGGCGACCTTGCCGGCAAGCGGCCTGAACGTCCGGCCCCCATCCTTGCGCAGTTGGCTCACCCAGTCGATGGTGTTCTTGAGCAGCGGCGGAATGGAGCCGTTATATTCGGGCGTCGCGATCAGCAGGCCGTCATGGGCGGCGATCATCCGGCCGAGCCTGACGGCGTTTTCGGGAATGCCTTCGTCCTTTTCCAGATCCTGGTCGAGGATTGGCAACGGATAGTCGGCGAGCGAGATGCGGGTCACCTCCGCGCCCTGCATGGCAAGTTCCTTCTGCGCCACGTCGGCAGTCCTGCCGCTATAGGCGCCGCTGCGCACCGAACCGGCGACGACGAGAATTTTCGGGATGATCGGCATCGCAATCCCTTGCTGTGGCGGCAGCTATAGGCGATGCGTGGGACGAATCAATAGCCGAGATTGCGGCACGCATTTAGAGCTGGCCGTTTTGGCGACCGGCGCCAGCGGATAGGGCGGACCTCGTGGGATTGAAATGGGTAGGCTATGGTCTTGTCGCTCTCGCGGTGGCTGCTGCCGCCGGCTACGCCGCTTTCGTCCTCAGCCCGTGGCCTTCGGTCCTTCTGATCCGTTACGCTTTTCACAAGGATGCAGTGGCAAAGAACCGCGCGCTTGAAAAGCACGTGCCCGCCAATGTCGGCGAACTGCGCGACGAGCGCTATGGCGAGGACCCCGACGAGACCCTTGACGTCTTCTTTCCCGTGGACGCTCAGGCAAAGGCGTTGCCGACGGTGGTCTGGGTGCATGGCGGCGGCTTCGTTGCCGGAAACAAGGCCGACATCTCGGCATATATGAAAATACTGGCCGGTCGGGGCTACGTCACTGTCTCGGTCGGCTATTCCGTCGCCCCCGGCGCCCGCTATCCGACGCCAGTCCTCCAGGCCAACAAGGCGCTTGCCTTTCTTTCCGGTAATGCCGGCCGCTACCACATCGATCGCAACAGACTTTTCCTTGCCGGCGACTCCGCCGGCCCGCAGATCGTCGCTCAACTGGCTGCCACGATCAGCAATCCCGCCTATGCCGCCATGATGGACGTCGATCCGGGCATAGAGCGCGCGCAACTGAAAGGCGTTGCACTGTTCTGCGGCATTTACGATCCCGCGATGATCTCGCCCGAAGGGCCTTTCGCCGGCTTCAACAGGACCGTCATGTGGTCGTATCTCGGCGTGAAGCGGCTGGACGATGACCCGCGCATTGCCGAATTTTCAATCGACAGGCACCTGACGCCGCAATTTCCGCCGGCATTCGTCTCGGTCGGCAATGCCGATCCGCTGGCGCCGCAGTCGCGTCAGATCGCGCGCGCGATCGCGTCGCAAGGCGTCGCGGTCGACACGCTGTTCTTTCCGGACGACTACAGTCCGGCCCTGCCGCATGAATATCAGTTCGATCTCGACGGCAAGGCGGGAGAACAGGCGTTCGAAAGGCTGACGGCATTCCTGGACCGATTGGCCAACCAGCGGCAATGACCGGCATCCGGAACTCCGACATGCGTTCAGCCGCGCCGATAGATCCAAAGCTGCGTCGGCGGAATGTTGCGGATGACGAAATGGAAATGCTCGACCGTATAGTCGCCGCGGCCGGGCGGGATCGGCGACAGCGGCCCGTAAGTTAGTTGCACGATCGGCCGGCCCGCCGGGATACGGTCGAGCAGGCTCTCGACATAGGCGATGCGCTGGGCGACCGGAAAGTTGAGCAGCGGCACGCCCGATATCACCGAATCGAAGATCAGGTCGCGCTTGTCGCCAAGCGTCGCGTCGAGATTGAAGGCGTCGCCCTCGATGACGTTGACGCCTGGATAAAGCTGACGCAGATGGCGCACGAAATCAGTGGAATATTCGACCGCGTAGAGATTTTCAGGCTTTATGCCCTGGGCGAGGATGGCGCGCGTGATGACGCCTGTGCCGGGCCCGACCTCGAGCACCGGCAAGCCGGATTTCGGATCGACGATCGAGGCCATCTTGCGCGCGGTGACGGAACTGGTCGGGACGATCGAACCGACCGCCTTCGGCTTGTCGATCCAGCCCTTGAAGAACTTCAACTCGTCGTCGAACTTTTCCGCCAGCGTCTTTCGCAGTCCGGGACTACGCGTCATCGAAAGTCCTCCTCAACGCTCCCTCGCATGCTACTTAACAGCTACGAGGTGCAAGACAAGGCGAATCCCCGGATAAGGTGTTGATGACGCTCGGGAAGCGTTTTCCAGGGATCAGCTTCGGTGCTCGCCGAACGTTTCGAAAAAGTCCTTCATGCGGGCGAAAAATCCGCTCGACTGAGGCGAATTGTCCTTTGAGGAAAGCTGCTCGAATTCTTCCAGCAATTCGCGCTGGCGGCGCGAGAGGTTCTGCGGCGTCTCAACCACGGTCTGGATATAGAGGTCGCCAATATTGGGCTGGCGCAGCACCGGCATGCCCTTGCCCTTGAGGCGGAACTGGCGACCGTTCTGGGTGCCTTCCGGCACCTTCACCTTCGTCTGGGTACCGTCCAGTGTCGTCACTTCGAACGAGCCGCCAAGCGCTGCCGTTGTCATCGAGATCGGCACCTTGCAATAAAGATCGGCGCCGTCGCGCTGGAAGAATTCGTGCGGCTTGACCGCGAGGAATATGTAGAGATCGCCGGACGGGCCGCCGCGTAGGCCGGCCTCGCCCTCATTGGCCAGCCGGATGCGGGTGCCGTCCTCGATGCCGGCAGGGATGTTTACCGACAGCGAGCGCTCCTCGGTGACACGGCCCTGGCCGGCGCATTTGGGGCACGGATCCTTGATGGTCTGGCCGCGCCCCTGGCATTGCGGGCAGGTGCGCTCGATCGAGAAGAAGCCTTGCGTGGCGCGCACCTTGCCGTGGCCGTTGCACATCGAGCAGGTGACGGGCTGGGTGCCGGGCTTGGCGCCGCTGCCGGAGCATTCCGAGCAGGAGATCGAGGCCGGCACGCGAATCTGCGCGGTCTTGCCGGAAAATGCCTCCTCCAGCGTGATTTCCATATTGTAGCGCAGGTCGGCGCCGCGCTCGCGGCCGCCGGACGAGCGGCGCTGGCGCCCGCCCATCATGTCGCCGAAAATGTCTTCGAAAATGTCGGCGAAGCCGCCGGCGCCAAAGCCCTGCGCCCCGCCATTCATGCCGCCGTGCTCGAAGGCCGCGTGGCCGAAGCGATCATAGGCGGCACGCTTTTGCGGGTCCTTCAGCGTTTCGTAGGCTTCGTTGATTTCCTTGAACTTGTGCTCGCAGGCATGGTCGCCTGGGTTGCGGTCGGGATGGAACTGCATGGCCAACTTGCGGAAAGCGCTCTTGAGCTCCTTCTCGTCGGCGCCCTTTTGCACGCCCAGCGTTTCGTAAAAATCAGCTTTCATGTTTTCCCGCAGTCCGGATAGTCAACGTCTTGAAGCATCGTTGCGTCGTTTGCCGGCACGCTGTTCCGATTTAGGTGTGATGGAGCCGCGATGCCAGTGTCTACGAGGCTTTGTCCGCATTTTTTCGGGGAGCTCCGCGTTTTTCTGGCAAAGGGTTGCAAAAAAGCCCGGCTGCGCGCCGGGCTTTTTGCTTACCTTTACCGTCAGGCGGTTCAGGCCGACTTCTTCTTCTCGTCGTCCTCGTCGATTTCCTCGAAATCGGCATCGACGACGTCGCTGTCCTTGGCGGCGTCAGCCTTGGCGTCGGCCTCGGCGGCTTCCTTCTGCGAAGCCTCGTACATGGCCTGGCCGAGTTTCATCGAGACTTCGGCGAGCGTCTGCGTCTTGGCCTCGATCTCGGTCACATCGTCGCCTTCGGCAGCGGTCTTCAATGCCGCGATCGCATCGGCAATCGCCGTGCGGTCGGCCTCGGAAACCTTCTCGCCATATTCCTTCAGCGACTTCTCCGAGGAATGCACCAGCGCCTCGGCCTGGTTGCGGGCCTCGACCAGCGCGCGCCGCTTCTTGTCCGCTTCGGCATTAGCCTCGGCGTCCTTGACCATCTTCTCGATGTCGGCGTCCGAAAGGCCGCCAGACGCCTGGATGCGGATCTGGTGCTCCTTGCCGGTGCCCTTGTCCTTGGCCGAGACGTTGACGATGCCGTTGGCGTCGATGTCGAAGGTGACCTCGATCTGCGGCACACCGCGCGGCGCAGGCGGGATGCCGACCAGATCGAACTGGCCGAGCGCCTTGTTGTCGGCGGCCATTTCACGCTCGCCCTGGAAGACGCGGATGGTCACCGCCGACTGCGAATCCTCGGCCGTGGAAAACACCTGGCTCTTCTTCGTCGGGATCGTCGTGTTGCGTTCGATCAGCCGCGTAAACACGCCGCCCAGCGTCTCGATGCCGAGCGACAGCGGCGTCACGTCGAGCAACAGCACGTCCTTGACGTCGCCCTGCAGCACGCCGGCCTGGATGGCGGCGCCCAATGCGACGACTTCATCCGGGTTGACGCCCTTGTGCGGCTCCTTGCCGAAGAACTGCTTCACGATCTCCTGGATCTTGGGCATGCGGGTCATGCCGCCGACCAGGACGACTTCGTCGATTTCGCCGGCCTTCAGGCCGGCATCCTTGAGCGCCGCCTTGCAGGGATCGATCGTGCGCTGGACGAGATCCTCGACCAGGCTCTCGAACTTCGCCCGCGTCAGCTTCAGCGTCAGGTGCTTGGGGCCGGTGGCATCGGCGGTGATGAAGGGCAGGTTGATTTCGGTCTGCGTGGTGGAGGACAGCTCGATCTTGGCCTTTTCAGCCGCTTCCTTGAGGCGCTGCAGGGCGAGCTTGTCGTTGCGCAGGTCGATGCCCTGTTCCTTCTTGAACTCGGCCGCCAGATATTCGACAAGGCGCATGTCGAAATCTTCGCCGCCGAGGAAGGTGTCGCCATTGGTCGACTTCACCTCGAACACGCCGTCGCCGATTTCGAGCACCGAAATGTCGAACGTGCCGCCGCCAAGGTCATAGACGGCAATCGTCTTGCCTTCCTTCTTGTCCAGTCCATAGGCAAGTGCGGCCGCCGTCGGCTCGTTGATGATGCGCAGCACTTCGAGGCCGGCGATCTTGCCGGCATCCTTGGTCGCCTGGCGCTGGGCGTCGTTGAAATAGGCCGGAACGGTGATGACCGCCTTCTCGACCTTCTCGCCGAGATAGGCCTCCGCCGTTTCCTTCATCTTCTGCAGGATCATCGCCGAGATCTGGCTGGGCGACTGCTTCTTGCCGCCGGCCTCGACCCAGGCATCGCCATTGTCGCCCTTGACGATCTTGTAGGGGACAAGCTTCTTGTCCTTCTCTGTCACCGGATCGTCGTAGCGGCGGCCGATCAGGCGCTTGACCGCGAAAATGGTGTTTTCAGGATTGGTGACCGCCTGGCGCTTGGCCGGCTGGCCGACGAGGCGCTCGCCGTCGCTGTTGATGGCGACGATAGAAGGGGTCGTTCGGGCGCCTTCCGCATTCTCGATGACCTTGGATTCCTTGCCATCCATGATGGCGACACAGGAGTTGGTTGTTCCCAGATCGATACCGATTACTTTTGCCATTGTTCTAATCTCTCCGCTAAGCAGGCTCTCAGGACCCGTACAGGCGTTCCGATGAAAGCCCCTGTTCACAAGAAATTCCGCTCCGGCAACCGGCATTCGGCGCTGGACGGCTTGGCGCGTATATAAGAACAGGCTGCGTGGCGCGCAAGCATTCTGCGCAAGGCGTTCACCATTCATCGCGGTTGATCGGATCCGGGACCGGCAGGCCGGTATTTTCCGGCGGTGATCCAGCCGGCCCGGCCCCGGCCCATGAACCTTTCCGCCTCGCCCCGCGACAGACGCTCAGGTGCCGCGCGGTGCGGCCCCGGAAAGGAAAGCCCCATGACCACAGATCCGGAGGCTCCATGGTCTCAGGGAACAGCAGGAGCTCAGCGCGACCTTCGCCTTCCCATGACCTGTGGGGGGAGATCCATGTCTTGCGGCCACGGGGCGTTCGTGCGCTCTCGTGGCGGCCGTTTGCGCCGCGCCATCCAGGCTGCCAGCGGATTGTCGATCTTGGCGCTCGCCGCTGGGCTGAAGAAGCCCGATCTGCAGAAGGTGAAACAAGGCAACCGCAAGCTCTTCCTGCCACGGACGGCCAGGCCGCGGCGCCATTCGAACTGAAATCCAAGGCCGTGCACTGGAAAGGCCTTGGAGGAAAGGTCTGCACCAGAAGAGAAGTGGCTCGCACCGCTTCTCGCCTTCTGCGCGGACGCGGGATTCCTGTCGACAAGCGGCGCCGAGATGATTACGCCGAAGGGGTCTCAACAACGGGAAGCGGACATGGCTCAAAAAACCCTGATCGCGCCATCGGTGCTGGCGTCCGATTTCTCGAAGCTCGGCGACGAGGTCGAGGCGGTGACGGCCGCCGGCGCCGACTGGATCCACCTCGACGTCATGGACGGGCATTTCGTCCCGAACATCACCTTCGGGCCACCGGTGATCAAGGCGATCCGCAACCGCACCAAGGCCTTCTTCGACTGCCATCTGATGATCGCCCCGGCCGATCCTTATCTGGCCGCCTTCGCCGACGCCGGCTGCGACGGCATCACGGTGCACGCCGAAGCCGGGCCACATCTCGACCGGTCGCTGCAAACGATCAAAAACCTTGACAAGAAGGCCGGTGTGTCACTCAACCCCGCGACACCGGAGACGATGATCGAATACGTGCTTGACCGGCTTGATCTGATCCTGATCATGACGGTCAATCCGGGGTTCGGCGGCCAGGCCTTCATTCCGGCGATCGTCGACAAGGTGAAGCGGGTGAAGGCGCTGATCGGCGGCAGGCCGATCAGGATCGAGATCGACGGCGGCATCTCGCCCGAAACTGCGCCCCTGGTCACTGCCGCCGGCGCCAGCGTGCTGGTCGCCGGTGCGGCCATCTTCAAGGGCGGCAGCGTCGAAGCCTACCGGGCAAACATCGAGGCAATCAGGATAGCGGCGGACAAGGCGGCCGGCTGACCGCCGCCGTCCGGCCGGAGACGCCGCTCGGGGTAAACATGAGCAACCATCTGTTTGATGCTTTCCGTGCCCGGATGCCCGCGCGCGGACGCCTTTTGATGGAGGCAGAGGACGGGCGCTCGATCAGCTATGGCGATATGCTGGCGCGCTCCGCTCAACTGGCGCACGCGCTGTCGCGGCTGGGCGTCGAAGCCGGCGACCGCGTCGCCGTTCAGGTCGAGAAGAGCCCGCAGGCCATTTTCCTCTACCTCGCCTGCCTGCGTGCCGGCGCGATCTTCCTGCCGCTCAACACCGCCTATACGCTGACCGAGCTCGATTATTTTTTCAGGGATGCCGAGCCGCGACTGGTCGTCTGCGAGCCGGCGCGAGTGACCGAGATCGGCGCTTTGGCGCAGGCCTCGGGCGCTGCGGTCGCGACACTCGGCAGCCAGGGCGAGGGTTCGTTGACCGATCGCGCCTCTGAGGCGGCCGTGGACTTTCACGATGTGGCGCGCGGGCCGGACGACCTTGCTGCGATCCTCTACACGTCGGGCACCACCGGCCGTTCGAAAGGCGCCATGCTCAGCCACGAAAACCTCGCCTCGAATGCGCGGGTGCTGGTCGACCTCTGGCGCTTCACCGCCGCAGACGTGCTGGTTCACGCGCTGCCGGTTTTCCACACGCATGGCCTTTTCGTCGCCACCAATGTCGTCCTGATGGCCGGCGCCTCGATGCTGTTCGAAACCAAATTCGACCCGGCCCGCATCGTCTCGCTGCTGCCGCGCGCCACCGTCCTGATGGGCGTGCCGACCTTCTACGTCCGCCTGCTGCAGCAGGACGGTTTGAACCGGCAAGCGGCGAAAAACATCCGCTTGTTCATTTCCGGATCGGCGCCGCTTTTGGCCGAGACGCACAGAGCCTGGCGAGAGCGCACCGGCCACGCCATCCTCGAGCGCTACGGCATGACCGAGACCAACATGAACACGTCGAACCCTTACGAGGGCGAGCGGCGTGCCGGCACGGTTGGCTTCCCGTTGCCCGGCGTCTCCCTGCGCATCGCCGATCCCGACGGCGGCGAAACACTTGCCCGGGGCGAGGTCGGCATGATCGAGGTCAAGGGCCCGAACGTCTTTTGCGGCTACTGGCGCATGCCGGAAAAGACCAGGGCCGAATTCCGTGACGATGGTTTCTTCATCACCGGCGATCTGGGGCTGATCGATGCCGACGGCTATGTCCACATCGTCGGTCGCGGCAAGGACCTGATCATTTCGGGCGGCTACAATATCTATCCAAAGGAAGTCGAGAGCGAGATCGACGCGCTGCCTGGTGTTGCCGAAAGCGCTGTCATCGGCGTCGCCCATCCGGATTTCGGCGAAGGCGTCACCGCGGTCGTGGTGCGGGCGCCGGGCTCGACCATCAGCGCCGCGGGGCTCATCGAGGCCATCGCCGGGCGCCTCGCCAGGTACAAGCATCCGAAACGGGTGATCTTCGTCGACGAGCTGCCACGCAACACGATGGGCAAGGTGCAGAAGAACCTGCTGCGCGAAACCTACAAGGACCTCTATACGTCCAAAGCCGGCTAACCCTAACGAGCAGGGCTGGTTGCAAAAACCCTGGCGCCATCGATCCACACGCTTTTAATGTCCACATCGTCCGACAGCGAAACGATGTTGGCGGCGGTGCCTTTGGCGAAACGCCCGAGCCGGTGCGACTGGCCGATCGCTTGCGCCGGATAGAGCGAGGCCATGCGCAAGGCCTCGTCGAGGTCGAGACCGACGACGCGGTGCATGAAGCGCACCGCGGAAATCATGTCGAGATCCGCGCCCGCCAGCGTGCCGTCGGCAAGTGTCAGCCTGCCATCCTTGCGGTGGATGGTGCGGCCGTTCAGCGTGAACGAGGTCATGTCGGTGCCGATCGTCGCCATGGCATCGGTAACGAGCAGGATCCTGCCCGGCCCCTGCTTGGCGCGCAAGGCGATCGCCATGGTGGCCGGATCGACATGGATACCATCGGCGATGATGCCGGCATAGAATGTGCCGGTATCGATTGCCGCGCCAGCCAGCCCTGGCTCGCGATTGCCGATCTGGCTCATTGCGTTGAACAGATGGGTGACCACCGTTGCGCCGGCCTCGGCAAAGGCGCGAGCCGTGGCATAGCCGGTATCGGAATGGCCGATGCTGACGACAATGCCGGCTTTGCTAAGTGCCGACACCTGGCCGGGCTCGACGGATTCGGGCGCCACCGTCGTCAGCAGCACGGGCAGGTTTTTCCGTGCGGCGATCAGCATCGCCTGGTCGGGGCCTAGCATCGGCCGGATCAGGGCCGGGTCATGCGCGCCCTTGCGGGCGATCGAAAGATGCGGCCCTTCAAGATGCAGGCCCAGGAATCCTGGCATCTTCCTCCGTGCCGCCTCGGCTCCGGCCGCAACCGCGGCGGCGGTGATCTCGGACGTGTCGGTGATCAGCGTCGGCAACAGCGCCGCCGTGCCGAAGGGTGCGTGCGCCCGGCAGATGGTCTCGATCGTGGCGACGTCGGGATGGTCGTTGAGCATGACGCCGCCGCCGCCATTGACCTGCAGATCGACGAAGCCAGGCGCCAGCATGCCGCCGCCGGTCTCGATACGCGCAACATTTGATGGAATCGCGCCGGCGGCAAGGATGGCCTCGACGAGGCCATCGCGCACGACAAGCGCCGCATTGTCGTGCCAGTGGTCGCCATCGAAAATCCGGGCGCCAGTCAGGGCGAAACGGTCGCTCATAGCGTTTCCGTCACCTTGCGCAGATTGGGCGGCGTGTCGGGGTCGAGGCCGCGATGGCGGGCAAAAGCCTCGACGAAACCATAGAACGACACGATCAGCGTCAGTGGATCGGTCAGCGGATGACCGGTTGCGACATGCGGCAGCGGCTGTGCGCTCTTTGCCTTGTTCGACGTCACAAAGACGGCGGCGCCCTTGCCGGCCAGGCTGTCGGCGGCATCGGCCACCGACGGTTCGGACGCATCGCGAGCAGCCAGAGCCAGCACCGGGAAGCCGGGGCCGACCAGCGCCAGCGGGCCGTGCATGACCTCGGCGGCACTATAGGCTTCCGCGTGCATGGCGCAGGTTTCCTTGAATTTCAGCGCCGCCTCGTTGGCGATCGCCGCCGACGGGCCACGGCCAAGGATGAACAGCGATTTCGGCGTCTCGAGTGCCGCAGCCAGCGCCATCCAGTCGCACGCGATCGCCTTGCGAAAATGCTCCGGCAGGCGGGCAAGTGCTGCCAGAAGTTTGTCGTCGCCGGTGCAATGCGCCATCAAGGCGAGCCCTGCGACGGCCGAATTGACGAAGGTCTTCGTCGCCGCAACGCTGCGCTCCGGTCCGGCCAGGATGTCGATCGCGTAATCCGAGGCTCGCGCGAGCGGCGAATCGGCAGTGTTGGTGATGGCGACGGTCAGCGACCCGCCGGCCCGCGCCGCCTGCGCCATTGCGACGATGTCCGGGCTCTTGCCGGACTGCGAGATCGCCAGGCAGGCCGAGCCGCCCAGCTTCAGCTTGGCGCCATAGATCGAGGCGATCGACGGGCCGACCGATGCAACCGCCAGCCCGGCGGTCAGCTCCACGGCATATTTCATGAAGGTCGCGGCATGGTCGGACGAACCGCGCGCCACGGTGACGACGAAATTCGGGTCGCGCTCGCGAATGTCGCGCCCGGCCTCGGTCAGCACCGCGGCCGAGCCGTCGAGCAGGCGCGCGGTGGCCTCCGGGATCTCGTCGATCTCGCGCCGCATATGGGTAATTGTTGCGCTCATGACCGGCCCTCTTCGCCCGGCCCGCTTAGCCGGAGTTCGGCGACAAAATCATAGGCGTCGCCTCTGTAGATGGAGCGGGTGAACTCGATCACCTTGCCGCTCGCCAGATAGGAGATACGCTCGATATGCAGCCCGGCAATGCCTGGCGGCACTTCGAGCAGATGCGCATCGCCATCGCCGAGATTGGTGGCGGAAATGCGCTGCACCGCCCGCACCGGTCTGTTGCCGGTCTGTTCCAGCGCCGCGTAGAGCGACGAACCGATCGCCGCCGGATCGGGCAGCACGCTTGTTGATAGCGAGGCGCGCTCGATCGCCAGCGGCGTGTCGTTGGCAATGCGCAGGCGCGCCACGCGCGCCACCAATTCGTTCGATGCCAGGCCGAGCACCATCATCTCGTCGGGCGACGGCGGATAGAGGCCGCGGTCGAGCCACGCTGAACGCACAGCCATGCCGCGCCGCGCCATGTCTTCGGTAAACGAGGTCAGCATCGACAGCGACTGCTCGACGCGCTCCATGCGCGGCGCAACGAAGGTGCCGGAACCATGGCGCTGGACGAGGATGCCGCCCTTGACCAGGTCCTGCACCGCTTTGCGCACGGTGACGCGCGAAATGTCGGCCTTGCTGGCGATGTCGCGCTCGGAAGGCAGCGCATCGCCCGGTCCGATCAGCCCGCGTTTGACCGCGTCCTCGATGCTCTTCCTCAGCTGTAGATAGAGCGGCGCGCCGCTCTGCGACGATTGTTTCAGCGCCGTGAATATCTGGTCGGCGGCCTCGCTCATCGCGCTGTCTCCGCCGTGTTTGCGAAAATCCGAACCGCCATCTGCACGGCGCCGCCCAGCGCGTCGTCGAGCGGCGGTTTCAGCAGCGCCCGGTAACGGGCCGACAGGCGCGGCGTGTAAAGCGGCGCCAGCCCGCCGAGCAGGCAGAGCGGATCGTCGCCGCCCAGGTCGAGTACGCCAAGCGCTGCCTCGACATCGGCGACCGCCTTGTCGAGGATCCAGATAGCGACGACGTCGCCTTTTTCGGCGTGTTCGAACACCTTGGGCGCGAAGCCGCCGAAATCGCCGGGCTTGGCGTTGGTGGTGAATTCGACCACATCCTCGGGATTGTTGCGGAAGATGGCGAGCATGGCCTGCGTCAGCGGCGAGCCTTCGCGGATGCCGTCATAGGCGAGCAGCGTCTGTTCGAGCAGGTCGCGGCCGATGCGGGCGCCGCTGCCCTGGTCGCCGACCTGGAATCCCCAGCCGCCGATGGCGCGCGACTTGCCTTGTCTGCGCGCCATATAGGCGGTGCCGGTGCCGAGGATGGCCATGGCGCCGTCGCCGGAGCCGACCGCACCTTCCAGCGCGATTTCGGCGTCGGTCTCGACACGGCTGATGCGGAACGGCAGGATCGCTTCGAGCTGCTGCCTATAGGTGCCGACATTGGCGCCGGCCAGGCCGAGAACGGCCGGCGTTTGCGGGATCAGTGCGGGATCCCTGCCCGCGGCGACAAAGGCCTGCTGCGCCGCGTCGACGATGTTCGTCCTGGCGCCGGTGAGATCGGTGCGGATGTTGGCGGCGCCGCTTTTGGCGCGGCCGAGGACGCTGCCGTCGGCCGTTGCAAGGGCCGCCCTGCAGCTGGTGCCGCCGCCATCGATGCCGAGCACGAATTTCACGCGATTTCTCCTCGGGGCGGATAATACCAATAAAATACCAATAGCCAAGGGTTAATTTCCATTTCAAAAAAGTTAAGGCCTAGTTTGTTGAGAAATCAGCGGATTTCGTCTGCGGTCCTATCCCGACGCAGGGATTTCATTAATGCGTGTGGACAAGTGGTATTTTTTTGGTATTGTTTTCTGATTGGAGGAAAGCGGATGGCCGAAACGCGCACCGAAGCGCTTCACCACAATGCCGAGGGACTGGACATCCAGGCCCCGGACGCCATCCTTTCCTCTTTGGCCAACGCACAGATCGAGGCCGCCAAGGCCGTACGCGGCGCCATTCCTGCCATTGCCGCGGCAGCCGAAATTATCGCAACCCGGCTGAAAAGCGGCGGCAAGCTCGCCTATGCGGCCGCCGGCAGCTCGGGCCTGATGGCATTGGCCGATGCGCTGGAACTGCCGGGCACTTTCGGTATCCAGCGCGACCGCATCGCCATCCTGATCGCCGGCGGCGACGAAGCTTTCAGGACACTGGCCGGCGGGCCTGAGGATGACGTTGACGAAGCTTCGGCAGCGGTCGCCGCCGCCGGCATCGGCAATAGCGATTGCCTGATCGCCGTCTCGGCCAGCGGCTCGACACCTTACGCTGTCCGCGCGATCGAGGAAGCCAGGCGCCGCGGTGCGGCGACGATTGCCATCGCCAACAACAGGGATGCGCCGCTGCTGCGGCTGGCCGACATCGCCATCCTGCTCGAAACGCCGCCGGAGCTGATTGCCGGCTCGACGCGCATGGGCGCCGGCACCGCCCAGAAGATCGCGCTCAACATGCTGTCGACGCTGGCCGCCATCCATCTCGGCCATGTCCATGACGGCTACATGGTCAACCTCATGGCCGACAACATCAAGCTGCGCGACCGCGCCGCACGCATCGTCGCCGCCGTCAGCGGGCGCGACAAGGACGAGGCGGCGCGCCTGCTCGAAAAGAGCGGCGGCGTCGTCAAGACCGCCATTCTGCTCGCCGCCGGCGCCACCAGCGCCGACGCGGCCGAGAAGATACTGGAAGGGACCGGCCACAAGCTGCGGCCAGCCCTTTCCGCGATCGAGGGGAGCAAGGGGCGCAATGCCTCTGTTCTCATCAAAACCGAACCTGAAAAAGGTCAACAGGGAGACTGAGCATGACAACGAAGCTACTGACGGCACTTCTTCTCGGCACCAGCATTCTCGGCTCCGCCGGGGTGGCTTACGCCGACGACGTAACGCTCAACATCGAAAGCTGGCGCGGCGACGACCTTGCCATCTGGAAGGACAAGCTGATCCCGGCCTTCGAAGCCAAGAACCCGGGCATCAAGGTGGTGTTCGCGCCGTCGGCGCCAACCGAATATGACGCCGCCCTCGGCGCCAAACTCGCCGCCGGCTCGGCCGGCGACCTGATCACCTGCCGCCCGTTCGACAAGTCGCTGGAGCTCTTCAAGAAGGGCAACCTCGCCGACATCTCGACCCTGCCCGGCATGGAGAACTTTTCCGACGTCGCCAAGGCCGCCTGGCAGACCGACGACGGCAAGTCGAGTTTCTGCGTGCCGATGGCCTCCGTCATCCATGGCTTCATCTACAACAAGGACGCCTTCGACAAGCTCGGCATCAAGGTGCCGGAGACGCGCGACGAATTCTTCGCCGCGCTCGACAAGATCAAGGCCGACGGCACCTACATCCCGATGGCGATGGGCACCAAGGACCTCTGGGAAGCGGCGACCATGGGCTACCAGAACATCGGCCCGAACTACTGGAAGGGCGAGGAAGGCCGCCTGGCGCTGATCAAGGGCGAGCAGAAGCTGACTGATCCGCAGTGGGTCGAGCCCTTCAAGGAACTGGCCAGGTGGAAGGACTATCTCGGCGACGGCTTCGAGGCGCAGACCTATCCGGACAGCCAGAACCTGTTCACGCTCGGCCGCGCCGCCATCTACCCGGCCGGCTCGTGGGAGATCGGCCTGTTCAACACGCAGGCGCAGTTCAAGATGGGCGCCTTCCCGCCGCCGGTGCAGAAGGCCGGCGACACCTGCTACATCTCCGACCACACCGACATCGGCATGGGCCTCAATGCGGCCTCGAAGAATGCGGATGCGGCCAAGACCTTCCTGTCCTGGGTGGCCTCGCCGGATTTCGCCACCATCTACGCCAACGCGCTGCCGGGCTTCTTCAGCCTGAACAACACCCCGGTGAAGATGGAAGACCCGCTGGCCCAGGAATTCGTCTCCTGGCGCGGCAAGTGCAAGTCGACGATCCGCTCGACCTACCAGATCCTGTCGCGCGGCACGCCGAACCTCGAAAACGAGACGTGGGTTGAATCGGCCAACGTCATCAACGGCACCGACACGCCGGAAGCTGCCGCCAAGAAGCTGCAGGACGGCCTCGACAGCTGGTATAAGCCGGCGAAGTAAGAGCGCGGCGAAGCGTTGTCTCCCCCCTCGATGGGGAGATGTCGCCGAAGGCGACAGAGAGGGTCGGTCGAGGCAGGCTGCGGCTTGATCGCTGCTGGAAAGCACGGTCGAAACCACGATGGCGGGCCGCATCGGCCGACCCCACCCGCCTCGCTGTGCGAGGCACCCTCCCCTCGAGGGAGAGGAGGCGCCGCGCCCTTTGACGGCAATTGCAAGACCTGATCCGGGGACCGAATGCATGGCCGCAGCACCGAAAAGACCGTTCCGTTGGCATATCGGCGTTTTCCTGGCGCCGGCGTTGCTGGTCTATACGGCGATCATGATCCTGCCTCTGGCCGGCACGCTGCAGCTTTCCTTGTTCCGCAACATCAATCAGTCGCAGGTCTTCGTCGGACTGGAAAATTTCCGCATGCTGTTCGGTGATCCCAACTGGTCGGTCAATTTCTGGAACGCCCTCAGGAACAATGTCTGGTTCTTCGTCATCCATATGCTGGTGCAGAACCCGATCGGCGTCCTATTGGCCGCACTTCTGTCCAGCCCCAGGCTGCGGTTTTCCGCCTTCTACCGCACGGCGATCTTCGTGCCGACGATCCTGTCCTTCGTCATTGTCGGCTTCGCCTGGAAGCTGATCCTGTCGCCGCTATGGGGCGTGGCGCCGCATATGATGGACCTTGTCGGCCTGAAAAGCCTGTTCACGCCCTGGCTCGGCAAGGCACAATATGCGCTGACCGCGCTCAGCCTGATCTCGGTGTGGCAGTTCGTCGGCATCCCGATGATGCTGATCTATGCGGCACTGCTGTCCATTCCCGAAGAGGTGATCGAAGCGGCCGAATGCGACGGCATTACCGGGATGGCGCAGTTCTGGAAGATCAAGCTGCCGCTTATCCTGCCGTCGATCGGCATCATCTCGATCCTGACCTTCGTCGGCAATTTCAACGCTTTCGACCTGATCTACACCGCGCAAGGCGCGCTGGCCGGGCCGAACTATTCAACGGATATTCTCGGCACCTTCCTCTACCGCGCCTTCTTCGGTTTCCAGCTGCAGGTCGGCGATCCCAACATGGGCGCGGCGATCGCCACGATGATGTTCCTGATCATCCTCGGCGGCGTCTGCGTCTACCTGTTCCTCGTGCAGACGCGCTTGCGTCGCTACCAGTTCTGAGGCGCGACATGAGCACCGCAACCCGCTCGCTGCCCCGCATCATTGGCGCCCACGCGATCCTGTTGACCTACACCGCCATCGCGCTGTTTCCGGTCATCCTCGTCATCATGAATTCGTTCAAATCGCGCGCAGGGATTTTCGGCGCGCCGCTGACGCCGCCAACGCCAGGGACCTTCGACCTGATCGGCTACGCCACGGTGATCGGCCAGGGCGACTTCATCCACTATTTCCAGAACAGCCTAGTCGTCACCGTCGCCTCGCTGTTCTTCGTGCTTCTGTTCGGCGCCATGGCTGCGTTCGCACTGTCGGAATACCGCTTCCGCGGCAATTCGCTGATGGGGCTCTATCTGGCGCTCGGCATCATGATCCCGATCCGCCTCGGCACCGTCGCCATCCTGCAGCTGATGGTGGCGAGCGGGCTGGTTAACACGCTGACGGCGCTGATCCTGGTCTACACGGCGCAGGGCCTGCCGCTTGCCGTCTTCATCCTGTCGGAATTCATGAAGCAGGTCTCGGACGATCTGAAGAATGCGGGCAGGATCGACGGCCTGTCTGAATACACCATCTTTTTCCGGCTGGTGCTGCCGCTGGTGCGCCCATCGATGGCGACGGTCGCGGTCTTCACCATGATCCCGATCTGGAACGATCTGTGGTTCCCGCTGATCCTGGCGCCGTCGGAGGAGACCAAGACAGTGACGCTCGGCGCCCAGCTGTTCCTCGGCCAGTTCGTCACCAACTGGAACGCCATTCTGGCGGCACTGTCGCTGGCGATCATGCCGGTGCTGATCCTCTACGTCATCTTCTCGCGGCAGCTGATCCGCGGCATCACTTCGGGAGCGGTCAAGTGAGTTCGCAACAACCTCTGCGCGTCGTCGTCGCCGGTCTCGGCAATATGGGCCGCAGCCATGCGCTGGCCTACCATACCAATCCGGGCTTCGAGATCGCAGCACTGGTCAATCGCTCCGACGTGCCGTTGCCGGGCGGGCTCGCCAGTTATGGCATCAGGCGCTCCTTTGACCAGGCGTTGCGCGACGAGAGTCCTGACGTCGCCTGCATCGCCACCTATTCCGACAGCCATGCCGACTATGCGGTGAGGGCGTTCGAGGCCGGCTGCCATGTCTTCGTCGAAAAGCCGCTGGCAACCACCGTCGCCGATGCAAAGCGCGTGGTCGCGGCAGCCAAGGCCAACGGCAAAAAACTGGTGATCGGCTACATCCTGCGCCATCACCCGTCCTGGATCCGGCTGATCGCCGAGGCGCGCAAGCTCGGCGGCCCTTACGTGTTCCGAATGAACCTCAACCAGCAATCCTCCGGCCATAGCTGGGAGACGCACAAGCAGCTGATGCAGACGACGTCGCCGATCGTCGATTGCGGCGTGCATTATCTCGACGTGATGCTGCAGATCACCGACGCCAGGCCGGTCGAGGTGCGCGGCATGGGGCTGCGGCTGACCGACGAGATTGCGCCCACGATGTATAATTACGGCCACCTGCAGGTGCTGTTCGACGATGGTTCGGTCGGCTGGTACGAGGCCGGCTGGGGGCCGATGATCTCGGAGACGGCCTTCTTCGTGAAGGACGTGATCTCGCCCAATGGCTGCGTGTCGATCGTCATGAAGGAGGGCGTCAGGTCCGACGACATCGACACCCACACCAAGACCTCGACCATCCGCCTGCACAGTGCGGCGACCGGCGCGGACGGCAAGTTCGCCAAACCGGACGAGATGCTGTCGATGGAGGGCGAGCCTGGCCATCAGGATCTCTGCGATCTCGAACAGGCATTTGTGCTCAAGGCGATCCGCGAGGATCTCGACTTGACCCGCCATATGGACGACGCGGTGAAGTCGCTCGCCGTCTGCCTTGCCGCCGACGAGAGCGTACGCAGCGGCCTCGCCGTGAAACTCTAGAACAGGGACGAAGCCGTGGGCTCGCTGAACATCGAGAATGTCAAAAAGGCCTTCGGGCCGGTAGAGGTGCTGAAGGGCATCAACCTCGAGGTGACGGATGGCGAGTTCGTCGTCTTCGTCGGTCCATCCGGCTGCGGAAAGTCGACGCTGCTCAGGGTCATTGCCGGGCTGGAGGACTCGACCTCGGGCCGCGTGGTGATCGACGGGGCGGACGTCTCCGCCACCCCGCCGGCCAAACGCGGCATCGCCATGGTGTTCCAGACCTATGCGCTCTATCCGCATCTGACGGTGAAGAACAACATGGGCCTCGGCCTCAAGCAGGCGGGCACACCGGCGGCCGAGATCGACCGCCGCATCGGCATCGCCTCGTCGATGCTGTCGCTGGAGCCCTACCTCGAGAGGCGGCCGGCCGAGCTTTCCGGTGGTCAGCGCCAGCGCGTCGCCATCGGCCGCGCCGTGGTGCGCGAGCCCAAGCTTTTTCTGTTCGACGAGCCGCTGTCCAACCTCGATGCCGCGCTGCGCGTCAACACCAGGCTGGAGATCGCCCAGCTGCACCGTCGGCTGAAGGCCACGATGATCTATGTCACCCACGACCAGGTCGAGGCGATGACACTGGCCGACAAGATCGTCGTGCTGAACGCGGGAAAGATCGAGCAGATCGGCGGACCGATGGAGCTTTACAATTCGCCGGCAAATGAATTCGTCGCCGGCTTCATCGGCTCACCGAAGATGAACTTCGTCGACGGGGCCAGGCTTGGCGAGACGGCCAAGACCATCGGTGTCCGTCCCGAGCACCTGACCGTCGATGCGAAATCCGGTGCCTGGAAAGGCACGGTTGTCCATGCCGAACATCTTGGCGCCGACACCAATCTCTATCTCGACTGCGAGAAGGCTGGCTTGATCACCGTGCGCATTTTTGGCGTCTATAACGCCGAACCTGGCGCCACGCTGTACGCGACGCCGGATCCGGCGAAGACGTACCGGTTTGGGGCCGATGGGAGGGTGCTGAAGTAGCCCTCTTTTCCTTCTCCCACAAGGAGAGAAGGGAGGGTGCGCTACACGTCAGCCCTGAACGTCTGCTTCTGGATGCCCAGCCCTTCGATGCCGAGCTCGACGACGTCGCCGGGCTTCAGGAACACCGGCGGCTTCATGCCGAGGCCGACGCCGGGCGGCGTGCCGGTCGAGATGATGTCGCCGGGGTGCAGCGACATGAACTGGCTGAGATAGGACACGAGATAAGCGACGCCGAAGACCATGGTCTTGGTCGAGCCGTTTTGCATCGTCTTGCCGTTGACCGTCAGCCACATCGGAATGTTCTGCGGGTCATTGACCTCGTCCTTGGTCACCAGCCACGGACCGATCGGCCCGAACGTGTCGCAGCTCTTGCCCTTGGTCCACTGGCCCTGGCGCTCAGCCTGGAAGGCGCGCTCGGAGACGTCATGCGCGACGCAATAGCCGGCGACATAATCCAGCGCCTCGGCCTCGGTGACATACTTCGCTTTTCTGCCGATGACCACGCCGAGCTCGACCTCCCAGTCGGTCTTGACCGAGCCGCGCGGGATCAGCACGTCGTCATTCGGCCCGACAATAGCCGAGCTTGCCTTCATGAAGATGATCGGTTCCGGCGGCACGGTAGCGCCGGTTTCGGCGGCGTGGTCGGAATAGTTGAGACCGATGCAGATGAATTTGCCGGTGCCGGCGACGCAGGCGCCGATCCGCGGCTTGCCGGAAACTGCCGGCAGCGATTTCGGATCGAGCTTCGACAATGTCTCGAGCGATGCCGGGTCAAGCGTCTTGCCGGCAATGTCGGTGACATAGGCGGAGAGGTCGCGGATCGTTCCATCGGCATCGAGCAGGCCGGGGCGTTCGTTCCCCGCCTCGCCATAGCGCAGCAGTTTCATAGAATTCCTCTCCTTGATTTGAGATGAGCTTAGATCGACCAGCCACCGTCGATATTATAAGCCTGCCCCGACGTATAGGTGGCGCCGGCCAGATAGACGGCGAGATCGGCGATTTCCTCGGGCGTGCCGAGGCGGCCCATCGGCTGGCGGGCGATGAAGGCGGCGCGAGCTGCTTCGTAGTCGCCCTGCGCATGCATGCGATCCTGCAGCGACGGGCTTTCGACCGTGCCCGGACAGATCGCATTGCAGCGTATGCCCTTGCCGACATAGTCGGCGGCGACCGATTTGGTCAGACCGATGACGGCTGCCTTGGTCAGCCCGTAAACGAAGCGGTTCGGCACGCCCTTGGTCGAACTGGCCAGCGACGCCATGTTGATGATCGAGCCGTCGCCGCGTTCCAGCATGCCGGGCAGCACGGCGCGGATGGTGCGGATCATCGAGCGGACATTGAGATCATAGGCGAAGTCGAGATCGCCGTCCTTCATCTCGAGGATTGAGCCGGAATGGACGAAGCCGGCGCAATTGAACAGCACGTCGACGGTGCCGATCTCGGCAAAAGCGGCATTCACCGCCTCGTCGTTCAGCACGTCGAGCTTGCGGGTCTTGATACCGGGCGTCTTGCCGAGATCAGCGAGCACCACCTCGTTGATGTCGGTGGCATGGACGATGGCGCCGGCCTTGGCGAACGCCAGCGCACTTGCCCGGCCGATGCCTTGCGCCGCCGCCGTGACGACAACGATCTTGCCAGTCAGATCTGCCATGCTTTTCTCCTCGCCCGTCTTTAATCGTTCGGCTTTTTACCGGCACAAGGCCGGGCGCAATGTGCCAGGCGGACAGTACCATCCCGCCTGTTTCGGTATTCGCCTGCCGCCCAAATGTTTTTTCTCGGTAAAGAACATCTGTTGGCCCGTCAAGCCCGGACGTCCCCTCCGGGACACTCAGTCGCCGTAGGGCACCCAGACGTTCTTGACCTCGATCGCACGGCGCAGCAAGGCATCGCCGGCTGCTTCGCTCGATGCCCAGTCGAGGCTGTGGCCGTTGCCGGTCCAGACACGCTTGAGATTGCCGATGGACTCGGCCTCCGCCTTGGCACAGGTCTCGGCATCGGCGAACATCCAGAGCCCGTCGACATCGTCGTGCTTGGCCAGCACGCCGGCCAGCTCGGCGCTACGGCCGGTGACGATGTTGATGGCGCCCGCCGGAACGTCGGAATATTCGATGACCTGGTAGAGGTCGGTGGCAAGCAGCGGGTATTTTTCGGACGGCACGGCGACCACGGTGTTTCCCATGGCGAGCGCCGGTGCCATCAGCGAGATCAGGCCAAGCAGAGGCGCATTGTCCGGTGCGATGATGCCGACGACGCCGACTGGCTCGTGCAGCGCCAGCGTGACGGCGCGGGCCGGCGGCTGGTGGACGCGGGCCTCGAATTTGTCGGCCAGGCCGGCGTAGAGGAACAGGCGCTCGATCGACAGCTCGACCTCTTCGCGCGCCGCCTTGGCGGTCGCGCCGGTGAGCTGGGTCAAACGGGCGGCAAACTCGTCGGCGCGGCCGGAAAGATTTTCGGCCACGTAGTAGAGTACCTGGCTGCGGTTGTAGGCGGTCGCCTCCGGCCAGGCCTTGCAGGCGCGCGCGGCCGCGACGGCGTCGCGGATATCCTTGCGGTTGCCGAGACCGACCTCGCCGGCAAGCTTGCCCTTGGCGCTGGCGATGGCCAAGGAATAATTGCCGTCCGGCCGGACCTGCTTGCCGCCGATGAACAGTTTTGCCGTGCGGTCGATGGCGCCACCTTCCGCCTGCTCGACAGGTTGGGCAGAAGACGTTGCCGGTTTGATGATCGGGCCAAGCGGCAGTTTTGCCGAGAGATATTCGAACATGCCCTCGCGCCCGCCTTCGCGGCCAAAGCCGCTCTCGCGATAGCCGCCGAAACCGCAGGAGGCGTCGAACATATTGGTGCCGTTGATCCAGACGACGCCGGCCTTCAATTGCGGCGCGATGTGCAGGGCAAGATTGATGTTCTCGCTCCACACCGAAGCGGCCAGGCCATAGCGTGTGTTGTTGGCGAGCTCGATCGCTTCCTCGGTGTTGCGGAAGGTCATAGTGGCGAGCACCGGCCCGAACACCTCTTCCTGTGTCAAGATGTTAGCCGGCGAAACACCGGTCGCCAGCGTTGGCAGATGGTAATAGCCCGCGGCGGGCAGTGCCGAGTCCGGCTGCCAGCAGATCGCGCCCTGCTTGGCACCTTCGGCAATCAGGCCCTTGACGCGATCGAGCTGAGTCAAATCGACCAGCGGGCCGATATCGGTGTTCTTGTCGAGCGGGCTGCCGACGCGCAGCCGGCTCATCCGCGTCTTGACCTTGGCGATGAAGGCGTCGGCGATCCCTTCCTGCACCAGAAGGCGCGAGCCGGCACAGCACACCTGGCCCTGGTTGAACCAGATACCATCGACTAGACCCTCGACGGCGCTGTCGAGGTCGGCATCCTCGAAAACGACGAATGCCGACTTGCCGCCAAGCTCCAGCGACAGTTTCTTGCCCGAGCCGGCAGTGGCCTTGCGGATGATCTTGCCGACCTCGGACGAACCGGTGAAGGCTATCTTCTGGACGCCGGGATGGTTGACGATTGCCGCGCCCGCCTCCGGCCCGCCCTGGACGATGTTGACGACGCCCTTCGGCACGCCGGCGCGCGCGCAGATCTCGGCAAACAGGATCGCGGTGAGTGGCGTGAATTCCGCGGGTTTGAGCACCACGGTGCAGCCCGCGGCGAGCGCCGGCGCGATCTTCCAGGCGAGCATCAAGAGTGGGAAGTTCCACGGGATAATCTGGCCGACGACGCCGACACCCTTGTGGCCGGGAAAATCCCTGTCCAGCGCCTGCGCCCAGCCGGCATGATGGATAAAATGGCGGATCGCCAGCGGCACGTCGATGTCGCGGCTCTCGCGGATCGGCTTGCCATTGTCGATTGTCTCAAGCACCGCGAACAGCCGTTGGTGGCGCTGCATGGCGCGGCCGATGGCATAGAGCACTTTGGCTCGGCTGTAGCCGGTGCTGGCGCTCCATTTCGGCAGCGCTTTTGTGGCGGCCGACACCGCCGCGTCGATGTCGGCGGCACCAGCGTCCGACACCTTGGCCAGCAGCTTTCCCGAGGACGGATCGCTGGTGTCGAAGGTTTTGCCTTCGCTGGCTGCCTTCCAGTCGCCGCCGATGAACAGCGCCTTGCCGAAATCCCGCGCGGCCAGCCAGGCATCGGCCTCGTTGCGGGCTTCCGGCGCCAGCCCGTAATCCATGGCGTGATAGCGTTCGAGGATGTTCATGAAGCGCTCCGAATCACGCCATCGCGTGGCGATGATTGGCCGAGTAGTGGCCGGTCAGATGATGCTCGAGCTGGCGCTCGATATCGGTCAAAAGGCTCGATGCTCCGAAGCGGAACAGCTCCGGCTCCAGCCACGGACGGCCCAGTTCTTCCTTCATCAGCACCAGCCAATCGAGCGAGGCTTTTGCCGTGGAAATGCCACCGGCCGGCTTGAAGCCGATGAGATAGCCGGTTTCCTCGAAATAGGCGCGGATCGCGCGCACCATGGCAAGGCCGACCGGCAGCGTCGCGTTGACACTTTCCTTGCCGGTCGAGGTCTTGATGAAATCTGCACCCCCCATCATCGCCACCATCGAGGCGAGCATGACGTTGCGCAGCGTGGCGAGGTCGCCGGTACCGAGGATCACCTTCAGATGCGCCTCGCCGCAAGCGGCGCGCATCGAGACGATCTCGTTATAGAACTCCTGCCATTTCGCCCCGAATACCAAACCGCGCGGGATGACGACGTCGATCTCGTCGGCGCCGTCGCGGACCGATGCTTCGATCTCTTGCAGGCGCGTCGAAAGCGGTGCAAGTCCATGCGGGAAGGCGGTCGAAACGGCGGCGACATGGACGCCGCTGCCGCGCAGCGCTTCGACGGCGGTGGCGACGAAGGGATGATAGACGCAGACCGCCGCGGGGCGGATCTTTTCACCAGTAATGCCGAGCCCTTCGACGATGTCGCGACGGAACGGGTTGACCGCCTTGGCACAGAGCCGGCGCACGCGCTCTTCCGTGTCATTCGAGTTCAGCGTCGTCAGGTCCATGCAGGCGACGGCGCGCAGCAGCCAGGCCGCCTGGTTATCGGCCTTGATCGAGCGTCTTTTGGTCAGGCTGGCGACGCGGCGTTCCAGCGCCGAGCGGTTGACGCTGCGCATCGATTCCATGAAGCCGAGATCGAGCCTCATGCCGGGATTGCGGGCAATGCCATGGGCTTGCGGCATCGGCGCATTGGCGGCGGCGCGCGCCGGCAGCGGCGTGATCTTGGACGTGCCGAGATCGGTTTCGCGGATTGTGCTGCTCATCTCCTGCCCCTTGTTCAGCGAGTTATGCCGAAGATAGACCGTGAAGCAGCGCTTCACGAGTCCTTCAAGCGGTCATAGCGGAAAAAGACGGTCGAGGCAGCCGACTTTTGACCGTATGGTCAAAATCAGGGTCGCAAACCAGTAGACTCTGAACTGCCGCGTCTCAGCCGACGAAGGCGCGCTCGACGACGAAGCTTGCCGGATGATGCAGCGAGCCTTCCTGGAAGCCGTGGCTTTCAGCCAGCTCCTTGACGTCCTTGAGCATATGCATCGAGCCGCAGATCATGATGCGGTCGGTCTCGGGATTGAGCCTGTCGATGCCGAGATCGGTGTAGAATTTGCCCGAGCCGATCAGCGCGGTGATGCGGCCCATGCGCTCGGAGGTCTCGCGCGTCGTCGAATTATACAGCGTGACGCGGCCGCCGGTAAGCTCGCCGATCAGCGGATCGTTCTCCAGTGCGGCCACCAGTTCCTGGCCGTAGGTGAGCTCGGCATTGTAGCGGCAGGTATGGGTCAGGATAACCTGCTCGAACTTCTCATAAGTATCGGGATCGCGCAGCAGGCTGGCGAAGGGAGCAATGCCGGTGCCGGTCGAGATCATGAACAGGCGCTTGGCCGGCGTCAGCGCGTCGACCACCAGCGTGCCCGTCGACTTCTGCCGCATGATGACGGTATCGCCGATCTCGATTTTCTGCAGCTCCGAGGTAAGCGGGCCGTCCGGCACCTTGATCGAGAAGAACTCGAGTTCGTCGTCCCAGGACGGGCTGGCGATCGAATAGGCGCGGAACACTGGCTTCTCGGCATTGGGCAGGCCGATCATGACGAATTCGCCGGAGCGAAAGCGCAGCGACTGCGGCCGGGTGATGCGGAACGAAAACAGCCGGTCGGTATAATGCTTCACCGAGACCACGGTTTCGGCATAGACATTGGCCGGTATCGGGAACTGCAACGGCCGGGCGCCGGCTGTGTTGAACGCGGATGTGGTGTTCATCAAACCTAACCTTCTGGGCCGGCTCAGCGCCGGCGCCAAATCTCCACCTGCGCGCCCGAACCGGTCAGGTTCCAGCGTGCCGTTTGCACACTCCGAAGCGGTAAGCTCTTGTGTCCGGAATTTATTAGTATACAAACGATATTTGCGTCAAGACGCCGCCGTAAAACAGCTTTCCAAACTAAGGCATGTAGGCAGTTCGGGCATTTCGGGTTTCGACAATGGGACAGAATTTTTCGACGCAAGCGCTGGATTCGACTGGCAGCGTCGTCGCCGGCATCGATGTCGGCGGAACTTTTACCGACCTCCTTCTGATCGATGGCCGTGACGGTGGCCGGGTGCACATCGCCAAGACCCCGACGACAGTCGACAACCAGGCGTTCGGCGTCGTTTCGGCACTTGGCGCCACCGGATTTCCGGTCGACGGCATCGCCCTCATCGTGCACGGCACGACGACGACCACCAACGCGGTCCTGGAGCGCCGGCTGGCCAAGACCGGCATGATCACCACGCGCGGCTTTCGCGACGTCATCGAGCTTGGCCGGCGGACACGGCCGCAGGCCTATGGCATGACGGGCACCTTCGTCCCGATCATTCCGCGCAATCTGCGGCTCGAAGTGTCGGAGCGGGTCGAGGCCTCGGGCGCGGTGCGCATCCCGCTCGACGAGGCCGAAATGCGGACAGCGGTTTCACAACTGATCGCAGCCGGCTGCGAATCCCTGGTCATCCATTTCCTGCATTCCTATGCCAACCCGGCGCATGAGCGGCGCGCCGCCGAGATAGCGGCCGAGCTTTGGCCGAACGGCTACATCACGACAGGCCACGCCCTGCTTTCGGAAGCGCGCGAATTCGAACGCGGCGTGACCGCTTCGGTCAACGCTTCGGTGCAACCGATCCTCGAACGCTATGTCGAGCGGCTGCGCAAGGAGCTGGCGTCAAAAGGCTACGCCCGCGACTTCCTGATCATGAACGGCAATGGCGGCATGATCTCGGCCCGCTTTGTCACACGTGAGTCGGCCAAGACCGTCATGTCCGGCCCCGCTTCCGGCGTCATTGCTGCCGCCTATACCGGCAAACGCGCCGGCTTCGAAAACCTGGTCACCTACGACATGGGCGGCACCTCGACCGACGTGGCGCTGATCCGCAACGCCGAGCCGGCAGTGTCGAACGAGATCGAGATCGAATATGCGATGCCCATCCACGTGCCGATGGTGGCGGTGCATGCGGTCGGCGCCGGCGGCGGCTCGATCGCCCGCGTCGATGCGGCCGGCCTGATCCAGATCGGCCCGGAAAGCGCCGGCGCCAATCCCGGGCCAATCTGCTACGGACGCGGCGGCTTGGAGCCGACCATCACCGACGCCAATCTGGTGCTCGGCAGGCTGGCGCCGAAGAAGCTGCTCGCGGTGGAAAACCCGGTCACCGTCGAACGGGTCACCGGCATATTCGAGGACAGGATCGGCCGCGCCACAGGCTTGTCCGGCGTCGAAGCGGCGGGTGCGGTGCTGCGGCTCGGCAACGTGAAGATGGCCGGCGCCATCCGCATGGTCTCGGTGTCGCGCGGCCACGACCCGCGCGATTTCGCGCTGTTCGCCTTCGGCGGCGCCGGTCCGCTGCATGCGACGGCATTGGCGCGCGAACTAGGCCTGCCGAAAGTGCTGGTGCCGGCGCGGCCGGGCATCACCAATGCTCTCGGCTGCGTCGTCGCCGATCTGCGCCATGATTTCGTCAACACGGTCAACCAGCCGGTGGCCGGTCTCGATGAAACCCAACTCTACGAGATATTGGAACGGCACCGAAACGAAGGCGAGGAGCTGATCGGCAAGGAAGCGGTGAAGCCGGAAGCAATCCGTGTCACGCATTCCGCCGACATGCAGTTCATCGGCCAGACGCATATCATCAACGTGCCGCTGCCCTCGTCTGCGGTGACACGCCAGGTACTGCAGCAACTGTTCGAGAGTGCCTATTTCGCCCGCTTCAAGGTCGAGCTACCGGAAATCCGCGCCAATCTGGTCAACCTCAACACGTCGGTCACCGGCGTGCCGCCGACGATCGATCTGTCCCGGCTGATCGACCCGGCTGGGCGCGCCAAAACGCTCGAAGAGGCGCGGCGCGAGATCCGGCCGGTCTGGTATGGCGGGCGCTGGTACGATACGCCGGTCTACAGCAGGGAAAAGCTGCCGCTCGACGCAGTCATCATGGGGCCGGCGATCCTCGAACAGATGGACGCTACTACCGTGCTCGAGCCCGGCGACCGGGCGCGGTCGGATGCCGACGGCAACATCATCATCGATATCGGTGAGGCCTGAGATGGCGCAGCTCGACACTATTACGCTTTCGGTCCTCCAGGCGGCCCTGCAGCAGGTCTGCGACGAAATGGACCTGACGTTTTCGCGCGCCGCGTTCTCGCCTGTTATCGCCGAGGCCAATGACCGTTCGGATGGCATCTATTCGGCGCTCGATGGTTCGCTGATCGCGCAAGGCAGCCAGGGTCTGCCGGTGTTCGTCGGCGTCATGCAGTATTCGACCAAAACGGTGATCGAGATGATCGCCGACGGACGCTGCCTGCCGCCCGAGCCGGGCGATATCTACATCGTCAACGATCCCTATCTCGGCGGCACCCATCTGATGGATGTGCGCTTCGCCATGCCGGTCTACCGGGACGGGAAGATCTTCTGCTGGCTGTCGAACACCGGCCATTGGCCCGACATTGGCGGTTCGGTGCCGGGCGGCTTCTCCGCCTCGGCAACAGCGGTCGAGCAGGAAGGCTTGCGGTTGCCGCCGGTGAAACTGTTCAAGAAGGGCGTGCTCGACCCGGAGATCTACGCCATCATCTGCTCGAACATCCGTGTCGCCGACCAGCGCATTGGCGATATCCGCGCACAGGCGGCGGCACTACTGATCGGTCAGGACAGGCTCAACGGAATGCTGGATCGTTACGGAGATGAAACGGTTGTCGAAGCGATCGCCGAATTGCGGCGCCGCGCCGCTGAACAGATGCGCGTCAACATATCGGCCATTCCCGACGGGATCTATCGTTCGCAGGCCTTCGTCGATTCAGACGGCGTGGTAAACGAGCCGCTGATCATCGCGCTGGCAGTCGAGAAAAAAGGCGACACGCTCAGCTTCGACTTCTCGGGCTCATCAAAACCCTGCGCCGGGCCGATGAACAGCGTTTTGGCGACGACGTTGTCCTCGGTCTATCTCGCTATGCGCCATATTTTCCCAGATGTGCCGATCAGCGCCGGCGCCTTCGAACCGCTGATCGTCAAGCGGCCGGAAGGCACCTTCCTCGACGCCAAATATCCACGCCCTGTGTCGGGCTGCGCAGCCGAGGTTTCGCAGCGCATCGCCGAGGCGGTGTTCGCAGCGATGGTGCAGGCGCTGCCGGACCGGGTGACGGCGGCTCCGGCCGGCTCCAGCGGCAATTTCGCGCTCGGCGGCAACGATCCGGCGCGCGGCCGCGACTACGTCATGTACCAGATTTCCGGCGGCGGCTATGGCGGCAACGCCGATCACGACGGCCTGACCAATGGCTGCTCGACCATAGGCATCTCCAAGTCGCCGCCGGTCGAAATCATGGAGCAGGCCTTCCCGGTGCTCTACCGCCACTATGCGCTGCGGGAAGGCTCCGGTGGCGCCGGCAAGCATCGCGGCGGTTTCGGGCTCGCCTATGAGGTGGAAATCCTGCGCGGCGATGCACGTGCCTCTTTCGTCATGGACCACGGCCGCTTCGGCCCGCAAGGCGCGCTCGGCGGCAAGGACGGCGCGGTCAACACGGTGACCGTGTTCCGCGACGGCAAGCAACATGTGCCGCCGCACCTGTCCAAGGAGCAGGACATCGCGTTGAAAGCCGGCGACCGCGTGCGCGTCGGCACGCCGGGCGGCGGCGGCTATGGTGATCCCTTGCAGCGGGACGCCGATCTGGTGGCGAGGGATGTCGCGCTGGGCTATTACACGCCCGCAGAAGCCGCCGAAAGGTTCGGGGTCGCTCTCTCGGCGGATGGATTGGGGATCGACCGGGCAGCCACGGAAAAGAGGCGCGCCGGATGACGGCGCGGCATCGGATTCCCTCATTTGCGGCCAACGATCAGTTGCGGTGATCCAGCCTCGCGACCAGCCGGTCGCCGGCCCACTGGATGCCGCAGACCAGGACGACCAGGACGATGACCACGGCGATCATGACTGACGTTTCGAAGCGCTGGTAACCGTAGCGGATGGCGAGGTCGCCGAGCCCGCCGGCGCCGATGGCGCCGGCCATCGCCGAGGCGCCGATCAGCGTCACCAGCGTCACCGTGAAGCCGGCGACGATGCCGGGCAGCGCTTCCGGCACCAGCACCTCGCGAATGATCGTCCAGCGGTTGCCGCCCATGGCGCGCGCCGCTTCGATCAGCCCGTGGTCGACCTCACGCAGCGACACTTCGGCGATCCGGGCATAGTAGGGCGTCGCCGCGATCGACAGCGGAACGATCGCTGCCCAGGTGCCGATCGAGGTGCCGACGATCAGCCGCGTCACCGGGATCAGCGCAACCAGCAGGATGATGAAAGGCACAGAGCGGAAGCCGTTGATGACAGCGCCAAGCGCGCGGTTCACCCACAGGTTTTCGGCGATGCCGCCGCGGTCGGTGGCGACCAGCGCCAGGCCGAGCGGCAGCCCGAAAACCAGCGAGATGAGGCCGGAGGCGGCCGTCATCAGGATCGTTTCCCAGATCGAACGGACGAGAAGCTCAAACAGAACCGGCGACATGGCCAAGCACCTCCACCCGCGCTTGGCGGGCTTTCAAGAACGCGATCACCTCTGCCAGGTGAGCTTCATTGCTGCCGGCGACCGCAACGAACAGTGTCCCGACCGGCTGCTGCTGGACGTGATCGATGCCGCCATGCACGAGGCGGAACGAGCCGGGAACTGCCGAGGCAAGATCGGACAAAAGCGGGCTTCGCGCGGCCTCACCGGCCACGTCGATCCTGAGGATCGCCTCCACGCCGGCGTTCCGCGTTAGCCGGCTTGCGATCTCTGCCGGCAATTGCGGCCGGATGCCGCCGAGCAGGCTCTGCGTGATCGCCGACTTGGGGTCCGCAAAAACCGACCAGACCGGGCCTTGCTCGACGATCCGCCCAGTGTCGATCACCGCGACACGATCGGCGATCGAACGGATCACCTCCATCTCGTGCGTGATGAGCAGGATGGTCAGGCCGAGCTGCCGGTTGATGTCTCTGAGCAAGGCAAGGATGGAGCGCGTCGTCTCCGGGTCCAACGCCGAGGTCGCTTCGTCCGACAGCAGCAGCGCCGGGCGCGCCGCAAGCGCCCGGGCAATGCCGACGCGCTGCTTCTGCCCGCCCGACAGCGACGCCGGATAGGCTTTCGCCTTCTCTGACAGGCCGACAAGCTCGAGCAGCTCGGCGGCGCGCGCCAGGCGTTCGGCCCTGGGCCGGCCTTCGATCTTGAGCGGCAGCGCTACATTGTCTTCGACCGTCTTGGCGGACAGCAGGTTGAAATGCTGGAAGATCATGCCGATGCGCCGGCGCAGCGGCTGCAATTCGCGCTCGCCGAGCCGGCTGATGTCGCGGCCTTCGATGAAGACCTGTCCTGAATCCGGCCGCTCCAGGCCGTTCAGGCAGCGTATCAGCGTCGACTTACCGGCGCCGCTACGGCCAATGATGCCGAGGATCTCGCCCTGGCGCACGCTGAGCGACACGCCGTCCAGCGCCGCTGTCGCGCCGAAACGGCGCTTCAGCTCGATGAGGCGCACGACATCGTTCGATCCCGCGGAGCGGCCGCCGACGGGATGCGTGACTTCGGTGACCGAGGCGAAATGCTGGTTCATAAAAGTTCCTGTATTGGTGTCCCGCAAACGCGATCGCGGTCCGCGTTGAAGCGCGGACCGCTTTATCATGCCGGGCTTCAGCGCCCAGTTGAGCTCGGCATCAATAGGCGCTGATGCCGGTTCCCTTGTAGACCCGGTCGAATTCGGCCTTCACCTTTTCGTTCTGATAGGAAGCGACCAATGTCTTTACCCAGGGCTGGTTTTCATTGCCGGCCTTGACCGCGATGAAATTGCGATAGGGATTGTCGGCCACCGCCTCCTGGGCGATGCGGTTCTCCGGTGTGAGGCCGCTTTTAAGCGCCCAATCCGTGTTGACTACGGCCCCGTCGAGGTCTTCCACCGAGCGCCCGACGATGCCTGCGTCCAGCTCCTTGATGACCAAGTGCTTCGGGTTTTCGGCGATGTCGGTGGTCGTCGCCAGAATGCCGGTGCCTTCCCTGAGCTTGATCAGATGTTCGCTCTGCAGGACGCGCAGTGCGCGCCCTCATTGGACGGGTCGTTCGGCACGCCAATGACCGCGTCTTCGGGCAGGTCGGCAATATTCGCGTACTTCTTGGAATAAAGGCCGATCGGCCAGACCCCGGTATAGCCGACCGGGACGATGTGATAGCCCTGCGTCTTGATCTGGTTGTCGAGATAGGGCTTGTGCTGGAAGGCGTTGGCGTCGATTTCGCCACGCTCGAGCGCTTCATTCGGCTGGGTATAGTCGTTGAACACCACGGTCTCGATCGTCAGGCCCCTCTCCGCCGCCTGGGCGGTGACGACGCGCCAGACGTCCTCGTCCTCGCCGCTCATGATGCCGACCTTGACCGCCGTCTTGTCCTCGGCGAACGACGGCGCAGCAAGGCTGACAATCGCAACCGCTGATGCAAGAAGTACAGCGAAGCCGGCGCGCCGGCTTATAGTTGCCGAGAAGAATTGAAGCGAAGTGTTGGTGTTCCCAGGCATGGTCAATCTCATCGGTTTTGCAATCGTTGCGGCCAGGCGGAATGCGAAGCCTTGCGGGCATCATCGGAAATGCTGATCGCCAGATCAAAGAACAGTATTTCACACCAGATGAGGAGCCGGGAATATTCTCTCAAAGTTTCTGGCCTGGCGAGCACAGGACCCTGCCGCCTGGCGTGGTGACTCGCTATGTGGCCCGCCGTGCGTCGGAACGGCGGGCCTTTCTGCGTCGGAATGCCCAACAAGTGCAGCAGTCTGTCGACAATGCTGGACGCGCCGCATGTCCCTTCAAAGCGACGCGCTTGTTCACTCGATGACCTTCACGATCCTGCGCGTGCCAGGATCGACCAGGACGGTCCGATTGTCGACGACGACGTAGCGGTATTTGACGCTGGGAACTTCATGAAGCTCGACGGTATCGGGCAGTGTCGAGCCGACATTGAGCTCCACGCCGGGAAGCTGGACGGACGCCAGAGGCTGCTTTTTCACATACTCGCGTACGATCGTCTCCTGCTGCGGTTCGATGACCACGTCCTGGGCCGCAGCGGCGCCAACACCCGCAAGCAGCAAGAACCCAGCCGCAGCCGCGGAAAGATGCATTCTCATGATCGTCTCCTTTCGTCGTGAGCCACCTCTGCGCTGCGCCGCGTCATGCCGTTCGCAGCGGGGTCGCTAGGTCGGTAACGTCACCGGGCAAAGCTTGTTCCGCCGCTCGGATCGCTTGCCGTTTCGCTCGGTTAATTTGGAACAAAGTTTTTTAGCCGCAGTTTTACGCGGTGAAGGGACGCATTTTCCAAGGAGATCTCTCATGAAAGGCGTTCTGATTACCAGCATGCTAGCAATCAGCGTCAGCTGCGGAGCGGCACTTGCCCAGACGCAGCAGTCGACCGACGACCAGTCCGGCGCCAATTGCGCAGCCGGCACTGCCAACTGTCCAAATGGCGCAAAGATGGGCGAGCAGGCCCAGGGCAAGGCCGGCGCTACGACTGAACAACAGGCGCAGGGCAACAAAAAGCTGAAGACCGACGAGCAAGCCCAGGGCAAGGCTGGCGCTACGACTGACCAGCAGGCTCAGGGCAAGCCGAAAATGAAGACCGACGAGCAAGCTCAGGGCAACGCTGGCGCCACGACTGACCAGCAGGCCACGGGCAACACCAAAATGAAAACCGACGAGCAGGCCCAGGGCAAAACCGGAACCACCACTACCGAGCAGGCCCAAGGCAACACGAAAATGAAGACCGAGGAGCAGGCTCAGAGCAAGACTGGGACCACGACCAGCGAGCAGACTCAGGGCAACGCCTCTACGCAGACGCAGGACCAGAGTTCGACCGCTTCCATCAGCAATGTGACCGTTGAACAGAAGACAGAAATTACCCAGGTCATCAAGGAAACGAATGTCCAACCGGTTTCCAATGTCGATTTCGACATCTCTGTCAGCGTCGAGGTTCCGCGAAAGAAGGTCCGGCTGCATCGTCTGCCGGCGCGCATCGTCAAGATCGTTCCGGCTTACGAATCCTATGAATATTTCGTGCTGGCCGATGGCCGGATCGTCATCGTCGATCCGAATACCTACAAGATCGTGCTTATCCTGACCTAGTTGTAGCCGGACGGTTTGCAAGACCGTTTGATTGCACCGGTAAGCCCGCGGCGCGACTTGCGCGGCGGGCCTTACCGCATCCCGCTCCACAGCGTTGCAGCGTCTGCAAATCGCAGATCACGGTCCGTCCTCGGGGCGAGGAGCCAGCATGGTCTGATCGATGGTGTCGGGCAGGCATGGACTTGGAGCGCACCTTGTTCGGAATGACGCGGTGGCCATGGCATCAATATTCGGGACCAGCACCATTCTCGCGTAGTGCCGCGGCCACAGCGGTTCTCCAAACAAGATGAAGATGCCGCCAACCATCAGCGCCAGCAACAAGAGCGCCGTTGCGTTTGCAAATATCTCGCCGTAGCGCATGGTAACCTGTCCCGGCCGGAAATCGATTCAGCCTGTGACAGCGGCAATCGGAACGGCGCCGAAACCCAGCTCTACTGCCCTCGGCGCCTCGCGAATGCCGCCTCCCATTGGATCCTCCCGGGAATAGGCCAAGTGAATAACGGCACTCTCGGTACTTTGTTCCCGGGGCCGACGACAGCCGCTCCCTTCAAGCCCGGCGTCTCCGTTGGCGAAACCGCTGGCGGTCGTCGCCCTCATTGATGCGCGGCAGCGAGATCCTTCACGTGACGTTCGTGCATTTGCAGCACCGGCAGCGTCTTTTTGGCAAATTCCTTCATCGCCGGATCGTCGCCGGAATTTGCGTAAGCGGAAAACAGCGCCACCGCTTCCTTATGCGCCTGGGTCTGCATGTCGATGTATTTCGATTGGAAGCTGTCCCCGCTGGCCTCCTTGAGTTGGTCGAGCAGCGCCTGGTGCTTGGTGTCCAGCGGCGGGCCGGCTGGCGCGGTGGCCGAAGTCGTCTGACCCTTGCTGAGCGCCGCCTTGAACTCCTCGTCGGCCTTGGTGTGGTCCGTGACCATTTGCGCCGCGAAGGCTTTTACGTCGTCGGCCTTCGCCTGCGTCTGCGCAAGTCGGCTCGATTCGATTTCGAATGTATTGGCGATGGGCACCGTCTTGACGAACGTCGCAGTGTCAACCTTGCTCATGGTGTCGGTCGTTAGAGGCGTCAGCGTCGCCGATTGGGCAAAAGCAACCAAAGGCGCGCCGGCCATCATCGCTGCCGCAGTGATGGATAGAAGTGTTTTCATGGGAGCTCTCCGAGGCTGATGTCATCCCTCGATGGCTCAACGCGGAAGCTGCAGCGAGGTTGCCTGGTCGTGGCGCCAGAGCCGCCGCGACGCCAGACAATAGTTTGGAAACGCAAAACAAAGGACGCCGGCTGCGTCCCGCAAATTGCAACGCACGCGGCGAGATCGTACGCAATCGTACAAGCTCTTTCGCTTTGCCGCGGTCTTGCTATCGTTGGCCGGGAGAGATGGGTGGAGGCTTCCGTGGGGCAGATCAAGTCGCCGCTTGGTATGGATACCGACAAAGCCATTCATACCGTCATGGCCGACTACCATTCCGGCGATATTCTCTCGACCACCGTCGTCATAGCCGATTTGCGCAGACGCTTTCCCTGTTCCGGCAAACCGACGAGGAGCTGGTTGGCTTCATCGTTCGCGCGTTGGACGGTCGGGAGATCGCGGTCAGTTTTGACCACCGCGGCCGTTAGGCGCTAATTTGCGGCAAAAACCAACAGGCCGCGGAGCCTATGCTCCGCGGCCTGGTGCTGTGATCACCGGGCGCTTACTTGCCGCAGTGGTTGTCGTTCAGCGTCGGGGCCATCGTGCCAGGAGCCTTGCCGGTCGCATCGGGCAGAGCCCCCTGCGGGCCTGGCGGGCAATTCCGGTCGGCATTCGAATTCGTCGTTGAGAAATCGCGAATGCTGTTGGTGATGGTCGAATCCGTGCCGCTGTCAGGGCCGCCATTATCCGGGACCACGATCGTCCGCCCGCTGCCGTCGGTAGCGTCTCCGGAGGGATCGCCGACGTTCTGGGCCATCGCTGACGTGGCCAGACCGATCGTAAGCGCGGAAGCTGCGAGAATTTTCGTGAACATGATGCTTCTCCTTTTTACGAGGGTCGTCGCGTTGCGACTAAGAAAACAACCGTTCGGGCGGGCGAAGGTTCCGACAAATTCCCCATGAATTTCAGCATGTTCTCAGGTGTTCAAGGCGGCCGCCATGCCATTCTCTGCAGGCATGCATCTGTGGACTTTTCTGACGGCACGGCCCGGCATTTTGCTTGCCGCATGAGTGTACGCCTTACCGTCCCGCCGGAACAGGAATGCTCCTTGCGAGTTCATACCTTTGTACAATGCGACGCGCTGATGCGAATGGCGGCAGCGCAAACAAGGAGAGCAGACATCATGGGCCTTGGAACCATTCTCATCATCATCTTGGTCCTTGCCTTGCTTGGCGGCTTCAGCGGCTTGGGCGGCGGACCGTTCTATGGCACCGGCTATTACGGTGGTGGCGGCCTCGGCCTGGTGCTGCTTATCGTCATTATCCTGGTCCTGCTTGGGCGCATTTGAGGCATGTCGCGCAAAAGCATGCCCCCGGGCTTGACCCGAGGGTGTGCAGCGGTTTTGTGATAACGACATGCATAAAACAGGAACCTAAAGTGCATCGCATGAGGCCGGTCAAGCGCGACACGCGTTAGTGTCACGCTCGCGACAAAAACGCCTGCCGCCTGGTAATAAGCGCCGGGCGTTTTGTCGTGAAAAGACAAGATTCCAAGTATCCTTGGCAAACCGGGGCCCTGGCCAGAAAGGGCGACTCGGTGCCGAACCTTTCGGCGCCGAGGACGCCACCATAGCAGCAGCTTAGTGTTGGCGATCGGCGGCCAGCGCTTCTTTCAGATCGGCGCTGAGCACACCCTCGTTGAACAGCGACATGATACGGGCTGCCAACCGCTCGCGGACAGGACTGTCGTCCGCAACACCCAACTCGCGGCAGCAGTCGTCGAGCGCTTTTCTCAGCACGCTCAGTTCGGCTGGAGTTGCTGCACCTTGCATCGACATGCCATCCTCCCTTGAAAAGGGCGAAAGCGCGAAGCGTCTTTCTAGCGTCCACTCGCCATGCCTGTGTGGACGACTCCAATTCAATTAGCGCCGCTCTCGTCCAAACTCAATGTACAGAAATTACCAAGCAGACAGTTTGGGAACGACTGTCTCGCACCTGCATTGTTGCTGCGATCCAACCCACCCTCATTTGGATCACTGGGCGTAGCCCACGACGCCCGAATGGAGCCCGTTGCATCCCTCGCGACGGGCTCTTTTGCGCCCGGCGATCTCAATTGTCGTTTTCGTACCAAACCGTCTTTGGTACGTTTCCGACTCTAACTTTCAGTCGGATGTTTTCGTAGGCAAGCGGCAGGAGAACTGCCGTGCATCGATTCATTTTTTTATTTAGTAGGCTCCATACCTTTCAGTGCTTATATAAGCGCTATCGTTCGCAGGTTATACCGGGCGCGGACGGCTGGGAGATAAAAAAGCTCTTGCCCTGTTTTGGGCCCAGCTATGTCTGATCCAGCAACTTCCAATAAGAATCCATATTCCAATAGAAATCCATACAAAAACAAGCTGTTGCGCCGAATGAGCGCCGGCGATTTCGCATCTCTCGAGCCGCACATCGAGCGCTGTTCGCTGGAGTTACGGCAATCGCTCGAAGTGTCCGGATCGCCGATCGAGGCCATCTATTTCCTCGAGGAGGGTATCGGTTCCGTGGTTGCGAAAATGCCGAACGGCAGCGATGCGGAAGTTGGCCTTGTCGGCTTGGAAGGTATGACCGGCTCGGCCCTGATAATGGGCGACGACCGTACGGTCCATGATTGCTATGTGCAGCTGGCGGGAGAAGCCGCCAAGATCGACGCCGAGCCGTTCAAAGCGGCGCTGACACAAAGCCCGACGCTGCGGCTGTTCTTGCTGCGCTACGTGCAATATCTGCATGTACAGACTGGCTTTACCGCGCTGGTCAACGCGCGATCGAAACTTGAAGACCGGCTGGCGCGCTGGCTGCTCATGTGTGACGATCGGGTGGACGGCGGCCGGCTGACGATCACTCACGAATTCCTGTCGATCATGCTTGGCGTAAGGCGCCCGGGTGTCACGGTCGCGCTGCAGCTGCTTGAGGGGCGAGGGCTCATCCGGTCCCGCCGCGGCGAAATTATCATCCGCGACCGCGATGGTCTCGTCGCACTGGCAGATGGCGGCTACGGCTTGGCCGAGGCCGAATACACCCGCCTGTTCGAGCATATCGGCGAGCGCTGACGGCGCTTTCCTGGCCGATTGCTGCCGCAGGTCGAGCCCTTGCGACACCACACGCGGGTCGGAAAAATTTTCAAAGCTCCCGTCGCTTCAGGGAACTTGTTTCCCGTCGGAGGGTTATCGGACGCCTCCACTTTGCGAGGCGGCACCAACCATTCGGGAGAGGATCATGGCGACCACGAAAAAGGCCGCGAAGGCGGCAAGCAAGGGCCTTGAGGATCTGTTCCTCGACGGGCTCAAAGACCTCTACTACGCCGAGAAGAAGATACTGAAAGCGCTGCCCAAAATGGCCAAGGGCGCGGAGTCGGAAGAAGTGACCGCCGCTTTCGAGAAACACCGCATGGAAACCGAAGGACATGTCGACCGCCTCGAGGAGGTGTTCGAGAAATTCGGCAAGCCGGCCCGCGGCAAAACCTGTCCGGCGATTGACGGCATCATCGAAGAGGGCTCGGAAATGCTCGAGGAGTATAATGGTGCTCCCGCGCTCGACGCCGGGCTTGTCGGTGCGGCGCAAGCTGTCGAACATTACGAGATCGCTCGCTACGGCACTTTGATCGCGTGGGCGGAAGAACTTGGCAAGAGCGACGTTGTCGAGCTGCTCAGGGCAACTCTCAAGGAAGAGGTCGCGACCGACGAAGCGCTTTCCAAGCTCGGCGAAAGCGGTGTCAACGAACGCGCAATGCAAGAAGCCGCTTGATTTCAAAACCGCAACCGAGCCTCGGAAATGTTGCCAAGGCTCGGTTGGCCGCGGCGAACCGGTGAATTTTGCATTGGTCCGTCATGAACGATAGAGCGGGCAGCTAGAGCCTTGAAGCGGTGCCTCGGAGCGGACTTACTCGATCTGCTCGAACGTGCATTGCCGGGGCTCCTTGTCCGGCCGCCAGCGCAACAGCTTTGTCCCGTGCCGGAACCGGTCCCCTGTCACATGGTCGAACCGAACCTCGACCACCAGTTCAGGCTTTATCGGTTCCCATTGTCCGCTCCGCTCCGTGCTCCAGCGGCTTGGTCCGCCCGGCGCCTTGCCGGTGAAACCCGGTTTGGCCCGCAGTTTTTCCAGCCGTCTGGTCAATGCTGCCCTGTCGTCCTTGCCGATGGTCGAGGTGAACCCGACATGGTCCAGCCTGCCTTCGTTATTGTAGAGGCCAAGCAGCAGGGATCCGACTTCGTTGCTGCCGGCGAGATAGCGAAAGCCGCCGACCACGCAATCCGCAGTGCGCAGTCGCTTGACCTTGACCATGGCGCGCTCGCCGGGCCGGTATGGCCCGGCTATCAGTTTTGTAACAACACCGTCGGTGGAGCCGTGGCCGGCGCCCTGCAGCCAGCGCTCGGCGGTGGCGGCGTCGTGCGTATATTTGGACAGGTGCAGTTCGGGCCGTGCCGCCGTCGCGACAAAGGCCTCAATCGCCTGCCTCCTGGTGGTGAGAGGCTCTTCGATGATGATCCTGCCGCCGGGTTCGGCCAGCATATCGAACAGGACCAGCCTGGCGGGCGTCTCAAGGCTCAACTTGCGGATCCTGCTTTCGGCGGGATGAAGGCGCATTTGCAGGGCCTCGAACGAGGACGATCCGTCGACCTCGATGACGATCTCGCCGTCGGCAACAAACCGTCGCGAGCGCACATCGCGCAGCACCCCGACGAGCTCGGGAAAATAGCGGCCGAGCGGCTTGCCCGATTTTGCACGCAGATCGACGGCATCGTCGCCCTTGAACACGAGGCAGCGAAACCCGTCCCATTTCGGCTCGTATTGCCAAAGCCCGTCGTCGCCAGGAATTGCATCGGCGGCTTTGGCTTCCATCGGACGAAGGTCGAGCGGCAACGGAAATGCGGTCATGGCTGGCCCGCGCCGCCGCTACGGCATTCGCTACCGCCGTCGGCCATTCCTCTGTGCCCCGCTTTGCTGCCTCGGCGCCTTGCGGCCGGCTTGGTCGGCTGAAGGCGACAGCGGATCGACCTCGCCAGACCCACCGATCTCCTTGGTGATGCGATAGGCCAGATAAGCGACGGCTCCAGCAAGCAGCAAGCGGACCATGACTGCAAATCCTTCGTTGGCGTGAACCCACCAACCCGCAGGCCGAAGGTTTTGTTCCGCCGCTGCCCATCGCCGGGTGAATCGTCGGCGGCGCAACCAAAATCCAGGCGCATCGTTTGTTGCCTATCGACGAAAAGAATTTGCGATGAAGACGCTCTTGCCCTTGTTCGCTTTGACCATGGCGCTATTCCTGGCCAGCAGCGCCTGGCCCGACGGGTGACCGCGATGCTCCTCGTTGTTCCGGTTTGGCAGGACATCGCGGCACGACTGCTTCTGACCGCACTCGCCGGCCTGTTGATAGGCCTCAACCGGGAGGCGCGCGGGCACGCGGCGGGGCTACGCACCACCGTGCTGGTAGGGTTGGCGGCTGCCATCGCAATGGTCCAGGCCAGCATTCTGCTGGGAACCGTTGGCAAGCACCCGGATTCGTTTGCATCGATGGACGTCTTGCGCTTTCCGCTGGGCGTGCTGACCGGGGTCGGCTTTATCGGCGGTGGCGCCATTCTTCGCCGTGGCAGTCTTGTCAGCGGCGTCACCACGGCGGCCACATTGTGGGTGATGACGGCGATCGGATTGGCTTTCGGTGGTGGCCAATACGGCTTGGGCGCGGCCGGCACGGCACTGACGCTGGCCACCTTGCTCGTCCTGAAATGGGTGGATCTTCGAATTTCGCGCGAACACCACGCCCAGTTGGCAGTGACCTGGAAGGCCGCAGCCCGACAGGAACTCGATACGATGATCGGGCCGCTTGGTTACCGGGCACGCCTCGTCGCGATAGAGAGGCGCCCGGATATCAAAGACCCTGTTTTCTCGTTCGAGATCAGTTGGAGGCGGCCGGACACTGGCGCACCGCCAATAGATCTGCTGGAATCGGTGGGCGAGCATTGCGAGATCCAGAAGTTTGATCTCCTCAGCGAACCTGCCCGGTAGCTGGCGGCTTGCAACGATCGCGGCCTGAATCAGGCCATAGCTTCTCCACACCCCTTTCGATACCTATCTGTCGAGGCAGGACTCAAGGAGCAAGCAAAAGACCGTGGCACAGCGATCGGGAAGTGCTGATCTCCCACTTCACGGCGGGCGCGTACCGAAATGGCTTGGCGACCGCATGACGCGGCTTGGCGCGGTCATGTGCGAGGCGATCATCCACCATTACGGCCGCGATGAATTGCTGCGCCGGCTGGCGCATCCGTTCTGGTTCCAGTCTTTTGGCGCCGTGATGGGGATGGACTGGCATTCCTCCGGCATCACCACCAGCGTCGTCGGAGCGTTGAAGCGCGGTCTGTCGCCGCTTTCCGGCGAACTCGGCATCCACGTTTGCGGCGGCCGCGGCGCGCATTCGCGCAAGACCCCGCATGAGCTCGCCCTGATCGGCGAGCGTGTCGGTCTCGACGGGCAAGGCCTCGCGACTGCCAGCCGGCTTGTCGCCAAGGTGGACAGCGCCGCGGTCCAGGACGGTTTCGATCTCTATCTGCACGGCTTTATCGTCACCGACGACGGCAAGTGGGTGGTGGTGCAGCAAGGCATGAACGGCGACAGCAAGGTGGCGCGCCGCTATCACTGGCTGTCCGAGGGCCTGAAGAGCTTTGTCGACCAGCCGCATGCTGCCATCGAGGGCGCCAATCAGGGCGAGATCGTCAACCTGACCGACCGCCGCGCCGAAGCGTCGCGCCAGGGACAACTGGACCTTCTGCACGACCTTGGACCGGATCGCATCGTGAGGGAACTTGCCGCTTTGGAGCGGGGTTCGGCGCCAGCGCCGGACCCGGCACAAAAGCTGCTGCCGCATCTGGTCATGCCGGCGCACCACGATGTGCGCGAAAGTGATGTCGTCATGCGCCGCCTGCACGGCAATATCGCCGCGGCGGCTGAGCGCGGTCCGACGGATTTCGCCGAGCTTCTCCTCGTGCCCAATGTCGGCGCGCGCACGGTGCGGGCGCTGGCGTTGGTCGCCGAAGTCGTGCATGGCGCGCCGTGCCGTTTTTCCGATCCAGGACGCTTCTCGCTGGCGCATGGCGGCAAGGACAGGCACCCGTTCCCTGTGCCGCTGAAAGTCTATGACGAGACGATCGGCGTGCTGAAGTCGGCTGTCCACAAGGCCAGGCTCGGCCGTGACGAAGAGATCGGCGCCTTGCGGCGGCTGGACGACCAGTCGCGGCAGGTCGAGCGCTATGTCACCGGCCCAAGCCTGAAGGAAATCGTCGCCGGGGAGTTCGAGCAATCGCATCTGCTCGGCGGCCGCAGCGCCTTCGGTTGGGAGGGTGTACCCGAAACGGCCGCAGTCAAATCAACGAAGTGATCGGCTCGGATCAAGGCTCCAGGTCGATCAGGGCGACGCCGAGTTCGGGATGATGCCTGCGGCGCAGATGGCCAGGCGTCTCCACCAATGTGACCTCGAGCGTCGGCCGCACGATTCCGTCCAGCAGATGACCACCCCTCGTGGTGCCGTCACTCAATCCAAGGACTGCGTGGACGTGCAGGCTGGGCCTGCCGTCGTCGCCGATGGCAACATCGCCGATCGCGCTCAGCACTTCACACTGTTCTCGAACGGGGATCTTCCGGTAGGTTCTTTCTCCAGGGTCGAACCAGCCGACGGTTGCCCTTTCGAAAGCGCCGAGCGCAGTCAGCGACGCGCCGCCGACGCCACGCTCGACCGCAAACGACGTCAGCTGCGCAAACGCCTCTTCGCCGGGATCAAGCACAACCACAAACGTTCTCTGCCCGGCGCTTTCGGCAACAAGTTGTGATTTCATGATTTCGCTCCAGCCGTCAGGAATTCAAACCCACCACACCAGCAATGCCAGAAAGACGAGACCCACCAGGCCGGCGATGAAAATGATCCGGCGCGCCCGCGTCCGCAGGATGATCTCGCCCTGCCGCGCCTGCTCCGCCGAAAAGACAGGACCATTCTTGTCCGGGTCGCTGCTCATCCATCGTCTCTTTCCGGGGCAATTATTCGGCATTGATTGGATCTGGCGCCCGATAGAACACAATTTCGTTTGGCGGATGAGGTTCCACGGCTGGGCGCCGTTTGCATCTATTCCTTTGGCGCGGTGGCGGGCGCGGTATAGCGGCGGCGCACTGCGTCCAGGATGTGGTTGCGGCTCTCCTGCGCCGAAAGTGTGCCGTCTTTCTCCGCCTCCGCGGTCTCGCGCGCCAGTTCCTTGTCCCTGATCTGGTGGCGAAACCATTCGGAATAGTCGCCGGCGCGCAGATGATGTTCCCAGGTCCTGTCGTCGATGCCCTCGGCGATCTGGGCGAAAATCATCAGATTATGGGCGCGGAGATTCATTGCATTGTCGGGACCGCGGAAATAGAAGCTGCCCTTCTCGTCGAGCTGGCCCTCGGCATATTTGCGGCTGTGGCGCTTGAGCGACTGCCGCGGCTCGATTGGCTCGACCATGGCGGGTTTCTTGTGCGCCTGCGGCCGCCAGAACAGCACGCGCTGGTCTTTTGGAGAGCTCAGATCCTTGTCCTTTGGCGGTTCGGTGCCGGTCTCGCGGCAGAACGTCTTGATGACCTTTTTCGCCTTGGGGCCGAGTGCGATGACGGCGGTGACCAGCCGCAATGCCTCGGTTGAGATCGCGTCCGGATGAACCGTGATCAGGATCGTGCCCGGCAATTCCATCGCCAGCACCATTGGAGTATCGTCGCGCCGCTTCGGCAGGAGGTGATGCGCCTCGTCGATGATCAGCCAGTGCGGTCGTGCCGTACGGAAACGAAGACTGCCGAGGCCCGGCAGCAGGTCGGCAAAGAAGTCCGGCCGCTCGTTGACGCGCAGCGCCAGGCCATTCACGACAAGATTGTTGTCAGGCTTCTCCAGGAGATCGAGCAATTGCGTTTTCGTCGGCGCGTTCGAGCCGTCGCCCAGCCGGACTGCGCCTTCGAGGCCATCGTAGTCGCCTTCCGGATCGAAGATGCAGAACTGGAACTTTCTCTTGACGAAGCGCTCCGTCAGTGCGGTCGCCAGGGTCGATTTGCCGATGCCGGAGCTCCCGGCGATCAGCACCGTATCGGTTGGCGACAGATACACCTCCTTGCCGTCCTCCGAGCCAAGCACAATGCCGTCGCGGCTCGGCACAAGCTCGCGATCGCGCTCCACCACCTTGGCGATCAGTTCCTCGACGCCCTTTCCGCGCGCGCCGCGTGTCACGAGATCCGCCGTTTCCTTGACTGCCGGCAGTGCGTTGTCGACGGCGACGCTGAAGCCGCAGGCGCGCAGGAAGGCGTGGTCGTTTTCGGCGTCGCCGACGCCGACGACGTTGTGCGGCGACAATCTGAGGTCCTGAAGCGCGGCTGTCAGGCCGGTCGCCTTGTTGATGCCGCTGGGCAGGATCATCACCGCGCCCTTGTTGAAGATGATTTCCAGCTCCAGCCCCAATTTCTTGATGACCTCGAGCGCGGTAGCCTGATGCGGTTCCCAGGTTGCGACGATCGAGCGTCCGACCGAAAGCGGTTTGACACCGCGTTTCCTGAGTTTGGCGATGAGCTCGGGGGCGGGCGGCGGAGATATCGTCCGCTCCTCCTCGCTGGCCGGCGTGTAGATCAACGCGCCGTTTTCGGCGACGACCTTGTCGAAGATCGCGACTTCGGGAAAGACGCGTTTGAGGTCGGGCAGCTCGCGCCCGGTGACGAGAATGAGTTTGCGGCCGCTCTTCTTGAAGCGTTCAAGCGCCGCAAGCGTCTTCTCGGCAACGATCCCCTCATGCGCCAGCGTGCCGTCATAGTCAGTGGCCAGGGCAATGAAATACATGCCGTCAGTAGCCGCCCACGATCGGCAATATCTCGCCGGTGATATAGCTCGAGCAGTGCGGCGAGGCGAGGAACACGTAGGCCGGCGCGATCTCCTCCGGCTGGGCGGGCCGTTTCATCGGCGTATCGGCGCCAAATTTCGAAACATCGCCGGCTTCCTTGTCCGAGGGGTTGAGCGGCGTCCAAACCGGCCCCGGCGCCACGGCGTTGACCCTTATGCCCTTGTCGACAAGGTTGCCCGAGAGCGCGCGGGTGAAGGCATGAATGCCGCCCTTGGTCATGGAGTAGTCGACCAGTTGCTTCGAGCCCTCGATGCCGGTCACTGAACCGGTATTGATGATTGCCGAACCGGGCTTCATGTGCGGTACCGCTTCCTGCGCCATGTGGAAATAGCCGTAGAGGTTGGTCTTCAGCGTCGTGTCGAAATGCTCCTCGGTCAGCTCGCTGAAATCGCTGGAGTGGATCTGGAAAGCGGCGTTGTTGACCAGCACGTCGATGCGCCCAAACTCCTGCACGATCTCAGCCACCGCGTTGTGGCAGTGGTCGCGTTCGCTGACATCGGCCTTGATCAGGATGCAGCGCCGGCCTTCGGCTTCGACGGCCCTTTTGGTCTCTTCGGCGTCCTTGTCCTCCGAGAGATAGACGATCGCCACATCGGCGCCTTCACGCGCATAGAGCACGGCCACCGCACGGCCGATGCCTGAATCGCCGCCGGTAATGACGGCCACTTTGCCGTCGAGCTTTTTCGATCCGATATAAAATGGCGCATCATAAAGCGGCGCCGGCTCGATCGCCCATTCATGCCCCGGCTTGGGCTGGTGCTGCTCGGGGAAGGGCGGCTCGGGATATTTGCGGGCGCCGGCCTGCATAGCGCCTTTTTGCTTGCCATTGGATTTGGACTTGTCCTTCTCGTCGATACGGCGCTGGATATGCCGCTGCTTGGCGGCCTCGCCGGCGATTTCCGATTTCATCTGCATGGTCATCTCCCTGGCTTGAAACCCAACAACGCATGTCCGGCGAAAAGGTTTATGCCATGGCGTCATTCCTTCAGTCCGGAGCGGATCGTGCGAAGTCTGAGCCACGGCAACCCGCTGCAGTACGAACCCGCTGAAAATGCCCAGGAGATTGCGGCGTCCTCAGCGGCGCATTTGTTCGGCCCGCCCTGAATCACAGATTGTTCTGCAGTGTCGCCCGACCGCTGGCTTCAGCCGTTCTATTCATGTCGCTGCCCTTGCCATTGAGTTGCCTGGCCTCGTCCTCGGCTGCGTCTTCGAGCTTGGCGACGAGCAGATCCTTGAGGTCGCCAACCTCTTCCTCGATGTCTTCGATGGGTACCCCGGCGTTGGCCGCCTCTTGCTTGCATTCCTTGGCGAGGATTTCCGCCTCCTTTTCAAGCCTGATCGGAGGCGGCGGCACATGAACGTTTTCGTGAATCCAGTCCTGCAAGAATTCTATCGCATTAGCACTCATGGTGCTCACCTGTAACGGCAAACTGTAGTGTCATTAACGTACGTGCTGCAAAATGGATGCTTGGCAACGCCGAATTTCAAACAGCGATACTTAACGATAGCGTGATCGCCAAAGAGCTAGAGCTTTGCAGTCAAGCGAAATCATTTGGCGTCGCAGAATGTCGCTAACCAGACATTTGGGGCGGGGTGTAATTTGCAGGCATCCCGCCCTAAGACGCGTTGCGCCGTCGCGCCGGTGTTGCGCGGTTCGGGTCGCCTGACGGCCGAACATCGTCACCTGCGGCAGATCGTGTCGGCCGCTCAGCGACACGGTCGGCGCGCATTTTGCGTTTATGCGCCATCCAGAACGGCAAGAGCTCAGCAAGAAAACTGTATAGCGTGGTCTTCATCGGCATGCTCCGGACCGGATTACAACTCGTGATCCCGCATTTCCGTTCCGACAAAGAGTCGCGTTCCGACAAATCCGTCGCTTCTACAATTGCGATTCGATCGGCAGGCACCCAACCAGCGCTGCAACGATGCGCCGATAGAGACTGGCCTCCGGTTCACGCGAATATTGCCGCATCTCGCCATCCGCCAAGCCGAGCCACCGCAAGGCGCCTTTGTCCAGGACCAGCTGGTAGCTCGTCTGCGGTGACTTTTCGTGCTCGAACAGCCGGCGCAACTCCATCACCAGATTGATATCGTGGAAAAGCACGCCCATTTCCGCATTCAACGACACCGAACGCGGATCGAAATTGAAGGAACCGACAAACCCCAGCGTGTCGTCGACCGTAAAGGCCTTGGTATGCAGGCTGGCTCCCTTTGAGCCGAAAACGGAGATGTTGGCCTGGCGGTCGAAGGGCTGCAATTCGAAAAGCTGGATACCTTTTTTAAGCAGCTTGCGGCGGTATTTGGCATAGGCGCCGTGCACGGCGGCGACGTCCGTCGCGGCGAGCGAGTTGGTCAGGATTGCAACCTCGGCGCCACGGTCCACCAACTTCGACAGGATGGCCAACCCGGTGCGGCTGGGGATGAAATAGGGCGAGACAATTTCGAGGCGCTGCCTGGTCGCCGCGATAGCGGGAAGCAGCTCCTTTGTCAGCCAATTCCTGCGCCTCTTGCCGCGCACCTTTTCCGGCGGATCGGAAATGACGCGAACGCCTTTCGTCCAGCAGACGTCGCTGTGCGCTACAATGAACTCCGTGATCGTGCGCCAGGCACGGAGGCTGTTCAAAAGCTGGCCGTCCGCGGTCGCATCGAGATTGTCGAGGAAATCGGCGCGCGAGCCCGCTGTAGCCGGGTTGAGCAGTTCGATAGGCTTTGCCGCCTCGCAACTCCAGAACGCCTCGAAGATCTGCATCGTCTGCCCTACGGCAGGACCGAGAAGCAACAGGTCGAGATCGCGAAAATTCGTCTCCGCAGCGTCGAAATAGGCATCGCCGATGTTCCTTCCGCCGACGATGGCCAGGCTCCCGTCGGCGATCCAGGCCTTGTTGTGCATGCGGCGGGTCATCGCAAACAGCCGGGCGACCATCTCCAGCGAGCGAAAGATGCTGCCGTTCCTCATGCCGCTGGGGTTGAACAGCCTCAGCTCGATGTTCTTGTAGCTGTTGAGCGCCAGGTAAGCGGCGTCGCTGTTGCGCGGATTGATGTCGTCCAGCAGCATGCGGACGCGGACACCGCGCTCCGCCGCCTTGACGACCTCCTGCATCAGCAGCCGGCCGCTATGGTCGTCGTGCCAGAGATAGTACATCAGGTCGAGGCTGCTGGTGGCACTGCGCGCCGCAAGGATTCGCGCGGCAAACGCGTCATAATTGTCGGCGATCAGCAGCAACCCGCTATTGCCGGCCGCGATCTTGTCCCGGGCAAACCGCGAAATGGCTGTATCCATGAAGTGCACCGACAAACATCAGCGAAGCAAACCGTCTGAAATCTGACTAACAACCCTTCAGGTTCATTCTGGTTGCAGTCGCGGCTGCCGTATCGCGTCCAGGTTCAGCCGGGCCTTGATCGGCAGATGATCGGAAGCGCGCTGCGCCAGCGGCGTCTTGTGCACCTCGATGCTGGAAATCAGGTGCGGCGGCCTGGCCAGGATGCGGTCGAGCGCAAACAGCGGAAAGCGCGACGGAAAGCTCGGCAGAACCGCATCGATCGGACCGAAATGCGGCAGCAGGGCCAGCAGCGAAGACCTGTTGCGGACGCGCCATTCGTTGAGGTCGCCAAGCAGGATTGTCGGCCGCAGAACCGGGTGCGTGGCTTCGACCAGCGCGTTGGCCTGCTGCGAGCGCGACCGCCGCAGCAGGCCAAAATGTGCGGCTATGATCCTGAGCGAGACGCCCTTCAGCTCCAGATCCGCGATGACCGCACCGCGCGGCTCAAGGCCGGGCAGCCGGATCTGGTTCACGCTTTCGACCACGCCGCGGCGCGCCAGGATCAGATTTCCGTGCCAGCCATGGCTGCGGCGGTTTTCCGGGACATGTGTGGGGACGAGGTCGCTGTCCCGCTCGAGCGCTGCGAGATCGAGCAAACCCTGCCTGCTTCCGGTCCTTTCGTCGGCCTCCTGCAAGGCAATGATATCGGCGTCGAGTTCCTTGACCACGGCTGCGACCCGCTCCGGATCGAACCTGCCGTCGGTGCCGACGCATTTATGCACATTGTAGGATGCAACCGTGGTGCACGAAATTTCATTGCCGGGCGCCGTAAACCGCGGCACTTCCCTTCGCAGCGCAGCGCCAAGCGACCTTGGAAGGGTAGGCGATCGATCCAGCATGTGATCCATTTGCTGTTGAGTCGGCGAGTGGCGGCCATTGCGATTATGGCGCGTGCGGAGGTCTGAAACAACGACGACCTTGCAAAACCGTTCCACCACCGGCCTCGGCGCGCGGTCTGGAACCCTGACGGGCAACAACACGTTTCGGGAGGGCAGCGCAGTCAACGGAGAAGTCGAATGCAGCCCTTAGCCGCAAATTCCGCCCCCCGCTCAGGCCCGCTCAGGATCGTCCCGTTCGATGGAACCGTAACCGTTCGGTTCTCCGACGCCATTATTGCGTCGAGCGCGCGGGCAAAGCTGCTCTACGAAGACGGTCATGATCCTGTCTTCTACATACCCTTCGAGGACATCTATTTCGACCTTCTGGAGAAGACGAACACAACGAGCCACAGCCCGCTGAAGGGCACGGCAAGTTATTGGCGTGTTCATGCGGTCGGCTCGTCGGCAGAAGACTTCATGTGGGCCTACGAGACGCCCGACACCCCGGCACTGGCGATCGCCCGCCACGGCGCGTTCGATCCCGGCCGGGCGCGGATTGAGGCCGATCCCGCGGAGGACAAGCGGCATACGCCGCACGTCACCGAATAGACTCACATTGGCAACGGCGCCAGCTTTCCGTCAGAACTCTTCAAGGATGCGCAGGCTGTCTTCGTATTTCTCTGTCGAGGCACCGATCTGCCGTGCCTGCCATAGATTGTCGACAAGATCGGCGCGCTTGACCGGCAACGCCAGCGGATTGGCCGCAGCCCTACGAACGAACACGGAATCGTCCTCGTTCGGCCGCCGCGTCAGTGCGTCGACGGCCGATACGATGGACGGCCCGAACCCGGCCGCCTCAAGCCGGTCGCGATTCCAACCGTCGCCTTTTTCGATGACGTCGTGAAGATAGGCGATGGCTTTCTGATCGAGCGTTTCGACGGCATCGACGACCCGGCGGCAATGTTCGATATAAGGCCGCCCTGTCTTGTCCGTCTGCCCGGCATGGGCCTGTTCGGCGATTTTCGCTGCGCGATAAAGCACGCTCATTGGGTCGATCCCGTAACGAACAGCACATGTCCTGGCGCACCAACGCGCCATTGTCAGTGCGAGTTCCTACGCGCCGCGGGACCCTGCTGCCTCGCTTGCGAGCTGAATGCCGCGGTGGCGGGCGGAATAGTCAGGAGACGCGTTCAAAACTGTCGAGGCTGGTTCCAAAGGCACGCCAGGCGGGGAGTTTCCTGGCTCGGGCCGGCGCCCCTTCCTTTTCCGCCGACAAAGCGGCATCCGCAACGGTGTGCCACAGCATCTCCAGCTTCCCGTTCCTGAGGATGCCGGTATAGCTCACCGCCGCGGCTCCGACCCGCCCTTCGGCCGCGCAGGTGAATCCGATGACATCTCCATGGCAGGCTCCGAACAGCGGCACCGTCGTGCCGAAGAAGGCGCTGTCCTCCAGCGCCGTCCTGAAGGTTCCGCTGATCCGTCCGCCCTCTTCGCTGGTCAGTTCGACGACCGACCCGTACTGGTTCCGCCAGGTGCCCAGCCAACTCATCGCTGCTCCTCCTGATTGCTGCCATAGGGATTGCGTTGGCACACGGCCTCCAAGCCGCGGCCGAGGTAGCGGCCTTCAATCAGCCGCAATGCCAGCCATCGACATCTGAACGAAGCGCAGCGGCGCTTCCAGCGTCCAGGTGATGCCGTGCCTCTCAAATTCCAGGCGGCCGGTGCCGCTGAGCGCCTGCGGGGTGACGCGTTTGAGCACGACCGTTCCGAAACCGCGTCGCGTGTTTTCATCGACCAATGGTCCGTCCAGTTCCCGCCAGACAAGGCGGAAGCCGTCGCTGCCATCGGCGGCTGGCGTCACGGTCCATTCGACCTCGACCCGCCCGTCAAGGCGCGACAGCGCTCCGTGCTTTACCGAATTGGTGGCCAGCTCGTGAAAGGCAATGCCGAGATATTGCACCGCATTCGGCTGCAGCATGATCATCGGCCCGCTCATCGATAGCCTGGCCTGTGTCGCGAAGGCCTTAGTCTGGGCATGGATTAGTTCGCCGATGGTCGCGCCACGCCATTCGGCATCGACCAGCAGATCGTGTGATTCCGAAAGTGCCATGATGCGTTCCCGGACTTGGGAAAGGAAAGCCTCTGGCGTACCCGCCAGCTTGCTGGTCTCGCGGATCATCGAGACGATCACCGAATACTGGTTTTTAACGCGATGGTTGACTTCGCGCATGAGTGTGCGGATACGCCGTTCGCTGTCCTTATGCGGGCTGATGTCGCGCGCGATCTTGGAAGCGCCGACGATACGCCCAATGCCGTCGCGTATCGGCGAGATGGTGAGCGAAACCGGAACCAGGGTGCCGTCCTTGCGCTGCCGGATAGTCTCATATGAAGGAATCCGTTCGCCGGCGCGAATGCGGCTGATGATCATGGCTTCCTCATCCAGGTGGTCGGGCGGGATGAGCATCGTCACCGGGCGACCGATCGCCTCCGCGGGCGTGTAGCCGAACAGGCGTTGTGCCGCGTCGTTCCAGCTGGTGATAATGCCGTTCAGGTCTTTCGACACGATCGCGTCCATCGAAGATTCGACGATGGCAGCGAGCCTTATGCTGGCGTCGTCAGCCAGCGCCTGGGTGCGCAGGTCGAGCAAGGTGTTGATGGCGCCGACGACCTCGCCGTTCGCATCGCGAAGCAGGACCGGATACGCGCTGAACGGGATGAACTGGCCGTCCGGCCGCTCGGCGATCGCCCGGCCCCCAGGAACGTCCCGCTCCTCCAGCAAGGCAACGGCCATCGGACATTCGTCGTGCGCCATCGGCCGTCCGTCGAGGTGGCGAAGCTTCCATGATCCGCACCAGCGGTCCTGGCCGATAACCGGACGATATCCCCAGAGATCGGCAGCGGCTTCATTGAAGAACGAGATGTAGCCTTGTCTGTCGGTGGTGTAGACAGCCACAGGCAACGCCTGCATCAGATCGGCGGAGGAAACTTGCGGGATTCCGCCAGTCTTTAGTTCAACGACGTCCACCAGTCCCCCGCTCCGCTTGGCTTGCCGACGGATTGCTACGTCATCTAAATGCGCGCGAGCGTTTTCGGTTCCGTTCGATCCGCTTTCGGACATTCAGGCTGATCTGCGTTTCGCGGCCGTTCCCCGACCTTTGTTAGGAGCCTTGCCGCCTTCCTGCGCCAGGCTTCTGCGCAGAATATCGGCGAGGTTGACGACATTCGTCCTCGGCGCAGGTGCCGGCTTGGGCGGTTTCTTGCCCTTGCGCTTGGCTTCGATCATCGCAACCAGCGCCTGTTCATAAGTGTCTTCGAACTTTGACGGGTCGAATTTGGCGGGCTTCTTGTCGATCAGCAATTGCGCGATTTCCAGCATCTCGGGATCGACCTTGCGAGCCTTCAGTCCTTCGAACACCGCGTCCGTTGCGACCACTTCATTGTGGTTGCGTAATTCCGTCATCACCATGCCCTTGCCCAGCGGCTGGATCAGCACCTCTCGGCCTCGCTGGTACAGCACGACGCAGGAGCGGGCTGCCACTTTCTTCCTGGCCATGGCGTCCCGGATCACCGCGAAGGCCTCAGTGGAGGGCGCGTCGGCCGGAACCAGATAATAGGGCTTTTCGAGGTAGCGTGCGTCGATTTCGGCGGTGGGCACAAACTCGCCGATCTCGAGCGTGTGCTGCGATACCATCTTTAGTTTCTTGATTTCGTCCGGCTCTATGCGGATGAATTCGCCCTTCTCGACTTCATAGCCCTTTACCTGGTCGGCAGCCTCCACCGTATCGCCGGTCTCCTCGTCGATATAAGCGCTCTTGACCGGGAGACCGTCCTTGCGGTTCAGGATCCTGAAATGCACTTTCTCGGCCTCGCTGACGGCGCCGATGATCTTGACGCCACAGGAAACCGATCCGACTTTCATAAAGCCCTTCCAGGCAGCTCGCGGCGTCGCCATGTCAATCACTCATTTGCCGAACGGACGGAACGGCTGCGAGCCGAAATCGTTCCGCCGTGGCAGGCTGGTCCATACGCCGGCCCGGACGAGAACATTCGGTTCATTTTCGTCAGGGGAATAGCGGAATGGCCAAACGCAGCGCAGGGTTGCTCATTTATCGCCAAAGCCGAGGTTCACTTCAGGTGCTGCTGGTGCATCCCGGCGGCCCATTCTGGGCGAAGAAGGACGACGGCGCATGGTCGATCCCGAAGGGCCTGGTCGACGAGAACGAAGACGAACTGACGGCGGCAAAACGCGAAGCCGAAGAGGAGCTCGGGGTCGCCATCGATGGAGTTTTCGAACACCTTGGCAGCTACCGGCAGCCGGGCGGCAAGCTCGTCGTCGCGTGGTGCGTCGAAGCGGACTTCGACAGCGACGCCATAAGCAGCAACACCTTCGTCATGGAATGGCCGCCAAGGTCCGGCTCGATGAAGGAATTTGCCGAAGTCGACAGAGCGGGCTGGTTCTCCCTGCCTGAAGCCAACGTCAAGATACTGAAAGGCCAGCGCGCCATGCTGGCGGATTTGGCCGGTCGGCATGGCGACCCATGAAATCGTATCGGCTCAGTACTTCAGGGCGGCGCCTGGCTTGCCTTACGGCGCTATCCCAAGCGAATTTTGCGCGCGCAGCGTGCGTAATGTGATCGAATAGCGGTGCTCGGCGACCGGCGGAACGCTGTGCTCCCATTCGTTGCGCGCAGCACCCGTCATCAAATAGGCTGATCTTGGCTCGACGGTGACCGTCTTGCGATCCCATCGCGTGCCGTTTTTCCGGCGCAGGCGGAAGCTGCAGGCGGCCAGCAGCGAAACGCCGGCGACCAATTCGAAATGAGGCTTGTCGCGGTGCCAGCCGATACCGGCGCCCGGCCGGTACTCGTTGATCAGCACCTGCACGAAGGTTTCGGCCGGCAGGCGGGCAAAGGCTGCAACTTTGTCCCTGAGCGGCAGCAGAAAGCCGGGTATCGGCGGTGCTTCGACGACTTCGCGCCGGTCGTAGTCGTAACGCAGCCCGAAGCCGACCACCCGCCGGTTTGCCAGATGGCCGTGAAAGTCGAAGGGCTGAAAAGGCAGGCCGTCGAGCTGGCTTGCCAACGCTGCTTCCTCGTCCGGCGTGATCAGTTCGGGCCGGTAGCGGAATCCTTCCGGCAGGTCGTCGGTGGCGGCAAAGAGATCGCCCTGACGGGCTGCAGCCGATGTCTTGAGCGGTGGCATCAACTGTACTTGGTGAAGCCGGCCCGTAGCGGCAAGGCTGCTTCGGCAGCAAGGAACCTCGCTCTCCGTGCAGGGTTATTCACACGATGGCGTGGATTGGAGCACTGCCGAGCATTGGAGCTGTCGAGATGCCTTCAACTGCGATCAGAAACATCGACTACCAGCCGGCGACGAGGGTACTCTCGGTGTGGTTCGTCCCGAGCGGAAACCGCTATGATTACGAGGACGTTCCGCCGCAGGTCCACGCCGCGTTCCGCAAGGCTTCGTCGAAGGGCCGGTTCTTCAACGAACATATTCGCGACCGGTATAAATACCATCTGGTCGAGCAGAGCCATTCGAGCTGAGTCTTCCGACGCTTCTCAACCATGATCTCGGCTCTCCGCCATTCGTAGCCGCGCGGCAATGAGCGGACTTCGCAGTTGGTGAGCGACCTGATATTGATCATGGTTTCACCGGAAACATCGAAAGCCTGGAATGCCCGCCGAAGTCGAAACAACCGAGCAGCTCCAGCAATTGCTCGATACCCCGCATCTGGCGGGCGTGCTGGATAGCGAACAATTCAAGAGATTTCTCGACCAGCTGCCGATCGCGATCGCAATTTCCGATCTCAGCGGCGATGAACGTGTCGTCTATGTCAATTCCGAGTTCCAGAAATTGTCAGGCGTATCCGTCGCCGAGCTCGAGCGCTGGAACTGGGCCGCACTGAGCGGAGAAGGCTTGAGCGAATACAAGGACCGGCCGCTGGCCCGGGCCATCGTCGAGGATATCGATCGCGCGGGAACATTCAGGATACAACGTGCCGCCGCAGCGCCAGCCATCGTCGATGTCTATTCGAACCTGATCGAGGACGAGCGCGGGCGACGGTCCTTTCGACTGGTCGCCCTTGTCGACGTTACCGCGCACAAGGCAAGCGACAGCGAGGCCATCGAACAACGCATTCGGGAAAAGGACATGCTGCTGCGCGAGTTGCAGCATCGGATGAAGAACAATCTCCAAATGATCACGGCTCTCATCAGATTGGAGGCCCGCAGTGCGGCATCGCCTGATCAGAAAGGTTTCGAGCGCCTCGCCGGCCGCGTCGATGCGCTCGCAATCCTCTACCAGACGCTGTCGGCCGACGAACAGAAGGCCGAAGTGGACCTTGGCGTCTATCTCAGCCAGATCGCTTCCGCCGTGATGACGTCGCACGCCATGCAGGGCATCCGGCTCGATATGAAGGTCGACACTTATCCGGTGTCCATCAACGTGGCGATGCCGACGGGACTGGTGGTCAATGAGCTTTTGACGAACGCGCTGAAACACGCCTTTCTGGGTCGCGAAGGCGGGACGATCACGCTGCGCAGCGTCGTCGACGGAGACGGTTTTCGCATCGTAGTCGCCGATGACGGCATCGGCCTGCCCGAAGGCGAGACCTGGCCGAAACCCGGCAAGCTCGGAGCGTTGATCGCTCAATCGCTGATTGAAAATGCCAAAGCCCGGTTCGAGGTGGATTCTGCCCCCGGCAAAGGAACGCGGGTGACCATCGTGTTCAACAGATCGGCCGCCGTCGCGACGTAGCCGGTCGAGCAAGCGCCATCAAGGCCATCCGCATCAGCCAGGCCCGTCGATCACCTTGCGCGTGTGGCGGGCGATGACACCTTCTTCGTCGGTCGCGATGACGCGGACTTCGACCTTGCCATCCGCCTGGCTTATGAGCGCTTCATGGGAGTTGTTGTCGGCTTCGTCGATCGCCACGCCGAGCCAGCCAAGCCTGCCGCAAATCGCTTTGCGGGCCGCGGCAGAGTGCTCGCCGATGCCGCCGGTGAACACCAGGCATTCCAGCCCGCCCAGCGTATTGGCGAGGGCGGCAACTTCCCTGGCGGCGCGGAAGGCGAAAAGCTCCACCGCTTCGCGCGCCCGGCGGTCATCGCTGGCCTCCAGCGTTCGCATGTCGCCGGAAATGCCGGACACGCCGAGCAGGCCGGATTCCTCGTAGAGCATGTCTTGCAGCGCCTCTCCCGAAACCCCTCTTTCCAGCAGGAGGTACAAAAGCACGCCCGGATCGATGGCGCCGCAGCGTGTGCCCATGACCAGGCCGTCAAGCGCCGAAAAGCCCATCGTCGTATCGACGCTTCTCCCGTCGCGCATGGCGCACAGGCTCGCCCCGTTACCGAGATGGGCGACGATGGTTCTTTTCGCCGCCAGATCGGGCGATCTCTGCTTGAGCCGGCCCGCGACATATTCGTAGGAAAGCCCGTGAAAGCCGTAGCGGTGGATGCCGTCTGCCTCATAGCGACGCGGCAGCGCAAAACGGCTGACCAGAGGCTCGATGGTCCTATGGAAGGCCGTGTCGAAACATCCGACCTGCGGCAGGTCGGGCCGCAACGCGGCAAGCGCCCGGATCGGCGCGAGGCTGCGCGGCTGGTGCAGTGGCGCAAGCGGCGTCAGCCTGTCGAGAGCCTCGATAATTGTCGGTGTCAGGCGGACAGGTTCGACGAACTCGCGTCCGCCATGAACGATGCGATGGCCGGCGGCGATCAGTTTCCTTCCGCCAAGTTCGTTCTCGATCCATTGCAGCATCTGGCCGAGGCCCATGTCGGGCGATGCGTCCGCGGCAAGTGGCCGATCGCACTGCAGCTCCCCATCGGCGGCTTTCGCGGTCAGCCTTGGCGCATCGCCCAGATCCAGCGAACCGCGCGAGGCAAGATCCAGCTCGGCGGATGCTGCAAGGTCGTAAAGTCCGAACTTGATGCTCGACGAGCCGGCATTCAACGCAAGGATCGATCGTCGCATCAATCGCCGGCCCTTGTCGCGCCGTCCTGCGGCCAGGACCATTTCTGGATCTCGGGCATGTCCTCGCCATGTTCGCGGACATAGGCTTTGTGCTCAGCCAATTTCCCATGCAGCGCCGCGGCAAGCTCCTTCGCCCGCTCGGCCAGCCCCGGCACACGCGCGATCGCGGCGAGCGCCAGATGATAGCGGTCGAGCTGGTTGAGCACGACCATATCGAACGGCGTCGTCGTCGTGCCTTCCTCGCGAAAGCCATGCACATGCATGTTGTCGTGGTTGGCGCGCCGGTAGGTCAGACGGTGAATGAGATAGGGGTAGCCGTGATAGGCGAAGATGACCGGCTTGGCCTTGGTGAACAGCGCGTCGAATCTGTCGTCGGCAAAGCCATGCGGATGTTCGGAATTCGACTGCAAAATCATCAGGTCGACGACATTGACGACGCGGATCTTCAGGTCCGGAATGCCCGAGCGCAGGATGTCGGCTGCGGCAAGCGTCTCCAGCGTCGGCACGTCGCCGGCGCAAGCCAGGACCACATCCGGATCTTCGCCCTTGGCAACCGTCCCGGCCCATTCCCAGATGCCCGCGCCGGCCTTGCAGTGCGCTTCCGCGTCCTCGGCGGACAGCCATTGCGGCGCCGGCTGCTTGCCGGCGACGATGACGTTGATGCGGTTGTAGGTTTTCAGGCAATGGTCGGTGATCCACAGCAGCGTGTTTGCATCCGGCGGGAAATAGAGCCTTACCGTGTCGGCCTTCTTGTTGGCGACGAAATCGGCAAAGCCCGGATCCTGATGGCTGAAGCCGTTGTGATCCTGCCGCCAGACATGCGAGGTCAGCAGGTAGTTTAGCGAGGCGATCGGCTTGCGCCAGGCAAGTTCGCCGGAGGTCTTCAGCCATTTGGCATGCTGGTTGACCATGGAATCGACGATGTGGACGAACGCCTCGTAGCACGAGAACAGGCCGTGGCGGCCGGTCAGCAGATAGCCCTCCAGCCAGCCTTGGCAAAGGTGCTCGCTGAGCACTTCCATGACGCGGCCGCCGCGGGAAAGATGAACGTCGTAAGGCTCGATCCGCTCCATCCAGACCCGGTCCGTAACCTCGAACACGTCGTCGAGGCGGTTGGAGGACGTCTCGTCGGGTCCCATCAGCCGGAAATTCCTGGCCTCGGCGTTCAAGCGGATCACGTCGCGAAGATAGCTCCCCACGGTCCGCGTTGCCTCCCCAACAGTGCCGCCCGGACGCGGTACCTCGAGCGCCAGGCCTTTCCAGTCGGGAAGCACGAGGTCTTGCTTCAGCAGGCCGCCATTGGCGTAGGGGATTGCGCCCATGCGTCTGGGCCCTGTGGGCGCCAGCGCCGCGAGCTCCGCCAGGAGATGCCCGCCTTCATCGAACAGCGTCTTCGGTTCGTAGCTGCGCATCCAGTCTTCGAGGATCTGGCGGTGCGCCGCGTCGCCGCGCGCGTTAGACACCGGCACCTGGTGCGAACGCCAGAAATCCTCGACTCGTCTGCCGTCGACCTCTTTCGGCCCGGTCCAGCCCTTTGGGCTGCGCAGCACGATCATCGGCCACAGCGGCCGCTCTCCCTTCCAGCCCGCGGCTCGTGCAGGCTCCTGGATGGAGTGGATCCGGTCGAGCACGGTATCGAGCGTGCGGGCCATCTCCCGATGCATCGGGGCAGGCTCGTGGCCTTCCACGAAAAAGGTTTCGTAGCCATAGCCGAGGAACAGGCTGCGCAACGCCTCGTCTTCCATACGGCCGAGGATCGTCGGGCTGGCGATCTTGTAGCCGTTGAGATGCAGGATCGGCAGGACGGCACCGTCGGATGCCGGGTTCAGGAACTTGTTGGAATGCCAGGCCGCGGCGAGCGGGCCGGTCTCGGCTTCGCCGTCGCCGACGACGCAGGCAACCACAAGGTTCGGATTGTCGAAGGCGGCGCCGAAGGCATGGACCAGCGCATAGCCGAGCTCTCCGCCTTCGTGGATCGAGCCGGGTGTCTCCGGGGCCGCGTGGCTCGGCACTCCGCCGGGGAACGAGAACTGCCGGAACAGCTTTCGCAGGCCGTCTTCGTCCCTGCCGATCTCGGGATAAATCTCGCTGTAGGTGCCCTCGAGCCAGGTGTTCGCGACCATTGCCGGGCCGCCGTGACCCGGCCCGCAGATGAACAGAACATCGAGACCACGTTCACGGATGATCCGGTTCAGATGCACATAGATGAAATTGAGGCCGGGCGTTGTGCCCCAATGGCCGAGCAGCCGTGGCTTGATGTGCTCGGGCCGCATGGGCTCGCGCAAGAGCGGATTGTCGAGCAGATAGATCTGGCCAACCGAAATGTAGTTCGCGGCGCGCCAGTAGCGGTCCATCAGATCCATCTGGTCAAGGCCGGTTGTTTGCGCAGTCGTGCGGGCCTCGTCGTTCATGGAAATGCCTCCGGAATACCCTCGTCCGTCGTTATCTGGAGTGGCGCCGCCTCGGAGAAAGGATTTGCCTCGAAATAAGTTTGGGCGGGCGCGGCCAGTTCCGCTTGCCGATCCTGCAATCCGCCTCGCCCGACAAAAGCGGGTCGGTCTTTTGAGGAACCTCGGGGCTTGCCAACGGTTAGGAAGATGTACCGCATTGCATGAATCCAAGGGGACTGCCGAGGCCCCGGGGACATCGACTGGCCAAAGTGCCGTTTGAGCAGCTTGGGCGATTGTGGCGGAGGCCCGTAGGAGGAGCAAAAAATGCTCGATCTCTCCCATGCCCGCAACCAAATGGTCGACATTCACCTAAGCCGCCGTGGCGTTCGCGACCGCAATGTCCTTCAGGCGATGCGCGAGGTCCCGCGCGAGGCTTTCGTCGAGCCTGGTTTTGAAGAATTTGCCTATGAGGACGGGCCGCTGCCGATCGCCGAAGGTCAGACGATATCGCAGCCCTATATCGTTGCGTTGATGATCGAAATGGCCGAGGTCGGAGCCGGTGACCATGTTCTCGAGGTCGGCACCGGCTCGGGCTATGCGGCTGCCGTAATGAGCCGGATCGTCGAACGTGTCTACACCATCGAGCGCCACGCCGCGTTGGCTGAAACGGCAAGGCAGCGGTTTAAAAAGCTTGGCTACGACAATATCGAAGTCCGCACTGGCGACGGCACCAGGGGCTGGCCAGAGGCTGCACCCTTCGATGCGATCCTGGTTGCCGCCGCTGGACCCGGCGCACCGCTCGCGCTGCAGGAACAGCTCGACGTCGCCGGCCGGCTTATCATCCCGGTCGGCGACGAATTCGACGCGCAGCGCCTGCTCAAGGTCACCCGGACCGGCGCAGCAACTTACACCGAGGAGGATTTCGGCGGCGTGCGGTTTGTTCCGCTGATCGGCGAGCAAGGCTGGGGCGAGCCAGGCAGCGACAGCCAGATAGCGGCCGATCTTCCGCACCGGCATCAGCGCAGGAGCAGCCTGCCGCAGATGATAGCGGCCGCCGCCGAACCGCTTCCGGATTTCGACGATCCGGCCTTCGGTGCGCTGTTCGACCGGTTTGCCGACCGCCGCGTCGTCTTGCTCGGCGAAGCCAGCCACGGCACGTCGGAGTTCTATCGTGCGCGCGCCGCGATCACGCGCAGGCTGATCGAGAAGCATGGCTTCACCATCGTCGCGGTCGAGGCCGACTGGCCCGATGCGGCGGCGATCGACCGTTACATCCGCCACCGGCCACCACGGCCGGGCGCCGATCCGCCGTTCCAGCGCTTTCCCACCTGGATGTGGCGCAACACCGACGTCGCTGCGTTCGTCGACTGGATGCGAGAGCATAACGAGCGGATCAGGATATCCTCCCGGCGGGCCGGGTTCTATGGCCTCGACATCTACAATATGGGCGGGTCGATCGCGGCGGTCCTGCAATATCTCGACCGGGTCGATCCGCAGGCGGCGAGGATCGCACGCGAACGCTACGGCTGCCTGACTCCGTGGCAGAACGACCCGGCCACTTATGGCCGTGTCGCACTCACCTCCGGCTACCAGAAATGCGAGAAGGCCGTGCTCGAGCAATGCCGGGAACTGCTCGCCAGAGAGCTCGACTATGCGCAGCAGGACGGGTTCGATTTCCTCGACGCCACCCAGAACGCCCGCCTGGTCGCCTCCGCCGAGCGCTATTACCGCACCATGTATTATGGCGGCGCGCAATCCTGGAACCTGCGCGACACCCACATGTTCGAAACGCTGGAGCACCTGCTGCAGGCCCGCGGCCCGAACGCCAAGGCGGTGGTGTGGGCGCATAATTCCCATATTGGCGATGCCCGCTATACCGAGATGGGGATCGTCAGGGACGAATTGAACATCGGCCAGCTCTGCCGCCAGCGTCTTGGCGACGAGGTTGCCTTGATTGGTCTCAGTACGCATTCCGGGACGGTGGCCGCTGCCACCGACTGGGACGGCGACATGGAAGTGAAACCGGTTCGGCCTTCCCACAACGACAGCTATGAGCGGCTTTGCCACGACAGCGGCGTCTCGCCTTTCCTGCTCGATTTCGAGCGCGACGACACGCTGCGCCAACGGCTTCTGGAGCGCCGGCTGGAACGCTTTATCGGTGTCATCTATCGGCCCGAGACCGAGCTGCACAGCCACTATGCGGACGCCTCGCTCGCCCGCCAGTTCGATGCTTTCGTCTGGTTCGATGAGACCAATGCCGTGACGCCGCTTGGGCCGGAGCATGCGGGGACAGGCCTTCCCGAGACTTATCCTTTCGGGCTGTAGCGAATCTGGACCTTGGGAAAGCGGAAAATCGAAAGGAAGGAGGTCACCAATGGCCGGAAAGAAGACTCATGAGCAGCAATTGCGCATCATCGAAGAGCGCGAGAACACGAAAAACGCCGGCAAGGATTTCGACGCGGAAGCGGATTTGAACAAGACCAGGCAAGAGCGCGAGGCGTTCCGGCGCGGTGCCGAGCTCAGATCGGACCCGAAGGATATTGCCGATCCCGACGATCGCAACATCATCCGCGGCGAGCACCAGGAAAGCGCCCACAACAAGCATCGCGCCGACCGCTGAACGGCCGGATCGCTTGACGTTAAGACAATACGGCGCCGGGTCCGTCCCCTGACCTTAATCCCTGGGGCTATTCGGCAAAAAATGTCGCGGCGACAGCAATTGAGACGAGGCTCAGCACTGCCAGGCCTGCCCTGGCGACATGCGAAGCCTCCCAGACGTTGCGCAAATCTCTCCAGTCGCCGGTCTGCTTTCGAGAGAACATTGAAAAAAACGTCGCGGCGGATTTCGGCAGGGCAGTGTCTTGCACCCAGAAATTATTGACGGGGTGCGTGACCGACCAATAGGTCGCGTGCTCCGCCAGCAGCGAGACAAGCGCCGCCAAGGTCCACCAGAATCGGGCGCTTGGATAGGGCGTCAGGTAAAGCAGGACGGCGAGCGCAATGATGCCGCCGATCTCGGCGAACCCGCCGATCGTGAAGCCGGGATAGTAGATCGCCTGCACTGATCTGTAGGTGGCCTCCTTGAGGCGCAACTTGCCGGGCAATTCCAAAGCGTGCGCGAGCGAGAGCGCCATCGAGACGGCGACCAACAGAAGCGTGGCGATCGTCAATGCGCGCATGTTTCCTGCTCCCGACCATGCCCTCGTGGTGCGCGCGTAGATAGGGTGGTTGGTGATCCTGAAAAGGCGCCCGACTTCGCCGGCAGGCTGTTCGGTCATTCCCCGATCTGGCTGGTCGAGCGTTCGTGGAGCCTGGCGCCGGTCTGCGCGTCGACCGCGACCATGCTGACCTCGTAGCCCCAGAGCTTGCGGATGTGGCGCAGCGTGGCGTCGCGGCTGCCGCCTTCCAGCACGATGCCGTCCTTGACCTTGTGCTGCAGGCGCAGATGCCGGTCGCCGAGCAGGTCCACATCCACCACCTGGATGTCCGGCCGGCTGGCGCCGATGTCGTAGCTGTGGGCGAGTGCGCTGCGGATACTCTCGTAGCCGCGCTCATTGTGTATCGAGGCGACTTCGTAATGGGGGTCGTTGGCAGCGTCGGCAAGCACAAAGAACCGCCATTTCCGTATCAGGGTAGGGCTCAGATATTGGCGGATGAAGGACTCGTCGCGATGGTTGGCCCAGGCGTCCAGCAAGGTCTGGCGCCAGTCGCCGTTAGCGGCGATATCGGGGAACCAGTCGCGGTCCTCGGCCGTCGGCGCGGTCGAGATGCGCTGGATGTCCTGCATCATGTCAAGCCCCAGCGCGTAAGGGTTGATACCGGAAAAGCGCGGATCGTCGAAGCCCGGCTGGAAGATCACGTTCGAATGGTTGCGCAGGATCTCCAGCATGGCACCTTCGCCGATCAGCCCGCGGTCGAACAAAAGGTTCATCAGCGTGTAATGCACGAAGGTGGCGCAGCCCTCGTTCATCACCTGCGTTTGGCGCTGTGGATAGAAATACTGCGCGATAACGCGGACAATCCGGATAACCTCACGCTGCCACGGTTCCAGGATCAGGCTGTTCTTCTCCAGGAAATAAAGCAGGTTCTCCTCGGGCAGGTTGAGCGATTTCTTGCGCTCCGCCATGGTGTCCGTCTCGCGAACCTTGGTGCCGTCCTTGGACGGCGGCAGCGTGCGCCACAGATCGTTGTAGGAGCGCTCCTCGTATTCCAGGCGCTCGCGAAGGCCCTCGCGCTGCTTTTCCGACGACAGCTTCGGCGGCCGGTGATATCTGAACACGCCCTGTTCCATCAGCGCGTGTGCGGCATCGAGGATCTCTTCCACCGCATCGACGCCATGCCGCTCTTCGCAGCGGGCAATATAGCCCTTGGCGAAGTCGAGATAGCTGAGGATGGCGCCGGCGTCCGTCCACTGCCGGAAAAGATAATTGTTCTTGAAGAAATGGTTATGCCCGAGTGCTGCGTGCGCCGTCACCAGGGCCTGGAGGGCCATGGTGTTTTCCTCCATCAGATAGACGATGCAGGGATTCGAATTGATGACGAGTTCATAGGCGAGCCCTCGCCCGCCTTTGCGATAGAGCAGTTCCTGGTAGAGGTAGTGCTTGCCGAAGGACCAGTGCCGGTACATCAGCGGCATGCCGACCGAGGAATAGGCGTCGAGCATCTGTTCGGACGAGATGATCTCCATCTGTACCGGATAGGTGTCGAGGTGGAGCTCTTCGGTGGCGATCGCCTCGATGGTCTCGTAGGCGCGCGACAGCGTCCTGAAATCCCAGTCGGAACCGGAAAACAGCAGCCCGGATCTGCTCGCCATCAGCCCCCTCTTTCACCGCTCTTTTGATAGCCCGGCTGTCTGGCGAAGAGCTGGCGGAAAACCGGGTAGATGTCGGCCGCGGTGGCGATGCGGCTCATCTGGAAGTTCGACCATCTCAGCTTGACCGCACTGTAGGCACGCCATAGCGACGTGCCGTTGTCGGTAGCGCCGAAGATGTGGCTCTCGCGCTCGTCGAGGATCTCGACATAGGCGAAATACTGGCACAGCCGCATGATCTGTTCGTCGAGCAGGGCGATGCAGCGCTCGGAATCGGTGACGAAATTGTCACCGTCCGAGGCCTGGGCGACATAGATGTTCCATTCGCGGCTGGGATAGCGTTGCTCGACGATGCGGTGCATCTCCTCGAGCGCGGTGGAAACCACCGTACCGCCGCTCTGGGTGTTGTAGAAGAAGGTTTCCTCGTCGACCTCCTGCGCCTCGTGGGTGTGGCGGATGAAGACCACCTCGGTCCGGTCGTAGCGCCGCTTCAGGAACAGGTGCAGCAGCACGAAGAAGCGCTTGGCCAGATCCTTCTCGCGTTCGCCCATCGAACCGGACACGTCCATGAGGCAGAACATCACCGCGTTGGCGTTCGGCACCGGCTGCGCGTCGAAGCGGTTGAAGCGGATATCGACCGGGTCGACATAGGCGATCCGCTTGCGGCGACGCTCCAGTCGATCGAACTCTTCCTGCAGCGCCACGATGCGCTGGCGCATCTCGACGTTTTGCGGCTTCGCCTCCAGCGACGCAATCTCCTGCGCGATCGCATCGAGGTCCTCCTGCTTGGGACGCCTGAGCGCTATGCGGCGGCCATGGCTGTTGCGCATCGTGCGCCCGACATTGATGTTGGTCGGCGAGCCGGTCGCGGCGAAGCCGGCCCGGCGCGGCTTGAAGGCGAGGATCTCCTTGAGGTTGAGCTTGACCATGTCAGGCAGTTCGAGGTCTTCGAAAAAGAGGTCGAGCACCTCTTCGCGCGACAGCACGAAACGGAAATCGTCCTCCGATTCGGTTCTCCCCGGGGCGGACCCCATGCCGCCGCCCTGGCCGGGCTTGGGCAGCCGGTCGCCTGGGGAGAAATGCTTGTTGCCGGGCAGGACGTGCTGGCGGCTGCCGCTGTTCCTGGCATCGTTGAAGCTCGGCTCGCCGGTGCCCCGCGCCGGCATCGAAACGGCATGCTCGGCGTCCACGTCGGCGATCTTGCCGGTGCGGATCTGATCGCGGATCGTGCGCTTCAACTCTTCGCGCGCCCGCCGCAGGAAACGCTGCCGATTGCCGAGGCTTTTGTCCTTCGGGTTCAGTCGGCGATCGATGAAGATCGGCATATGTTACCCCGGGCTGGCTTCAACCCGCCTTGTTCACCCGCATGTACCAGTCCACCAGCCGGCGAACCTGGCGTTCGGTGTAACCGCGCTGGATCATCCGCTGCACGAATTCGGTATGCCGCTTCTCCGTCACGCTGTCCTGCTTGGAGCCGAAGCTGATCACCGGCAGCAGGTCCTCGACCTGCCCGAACATCCGCTTCTCGATGACTTCGCGCAGCTTTTCGTAGCTCGTCCATGACGGGTTGCGGCCATGGTTTCTGGCCCGCGCGCGCAGCGTGAACTTCACCACTTCATTGCGGAAGTCCTTGGGATTGGCGATGCCGGCCGGCTTTTCGACCTGCGACAGTTCGTTGTCCAAAACCTCGCGATTGAGGATCTGGCCGGTATCGGTATCCTTGTAGTCCTGATCCTCGATCCAGGCATCGGCATAGGCGATGTAGCGGTCGAACAGGTTCTGGCCGTATTCGCTGTAGGATTCCAGATAGGCCTTCTGGATCTCGTGGCCGATGAACTCGGCATAACGGGTGGCCAGCTCCGACTTTATGAAATCGAGATAGTCCGCCTCTGTTTCCTTCGGGAACTGCTCGCGCTTGATCGCCTCTTCCAGGATGTACATCAGATGCACCGGATCGGCGGCCACCTCTTCGGTGTCGTAGTTGAAGGTCTGCGACAGGATTTTGAAGGCGAAGCGGGTGCTGACGCCGGTCATGCCTTCATCGACACCGGCGGCGTTTCGGTACTCCTGGACCGACTTCGCCTTGGGATCGGTTTCCTTGAGGTTCTCGCCGTCATAGACGCGCATCTTGGTGTAGAGCGGCGAATTGTCGTGTTCGGCCAGGCGGGTCGAGACGGTGAACCGGCTGAGGATGTCGAGCACTTCCGGAGCGCAGGGGCTGTTAGCCAGTTCGCTTTCGCGCAACAGCTTCTCGTAGATCTGCCGCTCTTCGGTGACGCGCAGGCAATACGGCACCTTGACCACCAGGATGCGGTCGAGGAACGCCTCGTTGTTTTTGTTGTTCTTGAACTGCAGCCATTCCGATTCGTTGGAATGGGCAACGATGATGCCCTGATAGGGGAAAGCGCCGAAATTCTCGGTGCCGTTGTAGCTGCCTTCCTGGGTGGCGGTCAGCAGCGGATGCAGCACCTTGATCGGCGCCTTGAACATCTCGACGAATTCGAGCAGTCCTTGCGTCGTCCGGTTCAGCCCGCCGCTATAGGAATAGGCGTCCGGATCGGACTGGCTGAAGTTTTCCAGCTGCCTGATGTCGACCTTGCCGACCAGGGCCGAAACGTCCTGATTGTTCTCGTCGCCCGGCTCGGTCTTGGCGATGCCGATCTGGCGAAGCCTGGACGGCATCAGCTTGACGACGCTGAATTTGGAGATGTCGCCGGACAATTCGTCGAGACGCTTGGCCGCCCAGGGCGAGATCAGGCCGGTCAGCCGCCGCCGGGCGATGCCGTATTTGTCCTCCAAAAGGTCGCCCATGCGGTCGGGATCGAACAGCCCGAGCGGCGATTCGAAGACCGGGCTGACCTGGCCGCCGACCTTCAGCGTATAGATCGGACGCTGCTCCATCAGCCTTTTCAACTGCTCCGCAAGCGAGGACTTGCCGCCGCCGACCGGGCCGAGGAGATAGAGGATCTGCTTGCGTTCCTCGAGGCCTTGCGAGGCATAGCGGAAATAACCGGCGATACGCTCGATCGTATCCTCCATGCCGTAAAAGTCGGCGAAGGTCGGATAGATCTTGATCGTCCGGTTCGAAAAAATACGGCCGAGCCGCTCGTCCTTGCTGGTATCGACAAAAGTCGGCTCGCCGATCGCCTCGACCATCCGCTCGGGCGCTGAGGCGTACATCGACTTGTCCTCGCGGCAGGCAAGCAGATATTGCTGGAGGCTTATCTCCTCCTGCGCCGCATTCTTGTAAACCTCGGAAAACAGATCGAAGACGTCGGATTGATTCTCACGCATGGTATTCCTAGCCCCGGAGCCGATGTGGCTGCATGTTTGTCTCTTGAACAACCAAATGTTGGAAAGCCCTTGTGGTTCCCTTCACTTCGCAGAGAGTGCATGTGACCGAACGATAAGAGTCTAGATAAGGGCATCCTGAGTGCAGACAAGGCGTGGAACGTCCTGCTCGCGGCACAAAATCCTGAATCGCACCACGTCCTGCGGGCGACATCCAACAAGACGGAGGAACGGTTCGGGTCCTTTCCGGTTGTGAGGGAAAGGAGACGGTCGATGTCTGGGAATAGTTTGTGGTTGCTCGTTGTTGCAGGAGGTCCACTGCTGCTGGCAGTCCTGATCGCCTACGCCCTGCTCACGCAGCGCCGTCGCGGCCCGGCGGAGCGCAGGGAAAGCGAGCGTGCGACCGAGCGCCTGTATCAGGAAAAGAAGGATTGACCGACGGGATCGCAGCTCAGCTGCCGGCAACCGCCAGCCCGGTCGCTTTTTCGGCGCGCAGCAGCATGCCAAACAGGTCGCGCGGCTCATCGGGATCGGCCAGAAGGTCTAGTTCCTCGTAAAGGCCGGTCCGCTGCAGCTGATCGCGGACGTAGCGCAGCGCGGAAAAATCCTCGATCGCAAAGCCGACGGAGTCAAACAATGTGATCTGTCGGGCATCCGTCCGGCCTGCTGCCTTTCCTGTCATCACCTGCCACAATTCGGTGAGCGGGTGATCCGCATCGAGCTGCTGGCTCTCGCCTTCGATGCGCGTCTGCGGCGGATATTCTACGAAGATGTCCGAGCGCAGCAGAATGTCGCGATGCAGCTCGGTCTTGCCCGGGCAGTCGCCGCCAACCGCGTTGATGTGCACGCCGGATCCAACCATGTTGTCGGTCAGGATTGTTGCCGACCGCTTGTCGGCGGTGACCGTGGTGATGATCTCTGCACCTTCAACGGCTTCCTGTGCCGACGCGCAGAGCTTGATGTCGAAACCCATGCCGGCAAGGTTCTTCCTGCATTTCGCCGAGGCCGCCGGGTCGATATCGTAGAGACGCAGCCTGTCGACGCCAAGCAGCGCCTTGAAGGCAATGGCCTGGAATTCCGATTGCGCGCCATTGCCGATGATCGCCATGCACCTGGCGGCCTCTGGAGCGAGGTATTTCGCCGCGACCGCCGAGCTTGCGGCGGTTCTGAGCGCCGTCAGGATGGTCATTTCCGAAAGCAGCATCGGATAGCCATTGCCGACATCGGCAAGCACGCCGAAAGCGGTCACGGTCTGGCGGCCGTCACGCGTATTCTTCGGATGGCCGTTGACGTATTTGAACCCATAGAGCTGCCCGTCGCTGGTCGGCATCAGCTCGATCACGCCGTCAACGCTGTGCGAGGCGATGCGCGGCGTCTTGTCGAACAGCTCCCAGCGCCTGAAATCCTCTTCGATATAGGCGGCAAGCTCAAGCAGGAAGCGCTCGATGCCGATGGCAAGCACCAGCTTCATCATGCGGTCGACGCTGACGAACGGGACGATGTTCAAATTGACGGTCATGGCTCAGAACCCCCTCGTCGGACGGTCCATGATCCGCCGGCCCATCAGGCTCGCGGTCAGGTCGACCAGAAGCGTGGCGGTGCGGCCGCGTTCGTCGAGAAAAGGGTTGAGCTCGACTAGGTCGAGACTGGTGACGAGGCCGCTGTCATGCAGCATTTCCATTGCCAGATGCGCCTCGCGGAAGGTGGCGCCACCTGGAACGGTGGTGCCGACCGCCGGGGCGATCGACGGGTCGAGAAAATCGACGTCGAGGCTGACGTGCAGCATGCCGTTGGCGGCGCTCACCCGCTCGAGAAAGGCGCGAAGCAGTTGCGCAATGCCGTGCTCGTCGATCGAACGCATGTCATGGACCGTCACGCCGGCTCTGCGCAACGCTTCCCTTTCCGCCAGGTCCACGCTGCGGATCCCCAGCGCGCATATGCGAGCCGGGTCCACCTGCGCTGCAAGGCGGGGGAAATAGCCCTCGAAGCCGGGCTGCCCGCTGGCATAGGCCAGCGGCACACCATGCAAATTGCCGCTGGTGGTCGTGTCGAGCGTATGAAAATCGGGGTGCGCATCGAGCCACAGCACGAAGAGCGGCCGGCCGGCATTCGCGGCCCGGCGGGCAATGCCGGCGAGCGTACCGGCCGAAATGCTGTGGTCGCCGCCGAGAAAGATCGGCATCGCATCGGCGCTCGCGGCATAGGCCGTTTCGCTGATTGCTGCCGTCCAGGCGGCAATTTCCGGCAGCGCCTTCACCGCCGCGTTGCCGTGTACGACAGGACGCATGTCGGCCGGGACGATCGTTCCGAGGTCGGTCAGCGTATGGCCGAGCTCGGTCAGTGCGGTGGCCAGGCCGGCCGTGCGCAGCGCACTCGGCCCCATCTCGCAGCCCATGCGGCCTGAGCCGGCCTGGATCGGTGCGCCCACGATCGTGCAATGCATTCTCATACCCCGCCAATTACGATGCCTTTATTGAAGCCCGCATCGCTGGCAGAATGAACATGTCAAATTGGCAAATTTGTCGAAATGCCTTACCATAGCGACATCATCTACTTCCGTTGTGAGCAATCATGGACCAGCTCGACGAGCAGATCATCACCTCTCTGCGGCACGACGCCCGGCGCAGCATTTCCGATCTTGCCGTCGGCCTGGGTGTCTCCCGGGCAACGGTAAGGTCCCGGATCGAGCGACTTGAGAGGGACGGCGTCATCGTCGGCTACACCGTCATTCTGCGCGCCGACGCGGTCGATCAGCGCGTGCGTGGCATCATGATGATCGAGATCGAAGGCCACGCCGCCGATCGCGTCATCCGGGCGCTGGGCGGCTTCTCCGAGGTCTCGACCATCCACACCACCAATGGCCGCTGGGATCTGGTGATAGAACTCGGAACCCAGACCCTGAGCGAGTTCGACGCCGTGCTGAGACGTATCCGCCTGATCCCCGGAATTACCGGCAGCGAAACAAGCCTGCTCCTGGCAACGCCACGCACCACCAAGGCTCGGCTGTGACTTCGAGGAACTGCGCTTGACCTGCAGCGGTAACGAAATCCGCCAAGGAACCTTCAATTGCCGCCGCGGTTAGAGCAGTTCCAGTAAAAGTGTGGAACGGTTTTCCGTTCGGAATTGCATCGGAACGAAAAGATAGAGCGGGTCAGCGTTTCCGGGAAACGACGAACCGTTCTGGGCCGGACAGGCCTCCTTCGAGGGAGAACAATCATGGCTCACGCCCAGCAGGAACTGGTCGAATTCGTTATCAGCAAAGCCTTCAACCCGGTCATGCGGGCCAAACCGGACGGAAAATCCGATGCCGAGCGCAAGACGCTCGAACACGTCCAGCAGGCCACGAAGACCGAGATTGAGCGCTATCGCCGTTACGGCTCGGCCGAGGAGGTCGCGACCAACTTCAGGCGCGACCTGAATTCCGACGCTGCCAAGAAGTTGCACGCCCAGCTGCGCCGACTGCATCTGCCGACGATTGAGGACATTCGTGACGACTTCGAGGACAAGGCCCGCAAGCTCGGGGTCAAGGCCTCGCCGTAGATCCGCGACCAATCGCCTGGTGACGTCCGTCAGGCCGTCATCACAATCCACCCTTGGTCGGAGGCCACCCTGACCGAGCTGTCTCGGGGATGTTGTCCGACGTCAGCTCGCCGCGATTGAGCTTTTCAATCGCTTCATCGGCTTCGCTTTCGTCGAGACCGGAAAGCGGCAAGCCATCGACCACGACGGCTTCGTCGCTCTCGCTGTCATAGACCTCCCAGAGGCCTTCCGGATCCTGTCGTTTGTCGTAAACGGTTGGCATAGCCATTTCTGTAACCACTCCTGCAGGCAACGCCGCTATTGCACGCCTGCCACCCATTTCAGGGCCTGGGCCTTTTCTGACTTGCTGCCTTGCTCGAAACAAACTCGGGCCATTGGTGGATGTTCCCTGCCGGAGGCGTGCTTAACTTCAACCTGACATGGCTAGAATCGGCCGGCTTCTCCGATCGGCCCTCGGATCGCCTGGGTGACGACGGTATAACGCGTGACTTGACCCTCCTCGGGATCCTCCCCGTGGAAATGGATTGCTGCGTTCGGCGGCAGCCGCGCAGTGCTGCCGAACTGCTTGACGGTGGAGACATGCACGATCTGCATGTCGGGGTCCCGCTTCATGGCGTCCATCGCTGCCAGCTCGGCGCTGCTGCTGCCACCGATCCGCCAGCTCGCTTCCAGCACGCCCGATCGCCAGATGCCCGAGGAATCGACACCTTGGCCGATGTCGTAGTTGCGTCGCGAGGCGAAGAATCCGGGATAACCATCCATCGCTGCGTCATAGGTTCTCGCCTGCGCCACGGCCAAACCCACCGCCGGAGATAATCGCAGCCCATCCAGCGCCTCCCATCCGCCGCGCACCACAACCAGATCGGATCCGCCGTAGACGGGCTGCCCGTCGTTGTCGGTCGTCGTCCGCTGGGTGCCGTAATAGCTGATCGACAATTCGTCGATCATGGTTCTGCCAACGCTCAGCGTAACGATGTCGCGAAGCTGCGTTTCGAGAACAAGGCCGTATTCGCTTAGCTCAGACGATGGATATTGGTCCAGCAGCCTTTCGACATCGCCGACTGTCGCGGCGGTGTGCTGGTCGCGGCCCCGCGAAGCGCGCGGTGGCTTGAATCGGACCAGCCCCAGCTCCAGCAGACGTTGCGCTGCGCGCAGCGCGTCGTGGCGTGAAAATGCAGTGTAGCCGGGCAGTACGGCCGCGGCGACGGCGCTGCCGAAGCCGACGGGCCATTCTTTTGGCCGTGCCGCCGATCCGTCCACCAGCTCGTGGGTTATGGCCTTGGTGGTTGCGAGGCGCCAGGGCACCACCCCGCCGAAGAGATCGTCGGGCCCGTTTATGCCCAGTTGAACCGCATCGGCAGCAAGCAGGCTGTCGTCCGGCACGAAATACAACCCGTCACTGTCACCGCCACCTTCACGCAGGCCCTGGCGGAAGGAAAATCCCTTCAACGCTGCGATCGTGCGCGCGACGGCAGCGACGGTTTCCCGTTCGTGGGCATAGATGGTCTCGCCACCCGGCGCGGAGAATGCGACCACAACACCTTTCGCCCCGCTTGGTTGCCTACCGCTTAGCCCGGTCATGTCGCGCCCTTCGTCCATTGCCGAGCCCATTGCCGTTTCCGCGGCAATGCGTCCGAACAAAAAAACCCGTTGACGCGGCGAATGTTCCGGCCAACGGCCGGCTGCGGGTTTGACCAGGTGGCTGCCCGGAGCTTCTTGCGGTCGACGTCGAGACGCTGCGTCCCGGCGAGAAGGCCGCCGTGGACGACGTGCTGAAGGAGGCCGCCCCACACGTCCTGGGAGACGCCGACCTCGTCGGCACATTCGAACGGGCTTGAGACCGGAGTTCGCTGTTGCATGAACTGCGGCCGATGGCCGGAATAATCGCTAAATCAGCGGTTCATGTTCATGATCGCGTTCATCGGCATCAAATTGTGGTCGAGATTGGCCATGATCCAGATCGAGCCGCCGATCACCAGAACTACGATCAGCACGCCGAAGGCAAGCGCCAGGGCGTTGTTGGTGTTGTCCGGTCCCGTCGTGATGTGCAGGAAGAAGACGAGATGCACGCCCATCTGGGCGATCGCCAGCACGACCAGCGCCACCGGAATGCCGGGTGCCCATACCAGGTCGGTTCCGGGCAACCAGAACGAGGCGATGGTCAGCAGCGTTGCCAGCCCGAGGCCGATCACATAGCCGCGTAGCCCGGATCCGACGTCGGTGTCGCCGAGGTATTCGTCACCCGGCGCCGTATCTATGTCGTAGCGCTCCAGGCCATGGGTGTCGCGCCGTTGCGCGTGGCGATCGTCCGCATTGCTCATCGACTTGCTCCCAGGAGATAGACCACGGTGAACAGCGCGACCCAGATGATGTCGAGGGCGTGCCAGAACAGGCTGAAGCACATGAAACGCCGAAGAATATCGTCGCGGAATCCCTTGGCGAAGATCTGCGCCATCATCGTGAGCAGCCACAGCAGCCCCGCCGTGACGTGAAGGCCATGGCATCCCACCAGCGTGAAGAACGCCGACAGGAAAGCGCTGCGCGTCGGTCCGGCACCACTGGCAACCATATGCACGAACTCGCGCAACTCGAGCAGGATGAAGCTGGCGCCGAGCACGAAGGTAACAGTCATCGCGACATAGAACCAGGAGCTTCGCCGCGCTGTCACGGCAAGGCCGGCGAGACCGCAGGTAAAGCTCGACAACAGCAAAGCGGCCGTCTCGATCGCGACGTTGCGCAAGTTGAACAGCTCGGCCCCGCTTGGTCCGCCCGCCGTCTTGCCCGCCAGCACGGCATAGGCCGCGAAGAAGGCGGAGAACATCACGATGTCGCTCAGAAGGAAGATCCAGAAGCCATAGCCGACGACGATCCGGATCGGGGCCGGGCCGCCGAGTGCATGGCCGTGCCCGCCATGGATACGGTAAGGGTCACGCTCTCGAACGTCCATCGCGGTCATGGCCTTGGCCCCGTGTAGGTAGCCAGTGCCTCGCGGCGCGCGCTTCGGTTGGCGCGGTCGATCCGGGCGACTTCGGCGGCAGAAATGACGTATTCGGGTTTGTCGCGCCATGCGAATACGACGAAGGTAGCGAAAGCACCGAGCGCGCCGAGTGCCACCATCCACCAGATGTGCCAGATGAGAGCGAAACCCATCACGGTCGCAAAGAAGGCGCAGATGAACCCGGTGGGACTGTTGCGCGGCATCTCGATCGGCTCGTATTCAGGCTCGTCGCGCAGGCGGTTTTGCTCGCGTGCCCGCTGCTTGATGCTCCAGTAGGGCTCTTCGCCCTCGACGTGCGGAAGCGCGGCGAAGTTGAAGACCGGCGGCGGCGAGGGCGTGGCCCATTCCAGCGAGCGCCCGTCCCAGGGATCCCCTGTGGAATCTCGAAGCGCCGCACGCTGCCGGATGCTGACGACGAGCTGTATGATCTGCGCGACCACGCCGGCGGTGGTGATGATCATGCCGGCGCCCGCAACCAGCACCCAGGGATACCAGGCCGGCACGTCGAAATGCTGCATGCGGCGGGTCATGCCGAGCAGGCCGACGGCGTAGAGCGGCACGAAGGTGGCGTAGAACCCGATCAGCGTCAGCCAGAAGGCCAGCTTGCCCCAGCCCTCGTGCAGCCGGAAACCGAATGCCTTGGGAAACCAGTAGGTATATCCCGCGAAGGCGCCGAACAGCACGCCGCCGATGATGACGTTGTGGAAATGCGCCACCAGGAACAGGCTGTTGTGGAGCAGGAAATCGGCCGGCGGCACCGCCAGCAACACGCCCGTCATGCCGCCGATGACGAACGTCACCATGAAGCCCAGCGACCACAGCATTGGGGTCGCGAAGCGGATGCGGCCACCATACATGGTGAACATCCAGTTGTAGATCTTCACGCCGGTACCGACAGCGATGATGCTGGTGGCGATGCCGAACGCAGCGTTGACGTCGGCGCCGGCGCCCATCGTGAAGAAGTGGTGCAGCCACACCATGAAGGAAACGATGCAGATGAAGAGTGTCGCGGCCACCATCGAGCGGTAGCCGAACAGCGGCTTGCTGGAGAAGGTGGAGATGACCTCCGAGAAGATGCCGAACGCCGGCAGGACGAGGATGTAAACCTCGGGATGGCCCCAGGCCCAGATCAGGTTCACGAACATCAGCATGTTGCCGCCGGCTTCGTTGGTGAAGAAATGAAAGCCGAAATAGCGGTCGAGCGTCAGCATCGCGAGCGTGGCTGTGAGGATCGGGAACGCGGCGACGATGAGCAGGCTGGCGGCGAGCGAAGTCCAGCAGAACATCGACATCCTGAGATAACTCATGCCGGGCGCCCGCATCTTCAGGATCGTGGTGACGAAATTGATGCCGGTGAGCAGCGTTCCGACACCCGCTATCTGCACCGCCCACAGATAGTAATCGACACCGACGCCCGGCGAGTAGGCGGTCTCGCTGAGCGGCGGATAGGGCAGCCATCCGGTGCGCGCAAACTCGCCGATCACCAGCGAGATGTTGACCAGCAGCGCGCCGGTGGCGGTGAGCCACAAACTGACCGAGTTGAGCGTTGGAAAGGCAACGTCGCGGACGCCGAGCTGCAGCGGCACGACCAGGTTCATCAGGCCGATGACGAACGGCATCGCCCCGAAAAAGATCATGATGGTACCGTGGGCCGAAAAGACCTGATTGAAGTGGTCGGGCGGCAGATAGCCGGGCGCCTGGAACGCGAGGGCCTGCTGGGACCGCATCATGACGGCGTCGCTGAAGCCGCGCAGCAACATCAGCAGCGCCAGCAGCACGTACATCACGCCAATCCGCTTGTGATCGACGCTGGTGATCCATTCGCGCCACAGATAGGGAAAATGGCCGGCCAGGAAGACCCAGGCCAGCACGCCGAGGATTGCCAGGGCGACGACCGCCGAGGCGATCATCGGCAGAGGCTGATCGAACGGAATGACGTCCCAGCTCAATTTTCCGAGCATTGTCAGCCTCCTGTCTTGGACGATACGCTCGGCTCGGCGCGACCGGCCTGGGGACCGGGCGCGGGCGGAACGCCCTGCGTCGCGATTTCATGGAAAAGGTCCGGCTCGACCGAGCGATAGGTCGAAGGCGGCACGTTGATGCTCTGTCTGGCTAGTTCCTGGTAGCTGACCTTGTCGAGTGCCTGTCCCTGGCTTCGCGCCGAATTGACGAACGCGTCGAAGGCATCCGCTGCGACGGCATGCAGCACGAATTGCATGCCTGGAAAACCGTCGCCGCTGAAATGGGCCGACCGCCCATAGAATTCGCCGGGCTGATCCGCCTGCAGGTGAAGCTGCGTCGTCATGCCGTTCATCGTATAGATCATGCCGCCGAGCTGAGGCACGAAGAACGCATTCATGACGCTTGCCGAGGTGAGCGAGAAATGCACCGGCCTGCCCGCCGGCACCACAAGCTGGTTGATGCTCGCGACATTCTGCTCGGGGTAGATGAACAGCCATTTCCAGTCGAGCGAGACGACCTGCACCTCGAGCGGCTTTTGCTGGGAATCCAGCGGCTTTATTGGATCGAGGTCATGCGACCCGATCCAGATGATGCCGCTCAAAAACAGGATGACGAGGATGGGGATCGACCAGACCACCAGTTCGATGCGCCCGGAATAGGCCCATCCCGGCAGGTACTGCGCCCTTGTGTTGGTTTCCCGGAACCACCAGGCAAAACCGAGTGTCGCCAGGATCGTCGGGATGACGATGGCCAGCATGATGGCGACCGAATTGAGCAGGATCGTCCGCTGCGCGGCGCCGACTGGTCCTTGCGGGTCGAGTACGCCGCCCTGGCAGCCGGCAAGCAGCGCGGCCAGCAGCATCGTCGCGCCGACGCGGCCAACACGGATGGCCGCACAATTTCGAACGATCGCCCTCAGCAACATGAGATCTCGCCGTGTCCTGAAAACCGATTGAACGTTGCAGGCAGCGTGGCTGCCAACCCCGAATGTGCGCGCCGGTGTGCTCCTGGCGACAGTTTCTTCACGCACGGGGCCCCGGCTCGCAGAACCACATGCGGCGGATGTCATCGTTAAGCGGTCGACCTGTCGAGAACCCCTCCAAATCCTAAAAACCAGCGGCAAATCCCAAGCAACCAGAGCCAAATCCTAAGAAAACCAGAACCAAATCCCTAAGAAACCAGAAACAGTATCCAGATCGAAGTTATCGCCAGAAACGTGGCGAATGCCAAGGCGGCAAACCGATTCATGGCCGCGCCCATGGTTGGTCCATTTAGTCCGCTCCCTGCGACGTGGCTGCTGAATCCAGTGATGCTGCTCTGGAGGGCTGCGCCAACCGAACGAATGTTCGTCGCGAAAGTTCCCAAAAACCTAGATCCACCGCAGCCTTTGGTTGCAGCGCAGAGCAGCAACGCGATGCGAACCAGGGGCGGCTGGGCGGCTTTCTGCCAAACCGGAAGGAGTTCGGCTTTGCGTATGTAAAAACTACTTGTGTAGGTGAAAATAGTTGCTACTAATCAGCTGGGCCGGCGCATGGGCGGCTCTGGGAGGAATTTCGGCATGACAAGACTGCGCGGCCTCGCGTGGGATCACCGACGCTGCTGGGGTCCGCTCGAGGCCAGCATCGGGCCGTATTGCGCCGCCAATCCCGGTCTTGAGATCGAATGGGACCGCCGCAGCCTCTATGAGTTCGGCGAGGGCGCGCTTGGTCCGGTGCTCGGCGCCTATGATCTTGTCGTGTTCGATCATCCGTTCATCGGCGATATTGCCGAAGGCGGGCTGATGGTGCTGTTCGATTTGTCGGCTGAGCAGCGCCGCGGCTTCGAACGGGATTCGGTCGGCGCATCCTGGCAATCCTACGCGAGGGACGGGCGCCAATGGGCGTTGCCAATCGATGCTGCCTGCCAGGTTGCCTCGTATCGCCCTGATCTACTGGAGCGCTACGGTTCGTTGCCGCACAGCCATGATGACGTGCTGGAGCTCGGCCGGCGCGCCTTGAAGGACGGCAAATGGCTTGGGCTGCCGTTGGTGCCGACTGACGCCATGTGCCTGCTTTTGACGCTGGGTGAGCCCCGCGAAGACGGCGACGAGTTCATTGCTGGGGAAAAAATCGAGCAGGCCGTCGGGCAGTTGCGCCAGCTTGCGGCGCTGTCGCACCCGAACTCGCCGAAATGGAACCCGATCCGCTGCTACGATCATATGATCGCGCATGACGACGTGGTCTACGTGCCGTTCGCCTTCGGCTATGTGAACTACGCCTCCAGGGCAGACAGGCCGTATCTGCGCTTCGCCGACGTGCCGACACCGCGATCCGCCGGCGCCTTGCTCGGCGGTGCCGGCATCGGCGTCAGCGCTCAATCGAAACACAAGCAGGCAGCCATCGATTACGCGCTGTTTCTGTGCTCGCCCGGCTATCAGCGCGGCGACTACGTGAAATCCGGCGGACAGCCGGGATCGCTGGCGGCGTGGCAGGATGCCGAGGTCAACGCTCTCTCAGGCGGCTTCTTCGCCTCGACGCTGGCGACGATCGAAGCTTCCTATCTGCGCCCGACCCATCCGGGCTTCATCAGCTTCTTCCGCCAATGCGCCCCTCACGCCGCGGCGGCCATCACCGGCGAATTGCCGGCGGCGGAGCTCGCGGACCGGCTGAACCGGCTCTATCGCGAGACCAGGCATGGCCAGCCGCAACGGAGCGTCGCGTAATGGCCACCGATATTGCCCAGATCGTCGACGAAGGCGAAAGCGGCCGCAACGGCTACCGCGTGCCCGCTGTGGAGAAGGCGCTCGACATACTGGAATTCATGGCTGCCAGCGGCGAGCCGCTGACCCAGACCGAGATCGCCACCGGAATGGGGCGCTCCATTCACGAGATCTACCGCATCCTGCTGCTGCTGGAGAAGCGCGGCTACATTTTCCGGACGCAATCGGACCGCTTCCGCCTGTCGCTGAAGCTGTTCGAACTGGCGCATATGCATCCCCCGGTGAACCGCCTGGTCGAATGCGCGCTGCCGGTGATGCGCGGCCTGGCCGCCAATGCCGACCAGAGCTGCCATCTGGTCGTCCGCGAAGGCGAGAGCGCACTGGTCGTGCTGCAGATCGATTCGCCTTTGCCGATGCGTTATTCGGTTGCCCTTGGCTCGCATTTCCCGATCCTCGAAACGAGTTCCGGCGCGGTGCTGCTGGCGCATTCTGGCCGCGCCGAGCGCGACCGCATCGTCGAGCGGATCGTCGCTGCAGGCGAAGGCCAAGGCAGCCGGGCGGAAATCGAAGCGCGGCTGAACGAAGTCGCAAGGCTCGGCTATGAAATGCGCGCCTCGCTGGCTGTCGAGGGCTGCATCAACATCTCGACGCCGGTGCGCGACCATACCGGCGCAGTCATTGCCGCGCTCACCGTCCCGTTCCTGCCGCAAAAGGCCGCGCGCTTCGATCGCAGCACCGTCTTTGAGCGGACTAAGGCGGCGGCCGAGACGATATCGGCGGCGATGGGCGCGGGCGAAGCTGCCGCCTCTTCACGTGCCGACCCGGAACGGCGGGACTATCCGTTCAGCAACTGACAAGAAATACAGGGAGAAGAAACATGAACTGGTCCAAATCGATGCTGTTTGCCTCGGCGGCCGTGCTGGCTCTGAGCGGCGCCGCGGCACAGGCCGAAAACATGCCGAAGCGCATCGGCTACGTCACCAACTACGCCACGCATGAGTGGTATCAGAACGTCATCAAGGGTATGCAGGCCCGCGCCAAGGAACTCGGTATCGAGCTCGAGGTGCAGGACGCCAATCTGGACGTCGCCAAGGAGGTCTCCGCCGCCGAAGATTTCATGGCCAAGGGCGTCGACGTCCTGATCATCACGCCCGTCAACGAGGAAGGCGTCGTGCCGCTGCTGCGCCAGGCGAAATCCAACAACGTTCCGGTCGTGCTCGAAGGCAATCCGGTTAAGGGCATGACCACAATGGTCGCGATCTGCGACTACGACACCGGCTACACCGCCGGCGTCGAAGCCGGCAAATACGCCAAGGAAAAGCTCGAGGGCAAAGCCAAGGTGATGAATGTCGGCCTGCCGCTGCTGTCCGCCACCGTCCTGCGGTCGCAGGGTTTCATGGACGGCCTGAAGACCATCATCCCCGACGCGGTCATGGTCCACGACCTCGACGGCGGCGGCAATCCCGATCGCGCACTCGAAGTCTCTTCGGCGGCTCTTGCCAAGAACGCCGACATCAACATCATCTACGGCATCAACGATTCCTCCTCGCTCGGCGGCCTTCAGGCCTGGAAAGCGGCCGGCAAGCCGCAGGACGGCCTGCTGACTGTCGGCACCGGCGGCGAAGGCCTCGCCTTCATCAATGCGATGCAGAACGAGCCGTCCTACCGGATCGAGGCCGCGATGTTCCCGGAAAAGGAAGGCTACACCGCCATCGATGCAGCGGTTAAGCTCTTCAACGGCGAAGAGGTGCCGGAACACATCGTCAGCCCGACCGCGCCGATGAACGGTGACGCCTGGAAGAAGTTCTACGACTACGATGGCACCACACGCAAAATCAAATGGGATGCCGTCAATTCGCTTCAGCCACCGGAAAAATGCATGAAAACTTCCGCCGATCTGAAGAAGTAAGGATTCCGGGTAGCCCTTCCCGCACGGCGGGAAGGGCAGCGGATCGGATATGCCGACGGAAAAACAGGGCAACCGTCCTGTTTTGGCCCGCAGGTTTCCAAACGGCGACGGCACCGATACGGGCCCGGAAATGAAATGGACATGAGCGAGCTTACGCAATCCTCTGCGCCAAGGCGTTTCATCGGCGGCCAGCTGCTGGGCAGCAGCCAGCTGGTGCTCGGCGTGATCCTGGCCGTGCTCTGCATCGCCATGTCGATTGCGGCGCCGCAATTCTATTCCGAGGCCAACATCATCGCCATCCTGCGCCAATGCGCGCTGGTGCTGATCGTTGCCTCCGGCATGACGATGCTGATCATCACCGCGGAAGTCGACCTGTCGGTCGGTGCATCGCTGGCTTTTGTCGGCTGTATCGGCATGGCCGTGCTCAATTCAACACACAGCCTGACGCTCGGCCTGCTGGCGGCACTCGCCTTTTCAGGCGCGGTCGGCCTGTTCAACGGGCTGGTCGTCACCATGCTCAAGGTGAACTCGCTGATCGCCACCATCGGCACCATGATGATGCTGCAGGGCGGCGTCTATCTGTTCACCCGCGAGGCGGTGCAGAACCACCACCGACTTGCCGGCTTCACCGATCTCGGCGCCGGCTATATCGGCGCGATCCCGCTGCCCGTGGTCGTTGCCGCGGTGATTTTCGCGCTGGCCGCGGCAACGCTGCGCTTCACCACGCTCGGCCGTTATCTCTACGCTGTCGGCGCCAACGAGCGCGCGGTTCGTCTCTCCGGCGTGCGCTCGCAACGCTTAAAACTCTTCGCCTTCGTCGTCACCGGCCTCTGCGTCGGCATTGCCGGCATGATCCTGTCGTCGCTGATGAATGCCGGCCAGCCGACCGCCGGCCGCGGCTTCGAGCTGACGGTGATTGCCGCCGTCATCCTCGGCGGCACCAGCCTGCTTGGCGGCCGCGGCTCGCTGCTTGGCACGTTGCTGGGCGTGCTGGTGCTGAAGGTCATCGACAACGGCATCATCATCCTCGGCTGGAACCAGGATCTGCAGATGGTGGTGCCCGGAATCGTCATCATCCTGGCGACCTATCTCGACATCGTGCGGAACAGAGCCAATGTCGGTTGATTTCCTTCACCCCGCCGAAACCGTGGCTGTCGATAAAAGCGTGCCGGCGCTGGAGATGCGCGGCATCGGCAAGCGCTTTCCCGGCGTGGTGGCGCTGGATAACGTCGATCTGACCCTGGAACCCGGCAAGATCCATGCATTGATGGGCGAGAACGGCGCCGGCAAGTCGACGCTGATCAAGATCATGGCCGGGGTCTACGGCAAGGATGCCGGCACCATTCGCCTGCGCGGCCGCGAGGCCGACATCAAGTCGCCGCGCGACAGCCTGAAAGAGGGCATCAAGGTGGTGTTCCAGGAGATCGCGCTGATCGCCGAATTCAGCGTCGCCGAGAACATCTTCCTCGAAGGCTATCCGACCGGCAAAGGCGGGTCGATCGACTGGAAGAAGATCCGTGCCGATGCGGCCGCCCTGTTCAAGCGTATCGGCTTCAACGTCGACCCGGCGGCGCGCACGGGATCGCTGCCGGTCAGCCAGCAGCAGATGGTCGAGATCGCCCGCGCACTCGCCCATGAAGCACGCGTCGTGGTGATGGACGAGCCGACCTCCTCGCTGACGCCGAACGAGGTCTCGCTGCTGTTCACCGTCATTCGCCGGCTCGCCGCGCTCGGCATCGCCGTGCTCTATGTCAGCCACAAGCTCGACGAGGTCTTCGAGATCGCCGACACCGTGACCGTATTGCGCGACGGCCGCCACGTCTCGACCAGGCCGATCGGCGAGCACACCAACGATACGCTGATCCAGGACATGATCGGCCGGCGCATCGAAAACCTGTTCCCGCGCAAGCGCGGTGCACCAGGCAGCAAGGTCGCCCTTTCCGTGCAAGGACTTAGCACGGCGAAGAAGCTGAAGGACGTGTCGTTCGAAGCGCATGCCGGCGAAGTCCTCGGCTTCTTCGGCTTGATGGGGGCGGGTCGGACCGAGCTCGCCAAGGCGATTGTCGGCTTCGATCCGATCACCTCCGGCACTATTTCGGTCGATGGCAGCCCGCTGCTGCCGCACGACACGCACACCGGCGTCCGGCTCGGCATCGGCCTGCTCACCGAAGACCGCAAGAGCGAAGGGCTGATGGGCGAGCTGCCGGTCTACCAGAACGCCAGCCTCGCCTCGCTCGGTGCCTTCGCCAGGATGGGCTTCGTCGATAAGGCAAGCGAACGCAAAGCGGTGCAGGACTATGTCGACCGTTTCCGCATCAGGACGCCCAGCTTGTTCCAGCAGGTCAAGAACCTGTCGGGCGGCAATCAGCAGAAAGTGCTGATCTCGCGCTGGCTGATGCGCGGTCTCAAGGTGATCGTCGTCGACGAACCGACCCGCGGCATCGACGTCGGCGCCAAGTCGGAGATTTTTGCGCTCATCGACCGGCTCGCCGGCGAAGGCCTGGCGGTCGTCATGATGACGTCCGAAATGCCCGAGCTGCTGGGGCTTGCCGACCGCATCGCGGTGATGTGCGAAGGCCGCCTCACCGCTATCATGTCCCGCGACGAGGCCACGCAGGAGAACATCCTCAATGCGGCGATCGGCTAAGACGATGACGCCTCGGAACGGGACCAAGTGATGAGCCTGGCAGGCACCGACACGTTGAAAGCTGGGCCGTCCATGCTGGCGCGGCTCGTCGCACGGCAGGAAGTGGCATTGCTCCTCTGCCTCATCCTGGTGATCGCGTTCTTTTCCTTCACCGCCGAGAATTTCTTCTCTGTGCGCAACATCACCAATGTGCTCGGTCAGGCTTCGCTAGCACTGACAGCCGGCATAGGCTGCGCCATCGTCTTCATCTCCGGCGAGGTCGACATCTCGATCGGGTCGCTGCTGGCGACCATCGCGCTGCCGCTGATCATCATCATGAACGACACCAACTCGCTTGTGCTCGGCATCAGCGGTGCGCTGCTGTTCGGGCTGATCATCGGCGTCGTGAATGGTTATCTGACGGCCTATGCCGGCATCAACTCGCTGATCGTGACCCTGGGCACGATGTTCATCATGCGCGGCGGTGTCTACCTCTACACCGGCCAGCGCGCCATCCCCGACGATGCAGCGCTCGACAGCTTCATCGCGCTGTCGGACGGTCGCCTGTTCAACGTCGTTCCCTATTCGGCTGTCATTGCCCTCGTTCTGCTCGCCGTCTTCGCCTACGTGATGCAGCACCGGCCGTTCGGGCGGCAGATCTATGCCGTCGGCGGCAATCCGGAAGTAGCGCGGCTGGCAGGCTACGACGTGCGCCGCGTCAAGTTCATCTGCTTCATCATCAGCGCGCTGCTGGCAACGGTAGCCGGCATTATCCTGGCCGCCCGCGTCGGCTCGGCGCAGCATACGGCTGGGCTGAATTTCGAGTTCCAGGTCGTCGCCGCCACCGTGCTCGGCGGGGTGAGCCTTGCCGGCGGCATCGGCAGCCTGACCGGCATGGCGCTCGGCGTGTTGATCCTGCAGTTCCTGTCCAACGGGCTGCGCGGGCTCGGCCTGCCGACCGAATGGCAATTGGTCATCACCGGCATGATCATCATTGCCGCCGTCGCTTTCGACGAAGCGAAGCGCCGGCGCGCCATTGGAGTCTGACATGGATCGTCTCAAAGGGAAAACCGCAATCGTCACCGGCGCCGCCGACGGCATCGGCCATGCGATCAGCGAGGCAATGGCGCGTGAGGGCGCGCACGTCTTCCTCGGCGACATCGATGATGAGAAGGGCGAAAAATTCGCAGCCGAGCTGCGCGCCGCCGGCCACCGCGCTGACTACATCCATTGCGACGTGGCGGAGGAGGCCGACATCGCCGCCCTGGTAGACGGCGCCGTCGGCAAAACCGGCCATCTCGACATTCTGGTCAACAATGCCGCCATCGCCATCGGCGGCATGCCGGTCCATGAGATGACCGACGAGCAGTGGCACCGGCTGATCGCAGTCAACCTGACCAGCGTGTTCCGCGGCTGCAAATATGCGCTGCCGCATATGATCGCGCAGAAATCGGGCTCGATCATCAACATGGCCTCGGCGCAAGGTCATATCGGGCTCGACGGCTGGACCGCCTATGCCGGCGCCAAAGGTGCGGTGATGGCGATGACGCGTCAGATGGCGGTCGAGTTCGGCCCGCTCAACATCCGCGTCAACTCGATCTCGCCCGGAACCATCAACACGCCGATGAACGACAAACTGATCAAGGAGATCGGCGGCAATCTCGCCAAGGCCTGGGTGAAAATGCATCCGCTCGGTCGCATCGGCAAACCGTCCGAAGTGGCAGAAGCCGCCGTCTATCTCGCCTCCGACGCCGCCGGCTTCACCACCGGTACCGACCTGCGCGTCGACGGCGGCCTCACCGCGGCACCCCGCTACGTACCCGACCTGCTTTGACAACCAATGAGACAAAAATGAACAAGGCCCTCGAAGGCGTCCGCATCCTCGATTTCAGCCATCTGCTGCAGGGGCCGTTCGCCACGCAGCTGCTCGGCGACATGGGCGCCGACGTCATCAAGATCGAGCGTTCAGGCGCCGGCGACATGTTCCGCGGCATGACCTTCTTCGCCAAATGGGTCGGCGGCTCCGAAAGCCCGAATTTCCTCGCTTGGAACCGCAACAAGCGCTCCATCGCGCTCAACCTGAAAAGCCGCAAGGTGCATGCCATCATCATGGACATGGCTGAGAAGGCCGATGTGGTGGTGCAGAATTTCCGCCCCGGCGTGCTCGCCAGGCTCGGCTATGGCTACGAGGATTTCAGGGCGGTCAATCCCGCCATCATCTATTGCTCGGGTTCCGGCTATGGCGAGGAGGGCCCCTACGTTGAGCGCCCCGGCCAGGACATGCTGATCCAGGGATTGTCCGGGCTGATCTCCAACACCGGCCGCGGCGATCAGGCTCCTGTTCCGGCCGGTGCCGGCCTGGCCGACCAGATCGGCGCCATGAACATGGTCTACGGCATCCTGTCGGCGCTCTACTATCGCGAGAAGACCGGCAAGGGCCAGAAGATCGAGGTCAATCTGCTCGCCGGCATGCTGGCGCATCTCAATCAGGAATATGTCGCCGTGCTCAATCTCGGTGAGGATTTCGTGCGCCCGAATTCCGGCATCGGCCACCCCGGCATGCAGGCGCCGTTCGGTGTCTATGAAGCGAAGGACGGCGGCTATGTGTCGATCGCCATGAGCCCGTTCAAGACGCTGTACGAAGTGCTGGAGGCGCCGCAGCTTGCCGTCTACGACGATCTGAAGACCCTGTTCGACAGGCGCGACGAGGTGTTCGACAAGGTCAACGCCGAAACCAGGAAGTTTGCCACGCAGGACCTGCTGGCGCGGCTGCTCGCAGCCGACATCTGGTGCGCCGAGGTGAAGGACATAAGGCGCGCAGCCGAGGACCCGCAGGTTAAGCACCTGGGCATGATCACCAGCTACGATCATCCGCGCGGCGGCAAGGTCAGGGTGGTCGCGCCGGCTGTCAAGATGAGCGAGACGCCGGCTACCATAGAGCGGCCGGCGCCGCTGGTCGGCCAGCATGGCCGCGAGATACTGGCCGAGTTCGGCCTCTCCAGCGGCGAGATTGCAGCGCTTGAGGCGTCCGGCGATATGACCGTGGATGCTGCCTGACGATGAGCGTTTACCAGACACTCAGCTTGGAAATATCCGGGCGCGTCGCAGTCGTCACCTTCCGGCGCGCCGATCAGCTCAACGCCATGAACCGGCTGATGCAAAGCGAGATCACCGAGGTTTTCGAGGCGCTGTCGCAGGATGACGGCGTCGGCGCGATCGTAGTGACCGGCGAGGGGCGCGGCTTCATGGCCGGCGCCGACATCAAGGAATACGCTGCCCAGACAGCTATCGAGTTCGACGCCTTCCAGGCCGCCGGCACGCGCATGTATGCGGCAGTCGAGAACAACCGCAAGCCGGTCATCGCCGCGGTCAATGGTTTTGCGCTCGGCGGCGGTATGGAGTTGGTGCTGTGTTGCGACATCGTCATCGCGAACCAGTTCGCGAAGCTCGGCCTGCCGGAGATCAAGCTAGGGCTGGTCCCCGGCGGCGGCGGCACGCAGCGCAGCGTCCAAAAGCTCGGCCGCAACCGCGCCAACCTTTTGCTGATGACCGGCGCCATCGTGCCGGCTTCCGAGTTCGTCGCCGCCGGGCTGGTCAACGAAGTCGTCGACGCCGAAAAGCTGATGCCGCGGGCGCTGGAACTCGCCGGCATGATAGCCGCCGAACCGGCTGCCGCGATCGAGGCATTGAAGGCGCTGACAGCGCACGCAGTGTCGGGCGACTTGGCGGGAGGCCTTGCCATGGAGCGCGACGTACTGGGCCGGCTTTATCGTAGCGAGACCGGCCAGCAGCGGGTGAAGGCGTTCGCCGAAAAAAGCGCCGCGCGGCCGAAGGCTGGGCAATGACATCCCTGGTCAAGCCGAACCGGCCGCGCTTCACCGATGTCGAGAGCCTGGCCGCGATGGTCGGCGGCGGCGATGTCTTCGGCGTCGGCGGGCATCATTTTGCCCGGTTGCCGATCGCCCTGCTGCGCGCCATCGCCCGCTCGGGCGTCAAAGGCCTACGCTATGTCTGCTGGGCCGGCGGCCTGCCGCTCGAACTGCTCCTCGAAGCGGATGCCGTGGCGGAGATCGACATCTGCTTTTCCAGCCTCGACATTTTTGGCTTGCCGCCGCGCTTCCGCGCGGCCGCCGAGACCAATGCCGTGCCGGTCCGCGACTGGACGGCGCTGGCCATGATCCAGGCGTTGCGGGCGGCGCAGCAGAACCTGCCGTCGATGCCGTTTCAGCTTCCCGAGGGCTCGGACATGCTGGCGCGCGTGCCGGGCGCGATCGCCGTGCCAGATCCCATTGCCAGAACCGAGATCGGGTTCATCCCGGCCTTGCGGCTCGACACGTTCGTCGTCCATGGCCAGCGCGCCGACGAGAGCGGCAATGTCCAGATCATCGGGCCGCGGGCGCTGGATTTCGCCATGGCCGGCGCGGCGCGCCAGGTGCTGGTCACGGTTGAGGAAATCGTCCCGGTCGGGGCGCTGCGCCATGACGGCCGGCAAAGCATTTTGACCCGCAATCAGGTGTCGGCCATAGCGCTGGCGCCGGGCGGCGCCTATCCCGCCTCCTGCCTGCCATTCTATGTGACGGATTATCAAGCGTTGGCGGGGGCGTTCGCGGTCAAGGAAATACCTTTGTCGGACAGCCTGAGCATGCCTTCGGAAGGCGTGCCGGAGCGGGTTCAAGACGCTGCAAAAGTCCGGGCTGAGACAGTCCTCGCCATGCCCCGGCTCGTGCACAGCGAAAAGCAGGCGTCCATCGACGAGATCATCGCCGCCCGCATCGCCGCCGAACTCGACAATGCGAGCTTTGCCAGTGCCGGCGCGGTGTCGCCGCTGGCCAATGTCGCCTATCGGCTGGCCAAAGCGACGCACGCGCCGGACATGATCATCGCCACCATGAGTTGCGGCCATCTCGACATCGCGCCGAGCCCGATGATCCTGTCGCTGATCGAAAGCCTCGATTGCGAAACGGCGGTGGCGCATGCCGGCGGCGACGACACCTATTCGACCTACTACCAGGCCGGCGCAGTGACGCATGAGATCGTCGGTGCCGCGCAGGTCGATCGACGCGGCCGCGTCAACACCATAGCCTTGCGCAAACGCGATGGCAGCGCCATCCGGCTGCCCGGGCAAGGCGGCATGGCCGATGTCGCCAACATGCACCGCGATCATCTGCTCTACGTCCCCCGCCATTCGGTGCAGTCGCTGGTCGATACGGTCGAGATCGCCAGCTCGGCGCGCGGACTGTTGACGCAGGCCGAACGCGAGCCGATGGGCTATCGGACCGGCGCGGCGCTAGTGTTCACCGACCTTTGCGTGTTTCGGCTCGACCGGGAGAGCCGGCAACTGGCCGTCATCGAGACCATGCCGGGCGTGACGCGGCAGCAGATCCAGGATGCCACCGGCTTTGCTGTGATATTCGCTGCCCATTGCCGCGACGTTCCGCTGCCCGCGAACGAGACGCTCGATGTCCTGCGAAACCGGATCGACCCGCTCGGCCTGCGGCGACTGGAATTCGTCAGCGCCAAGGAGCGCGGCGCGCTGATCGCCGAGATCCTCGCGGCCGACCGGCTGATGGTCGAGCGCTGTATAGCCGCGCAGCAATCGCATACCGAAACAGGCTGAAGAGGGGGCGGCGCATGGCAAAGCCGTTGCTCGAAATGTCGGCCGCGAAGGTCTTCTTAGACGGCATCTTCACCAGCCCGCGCGTCGCGCATCCTGAAGGCGTGGCCATCCATAGCGACGGCTCGATCTGGTGCGGCACCGAAACCGGCGACCTGTTGCGGCTGGCCGCCGATGGCAGCTCGGTCGAACGTATGGGTGGCACGGAAGGCTTTCTGCTTGGCATCGCGTTCGATAGCGCAGGCAACTGCTTTGCTTGCGATCTCAGACATGCGGCGGTCTTTCGCTGGGATGCCGCGGTGGCCGAGATGCAACGCTTCGCTTCGGCCGGCATCCGCGTGCCGAATTATCCGATCGTCGACGAGGCGCGCGGCTGGCTCTATGTCTCCGATAGCCTCGGCGAAGACAACCGTTCCGGTATCTTCCGCTATGATCTGAAGACCGGCGAAGGCGGCCTGTGGTGCCGCGAGGCCATGGCCTTCGCCAACGGCATGGCGTTGGCGCCGGATGGCAATGGGCTTTAGGTCGTGGAAAGCCACGCGGCCTGCGTCAGCTATGTGCCGATCCGTGCCGACGGCACGGCAGGACCTCGCCAGCTCGTCGTGGACGGCGTGAACAACGTCCCCGATGGCGTCGCCGTGGCGCCGGACGGTTCGCTGTTCATCTCGTGCTACGAGCCGAGCCGCATCTATCGCTGGCGACAGGATAGCGGGCTCGAGGTGCTGATCGAGGATCCGGCGGCAACCACGCTCGCCCATCCCACCAACATCGCCTTCAAGGGCGACAAGCTCTACACCGCAAATCTCGGCCGCTGGCACATTACCGAAATCGACTTGACGGCGATTCCATAGATCTGGGCAGCGGCGGCGCCCTATGCCAGCCGGCCGTGACTGGAGCGGATGCGCAGCACCTGCACCCTCGACGGCAGCTCGATCAGGAACTCTTCGTCACGCTCCAGATGGTGGATCTTCGTCGGATCGCCACCGGTGAATGCCGCCATCGCCTCGACGTTTTCCCAATAGGAGATCGTCACGAATTCCGAATGGCTCGGCGTGTCCTCGCGAAAGGTCTGCACGCCCAGGGCCTTCTCGATCAGCGGCTTGATGCCGGCTTCGTAATTGTAACTCTCGTAGGCATCCGCCTTTTCAGGCATTGTTCTGCCGCGCCAGATACGGGCGATGGTCGGAGTTTTCTCCGTAATTTTCTCTGTCATGGCCAACGAATCCCTGCTGGTCTGATTGGTCAGCCGGCGTTGGAATGCCAGCCAAGGAACGGATCTCCCCGGCTGGCAGCCTGGTATCCCGTTGCCAGCGACGTTTCATCTTCCCGGCCGACATAGGTGGCGCTGCCCGGCTAGGCCTCTTGCCGACCGGTGGGAGACTTACTCCTGATCCTCGGTGCCGCCTCCGTGGAAGAAGGACCGGATTTCCTGCATGTCGACGCTGCCGTCACCGTCCTCATCGACGGCGTTGAATATCCGCCCGACGAAATCCTGGACTTCGGTCTGAGAAAGCGCGCCGTCGCCATCGGCATCAACTATGGCGAACATCATTCGCATCCTCGCGCCATGCATCCCCCGTCCCATGCCACCGCCGCCACCCGTCTCCCAGCCTCGGTCAGGCGGGCCCATCCTGTAGTCGCGATGCCAGCGGTCGCGACCGCGCCGTTCCGCCCGGGGCGCGCGATCCTCTTGCATTCTCTCCTCCAGCATTTCGGTCATCATCTGGCGCATCATATCGCGCATGGCATCCTGGCTTTGCCCACTCATTCCGGGCGCCGGAGCTGCGGGCGCGGGCGGGCTCGTCTGGCCGAATGCCGGCGCGGCCAACATAGCCAGCGCCGCGGCAACTACAGTGGTTTTGCTTGCGAGCGTCATCGTAATCTCCATCGGTATGAATTGGTGGCTGCTGCATCCAAGCCAAACCGGCTGCTCGCCTCATGGTTCCTGGTCAGTCTGCTCGGCGGCGCAAAAGTCCGCCCGGTCGCGGCAACGAAAGCCGCTTGCCCACGTTGCCGTTGATGCGAAGCTCCACCAGGAGGAAAAAATGGCCGACGATAAGAGCAAGCGGGATTTCCGCGACCGCGATCGCGTTTCGGCGGAAGACGACCGTGAAGTCGAGTATTTTGCCCAGCAGAACGGCATCACCGCCGACCAGGTCCGCCAGCTGATCAAGAACTTCGGCAATGATCGCGGCCGCCTGGTCGAAGCCGCGAAGGCGTTGCGAGGGATTTCACCTGCCGGAGCCGACGAGGTGACCAGGGAAGCCCGCCAGCAGGCGACACCTATGCATCTCGGCAAACCCGACGAGTGATGCCAGGCAGCTGCTCTGCCGCTGCCGCAGGCGTCAGAACTTGCGGCTCAGATAATCCGAGCCGCGCAGCCCGAACCGCCACTCGGCATCGACAGCCTTGGAAATGCCGATCCGGCGGCCTGTAAGAATGGCGCTGGCGTCGCCCGGCTGCCTGAATTCGAATGGCGGCGCGTCCAGCGGCAGCCCGTCATGGGATTTGTCGATTGCCAGCGCCTGGCAAAGGCGACCCGGTCCCGAGCAAAGCAGCCGGGGGTCGTCAACGCCGCGATTGGCCCGCATCACCTCCAGTCCGGATTGCGGTTCGATTGCGCGGATGAGCACGGCGCTGCCGGGCAGGCACACGGCATTGAGGCACCAGTGCAGGCCATAGGAGCGATAGACATACGCGCTGCCTGGGGTGCCGAACATGGCGCCATTGCGCACCGTCCTGCCACCGAAAGCATGCGAAGCCGGGTCATCGGGGCGATAGGCTTCGGTCTCGACGATGATGCCGCCAACGCCGTGCAAAAGCAGCGTCGCGCCAATCATGTCGCGCGCCACGGTGGTGGCGTCTCGGGCAAAGAATTGGTGGTTCGTGGTCAACGTGCACCGGACTGATCGCGCCTCAACCTGGCGCGTCAGCAAGTTCCCGGACCGGAAGCAAAATGTCCAGCCACTGCTCTCGGATCTGCGATATTCAGCGCAGCATGGCTGCGCCGATGAAAACCGCAGCGGCCAGCACGACGATGGCGGCAATCACCAGCACCGGCCCATATCGGCGCGGCTGGACGTCGGGCTCATCCTTCAGCGGACGCATCGCATTGGCATAGCTCGCCTGGTTGGTGAACTCCGGCTTTTCATGAGGCGCAGACCGATCCTTTGCCGGAACGCTGCCGGCCGATTCAGCGTCGGTTTCCATGGGAGCCGCGGCTGGGTCGATCCCCGGGGTCTTATCCCCTCCGCGCCCGGCGTCGATATCGCCCCGCGCTTGAGCCGGGCTTCGCCCAACAGGTGCTGCGTCGGTCATCGTCGAGGTCCTTTCAGAGGATCGGCCTCAAGCATTCTAACCTGCGTCTCATTCCAAAGTTCCCCGTTTCAAAGTTCCCCCTTCTTAAAGTTCCAACAAGCGGAAGCCACCTGGGCCTGCTTCCAGGAACAACCGGCGATCGAGCGGGTTGAGCAAGCATCGGGAGAGCAACATGGACTTGGTGCGCCACGCGCCTACATGCGCGGCAGTTCGACAACGGGCCCCAGCGCATGATCTACTTCACCGCCGACACGCATTTCAGCGACCCGCGCATTTTGCGCATCGACCGCCGCCCGTTCGGCTCGCTGGCGGAGCATGATCGGGCGCTCATTGCGTTCTGGAACGAGACTGTCGGCCCGGACGACGAGGTCTGGCACCTCGGCGATTTTGCCAAGGGCTCGGCGTCCTTCGTGTCGTCGCTGCTGTCGTCTCTTCATGGCAGCAAGCACTTGATCATCGGCAACAACGATGCTGCGGCCACCATTGACGCGACGGGTTGGGCGAGCACCCAGCACTACAAGGAGCTGACGCTCGGCGGCAGCCTGCTGATCCTTTGCCACTATCCTTTTCGCACCTGGAACCAGATCGGCCGGAAATCGATCGACCTGCATGGCCATTCGCACGGCCGGCTCACCCCGGTCACGCGTCAATATGACGTCGGTGTCGACAGCTGGGATTTTCGTCCGGTCACGCTTCCCACCATCCTCGCCAGCCGCGGCCGCCGGCCGGCGCGGGCAAAACCCGGCTGAAGGCGGCTGGCCGCAACCGGAACCTCCGCGGGGCTGAGGCGTTCGAAAAATTGCAAGGCGTAAAGGCAACGGCAATGGCTCAGAAGATCACGACAGGCGCGAACGACCGGCCGCGCAATGAAACCATCGGCCAATCCGGCGAAGGCCTGCCGGACGATAGCAGCAGGCCGCTCGAGGTCGATGAAGGCTGGGTCGCCCGGTTGAGAAACAAGCTGCAGGGCAAGCCCCGGCAAGCCGCTCAAACCAACATGGACGAGGTTCCGGCAGGCGTCCCCGGCGCTGGCGAGAACATTTGCCGCCGCTGTGCAGGGTCAGGCATGATCGACGGCCGGACCTGCCCCGAATGCGGCGGAACCGGCAAGGTGACGACGCCGATAGGCTGAGGCTAGAGCAATTCCAGGAAAAGTGTGAAACGGTTTTCCGTCCGGAATTGCGTCAAAAAAAGAGGAGACCGGTTCTGCGTTTCCGTGAAACGCAGAACCGTCCAGCACGGTCAGATCGCCGGCACCCACTTCCAGAACACGCCCTCCTTGCGGTCGGGGTAGTGCTTGAAGTCGCATTCGAAGCGCCAGCCGTAATTCTTGGCAGCGGCAAGCGCCTCCTTGCTGACCGGGTTCATGCCGGTTCGCGGCGCAAACCTCCAGCAGGTCGTCAGGTATGTAGGCGCCGATCCTCAACGGCAGCTTTTCGAGGACGACATCCATTTCGGGCGGTGCGGGCACGGGGGCGCTCCCTTCGCAAACTGCTGATTAAGAAGTGGTTCGAGGTGGATTGGGTTCCAGTCGATCGCCGAGATGCTAGGTGATTGTGGGGGGGCAGACTGGGTTCGGTGTCCCGGTTATGAGGTGTGGCGGAGATGGGAGATCGGCAGATCGCAAGTTTTGCGCAGCGGGCAGGACTTCGAACCTGTGACCTCTGCCTGCGGTGCGCGACTAATTTGCGCCTGCAACTCGCCTCTGAACTCGTCGACTGTCGGAATTTCCCGGGCGACCGCTAGCCTTCCACAACAGCATCTGGATGTCCCGCCGCAAGTGCATTCATGTAATGCAGACACACGTCACGCGACCGGTAACTGCCCCAGGTCCCTGTTTCCTCGCGCTCAACGATTGGAAATGTGGAATAGATGTACCGCACGTCATCCCGGTCTGTGATCCCGTAGAGGTGGAAGTACAGCGCATCGAGTTTGGCTCGAAGATGCAGCCTGCGGTTTTCGTCCCAGACAAAAGGAGGCTTCACCGAACCGTCTTCATTCACATACCCTGTAGCCACGGCAAAGGGTGCCATATCGTGCGCCGTGTACGTAAGCTCCAGTACGGCCTCGGTAACAATCTCAAGAGCAGTTTTATCGCCGAAGTAGGCCACGCTGTATGTATCGGGCGGGATCACAGGCAGTTGCTCGACAATATACCAGTTCAGGTGGGTACTTTGGGCCTTCTGTCGCACCACATAATCTAAACCAATTGCACACAGGTTCCCCAACAAGGCGGATAACAGAATGCTTTGCCCGTCCGGCAATATCAAAGGCAGAGTGTTCCCAGCGCCGGTACGAGGCAAGGCCGCCGCGATCATTGTTCGGGCGTCAGTAGCTCGCGCAATATCACGAAATCCAATTGTCCAGCCTAGGTTCATAGGCAGAGTGATTTCCCGTTCGGGTACCCAATACTGAGGGGTCGTAAGGAAATCCGGATCAGCTTTTTCCTCGGGTGTCACGTCTCCGCTCAATGCAGCGTTGTGTAGGTTGGCATCATTAACCCGTACCGAGGCCGCACGGTGATCGAAGATATGGATCATCCGCCCCGCATAGAGAGGTACCCAGTCTCCGGCCGTGCTCCGATACCTGTTTTGTCCAACCGGGTAAGCGCCTTCGATGTTCTCCAATTCCGTAAGTGTTCGGAACAGGGCGCTGTCGTTCGTCATGTCGAACATACGCGTGTACCTCACGGGCCACGCCTTGACCGGATCATCGCCAGACCGATCAACAAGCACTGGCAAGCGATTGTAAATTGAGGTCGTCAGTTCGGCATCGCGCCGGGTCTTAAAAATTGGAGCCGTGCCCGTGTTCGGGTTAACGCGCATAAAATCTTCCGGAGTGAGAGGAAAGCAGCGTTCGGGGTCTCTTAGTTCGGACGTGTCCTGAAGGAAGAAGGCGCATTTAGCCGGGGTTGCAGCAGGAATTGAGCTCGCGATGAATGCGCAGAACTTGAACCTGCTGTCCACGTCGGGAAAGAAGGGCTCGGAATTGTAACGTGTGCGCCTATTTTCAAAGTCATAAAGGGCCCTAAGCCGCCCTTCCGCGGCAACGCCCTTAAAGAATCGAGCGGCAGTCAGGTCAGAAGCTATCCCTGACGGTGTGAGAAGACCAACGGCGCCGTCCCGTTTCACAATCGCCATGGCCCGCTCGACGAACAATGAATAGAGATTCACGTCTCCGCCCGACAAGAGCGGGTAATCCCCGCTTGAACGCGCCATGCGAGTTCCCGCCTCGGCGCGATCGTTCGCCTTGGCAAAGTCCCGTGCCAGCGGGTCGTCAGATGCCTCGAGGGCAACGATCATGCGTTTGCGATCAGAGGCGCGCTGGGCGAGCGCGATTTCACGGCGTCTGGCTGCGAACCATTCCACCTGCTGTAGTTTCATCCGGTCCCAAGGCGGATTGCCTATTACCGCGTCAAATCCTCCGGTGAGGCCTTCCTGCTCCCATTCCGTCCAGACGCCGGGAAACGCGACCTGCCAGTGGAGGAAATTTTGTTCGTCGATCAGTTCCCGCGCCCGGGCAAGGATCGCAGCGAACCGCCGCCCGTCTTCTCGTGCTGCCTCCGGTTCAGCGCGGCGCAAGGCAATCTGTATCGGGTCGCCAAACTGACTGTCGAAAAATGCGCTCACGGCCGCGCGGTCACCTCTATCGCGCAGATTAAGCCAGTCGAGCGCGTGAATGAGCGAAAGAAGCGCATTCAGCGTTTCGGTCATTTCAGTAACTTCGGCGAATACGTCAGCAGATCGATGCGCCTCAGCGATCTCTGCGTCGGTGAGCCCCTCGATTATTTGCATCGAAGCTGCCGCGCGAAGCGCACGTCGCACTGGTTCATGAAGCAACAGCGGACTTCCCTGTACTGTCGCCTTGTCGATGCCCCCTCTCACCCATTCACCGAACAAACTGTCCCCGCAACGCAAATGGTGGTCGAGGAATGACAGCGGGGCGCCAACCGTGAAGGTGTGCAGCCATAGCGCCACCTTCGCCAATTCAACTGCCATCAGATTCTTGTCGACGCCATAGACGCAACGCTTCAAAACCATGCGCCGAATAATATGGCGGTCATCGAGTTGCTCCTCGTTGACAGTCCAGCCGCCCTTCTCGGCATTGTCGAGTATTACGTTGCGAATGGCTTCAATGCGCTCTGCAAGCGGTGAGTGGTAGTCGCCCCATTCAAGCACAACCTCTGCCTCCGCCATGGCTTCGATCACATGGTCTGCGAGTTTATCGACTAGGCTAACAAGGAAGTGGCCGGACCCCATGGCCGGGTCGCACACCTTCAGCTCCAATAACTTCGTCGCGGGATCAAAGCGGGTCAGGGAGCCGCGTCGATTCACTCCCTTGGATTGATTACCCAAAGCTTCTGCCTGTTCCCTGAAGGCGTCTGTGTAACGTGAGACGAGAGGCTGAAGCGTCTCTTCGATGATGAGACCGACAAGATCGTCAGGTGTGTAGTAGCTGCCAGATGCCTTACGGGCGAAGATGTTGGGCCGGACCTCAACCTCGCCATCCTGCCATGTGACCTCATGTTCCAAAAGTCGTTCATAGATCGAACCAAGTTGCTGCACGCTGAGGTCGCGATAGTTGATGTAATGCCTCTGTCCATCCGACTGGGTGAAGGACAATACGTCGATGACGTTCGCGATCAGGGCATCGCCTAGCCGGATGCTTGCGAGCAGCGGAGCTCTGTCACGGCTGAACAGACCCCCATTGTACGGAGGCAAACCAATTGAAGCATCACCGGCGTCTATGGCCCTGCATAGATCGTCAAGAGTGGCCCAATACCGGGCTGCGGTCGCTGAGAACACATCATTAGCATCTTTGCGCCTCTTTACGTCGAGACGGACTTTTTCGCGTAGACTGTAGTCATCGTATCGGGGCTCCCGAACCGGAAGCAGGTCGCGGTCCTCAGCGTAGAGAATGAACAACAGACGATAGAGCAGGATCAGTGCAGCTTCGCGTACTTGCTGAACGAGAGTGCCGCCGGGCGCCGCATCTGCAATGCCCTTGACCAACGCGGGGAATACGAACCCAAAGACGAGATCCGACAAGTCCTTGGCGACACGTTCTTCATAGAACTTGCCTTCCGCAAGTGCGCGGTCGTGGAATGTACGTTGATCGGCACCAGCGACGAATCCTTCCCTACGGAACGTGAGTACGAAGACCTTGAACCAGTGGTTTCGCTCGGTGGTTGTTAGGGCGAACAATCCACCCTCGAAGCCTTCGAGGCCAAGTACAGACCCAGGTCGATTTCAAAGAAATCTTCGGCAATGGATTGCGCACCCGAATAGTATAGTCGCCAGCGCAGACCGTTAGTCAGTATGCCCCACCTGAGATTGCCATTGGTCAGGTCATCCACCCGGCGCAGATAGCGCAGCATCTGAGTGGAGGGAGCGGTGATCTCGTCCCGCTTTTCGGAACGCCGGTCGAGCGGCCGAAGCCATCGCTTGCTTTCGACCAGCGCAGCGCCGAACTCATAACGCCGCCATTCTTCGGGACGAGCATTAGCCCGGCTCTTTGCGGCGTCGTCAATGAATAGAAGCGCGTCCGGAACGTCCTGCCGACCGCTCGCGGTAAGGTTTTGTTGTGTCAGGAACTGCTCCCAACCTAGCGCTCTGAGAATCGGCCAGATCAGGTCGTTTTCGGTCGTGGCCTCGTTGGGCGTCTGGCTCGTAGGGAACCGTGCAAAGACACCATTGATCGTCGTGCGTATAGCATTCAGATCGTGCCCAGTGAGGGCTTGCCAATCGTGCAGATCAACTATGGAGCTTTCCACAAAGTCACTTGTGAACAGGCTTCCACGATAGGCACTGGATACCAAAACTGCATTCCCCCAAGAATCCCACGAGGTAGTTTGTGATAGATCACAGAGCGGTTAGGTTCAAAGGGTATCTTGAAGTGCCAAGTCGCATCAGCTGCAATAACTTAGGTCGCTATGGACGTAGCACCGTTCTGGGCGTAGCTAGCCCAACTTCTTTATCTTAATGCGTGAGCGGCCCGAGACATAGGTGACGATTTGGACCGGACACATAGGTAACACTTTTCGGTTTTTGCCGGGAGGTGTTGATGCCGTGGAGAGAGTGTTCGGTGATGGAGGAACGTCTTCGCTTTGTGGCTCGCCTG
>NZ_JAMYUV010000012.1:0-121405 GCF_040323405.1 Mesorhizobium sp. M0048 | reverse complement strand
CCGCGCATGGTCGAACCGGTTACCGGATTCGACCAAGATACGGCCAAGCAGAAGCGCCTGTTCGGTGTCGTCGGTGATCGTTCCGGCCGGGAGCCCCTTCGACACCGGATGGTCGGCGAAAGGAGTAATGAAGCCTTCGACATGGCCGTAGAGTTCGGCAATCCGCGCCGGCGACAAAAGCTGCGTCGGCATGCCCAGCGCATCTCCCAGTGCCCCGCCGACAAGCGCTCCCATAGCCCGATCGGTCGTGTCCCGGGTGTCGTCGGGCATCTCTCAGAACCTCATATGCAGCGCAAAATGCGCCGGGTTGAGCAGGCTGGTCACATATTCGATCGGCCGGTCATCGGCCGCACGCGTCAACCGGCGACCGCGCAGGAACGGCGTGCCTTGCGGGCAGCCGAGGATTGCGGCGTCCTCAGGGTTGAGCATTTCGATCCCGACCCATTCCTCGCCATGGTCGGGAATGAGGCCGGCGCCGCGAAGCGTCTGGTGCAGGGAGCCTTCGCGCAGGCCGCGCAACGGCACGTCCTCCAGTTCGGGCGACAATGGCAGTCGGCTGCGCTCGATGGAAATAGCGTGGCCGTCGCTGGCATTGGTGCGCACCCGGTCGACAGCGATGAAAAACGGGTTTTCTATACCAAGTAGCGCGGCAAGATCAGGATCCTCGATCACCTCAAGCCGCAGGGTGCGCGTCTCGGCATTGGCGCCGGCGTTGGCGAGCGCCCGCGACCAACCGATTGAGTCATCGACGGGGTTGCCATCGAAGGTGACGAAAGAGCCGATGCCGACCTTGGTGGTGATCAGTCCGCGGCTTGACAGTTCCTCGAGGCCCTTGCGAACGGTGTTACGGCTGACGGAGAAACGCTGGACGAGCTCGTTCTCGCTTTGCAACCGGTCGCCGAAGCCCAGAACACCGGAGCGGATTTCATGTTCGAGAACAGTGGCGATCTGCTCGGGCTTGCCCGTGCCGGGAAAGAGTTGAACCGAGCGCGCTTCATTTAGATACCTGTTCAGTGAACCTGTATGATCGTGTTCATTATCCTCACGCGGTGGTCTTGTCAACGACGACTGATATCTGGCCTGCAGCCGTGAAGGACGCTTTCAAATCCCATGACTATCGACCGCACAGCGTTTCGGGTGAGGATCAGCGCCCCAATGATCGTGCCGATGTAGCCGCCGCGACCGCCGAAGATCGAGGTGCCGCCGACGATGGCGGCTGCCACCGAAGGCAGCACCAGCGGTTCGGCGAGCGACAGCGCCTGATCAGGCCGATGTAGAGCAGTGCCGGCGAGCAGGCTCGAGATGACGTTGAGCGCGGTGATCGCCTGCCAGGCGCAGACGCCGGACAGGCGTGTTGCCCGTTCGTTGTCGCCGACCGCCGCCCGCGTCGCGCCGGCCGTCGCGTCCAGTGCCTCAGGCGGCGTCGGCTTTGTTTCCGTGAATCTCGCTATGCCGCATTGCACAATCGCCTCGCCTGCGCAAAATGCGGCATGATCCGCAAATCCCTCACTGTCCTGGTGATCGATGAAAACCACATCCGCGCTTCCATAATCGAAGCGGGACTGCGGGAGGCAGGGCATCAGCAGGTCACGGTCATCCACGACGTCGCCGGCATCGCGCGGCGGATCGCCGAGATCGAACCCGACGTCATCGTCATCGATCTCGAAAATCCCAACCGTGACATGCTCGAAAACATGTTCCAGCTTTCGCGCGTGGTGAAGCGGCCGATCGCCATGTTCGTTGACCGCTCGGACCAGGCGTCGATCGAGGCAGCGGTGGAAGCCGGGGTGTCGGCCTATGTCGTCGACGGCCTGCGCCAGGAGCGGGTCAAGCCGATCCTCGACATGGCGATCAGCCGCTTCAACGCCTTCTCGCGCATGGCGCGCGAACTGGAAGAGGCCCGCAGCGAGTTGGAGAGCCGCAAGGTGATCGATCGCGCCAAGGGCATCCTGATGAAGTCGCGCGGCCTGTCGGAGGACGCGGCCTACACGCTGCTGCGCAAGACAGCCATGAACCAGAACCGCAAGATCGCCGAAATCGCGCAGAGCCTGGTGACGGCGGCAGGGCTTCTGGATCCCGAGGAGAGTTGAGAATGGCGGCCGAGCACCGGATCAATGTTGGCTTCATGCCGCTCTTCGACAGCGCCATCCTTGTCGCGGCGAAGGAAATCGGCTTCGCCCTACGTGAAGGCATCGACCTGACGCTCAACCGGGAAACGTCCTGGGCCAACATCCGCGACCGCATCGCCATCGGCCATTTCGACCTGGCGCATATGCTGGGGCCGATGCCGATCGCCTGCAATCTGGGGCTGACGCCGCTCGCCTCCGACACCGTCGTGCCGTTCTCGCTCGGCCTCGGCGGCAATTGCGTGACGGTTTCGAACGCGGTCTGGGCCGGCATGGCCGCGCACGGCGCCCGGCCCGATCTCGATCCGGCGCGGGCCGGTAAGGCGTTGCGAGCGCTGATCCGTGATCGGGCGAATGGCGGCGGCGATCCGCTGCGCTTCGCCGTCGTCCATCCGCACTCCGGGCACAACTACGAACTGCGCTACTGGCTCGCCGCCTGCGGCATCGACCCGTCGCGTGAAATCGAAATCGTCATCGTGCCGCCGCCATTCATGGCCGACGCGCTCGCCGCCGGCAGGATCGACGGTTACTGCGTCGGCGAACCCTGGAACAGCGCCGCGGTCGTCGCCGGCACCGGCCATATCGCCACGGTCAAGGCGGCCATCTGGAAGACCAGCCCGGAGAAAGTCGTCGGCGTGCGCAAGGCATGGGCCGAAAGAGAGCCTGACGCGCTTTCGGCTCTGCTGCGCGCGCTGCATCATGCGGCGCGCTGGTGCCAGGACCCGGCAAACCGTGGCGAACTCGCGGCCCTGATGGCGCAGCCGGCCTTTCTCGGCCTGGCGCCGGCGCTGCAGATGCCGATCCTCAGCGGGCATCTGGCGCTCGGCGGCGGTGCCGAACTGAGCGTCGGCGACTTCTTTCTGCCCTTCAACAAGGCGGCGAACTTCCCGTGGAAGAGCCATGCGCTGTGGTTCTACACGCAGATGGTGCGCTGGGGGCATGTCGCGCACACGCCGGAAAACCTCGCTATTGCCCGCGACTGCTATCGCCCCGATCTCTACCGCTCGGCGTTGAAGCCGCTTGGCGTGGCGCTTCCCGGTGCCAATGCCAAGGTCGAGGGCGCGCTGAAGGCCGCGACCCCAGTTGGTTCGGCGGGGGCAAGCCTGGTGCTCGGTCCCGACGGTTTCTTCGATGGCCAGATCTTCGATCCCGACGAGATCGACGCCTACATTGCCGGCCAGAAATTGGCGCGCGCTGAAGCCTGATCATTTCCGCGCCATTCTTGTGCACTGCACAAAAAATGTGCGTGCAACTGCGCTAATGAACAATCTTTGGCTTGCTCGCCCGGCGGGCCGGGGCGCCGACGATTTTGGCATGCCGTTGATCTCATTGATGTTTATCATCCATTCCGAAACTGGCACGGTTCCTGCGTTGCAATAGGCAGACTCTTCTCGGGGTCACGGAATAGGCGTCCAATGGCGGGCGCTACAGGCAAAGCTGCCGCTCAGGTCAACACGCGATCCCGGATGGACGGACGCGCGCGGCCTGGCCGGCGGCTTTTTTGTTTTGATCGAACACGCAATCGACGGCGCCGATCCCAAGCCGCGCCCAACCGGAGATGACGATGACGAAACGCATCAAGAGCCATTCCGCCCAAACGGCGATCAGCCGCCGCGATTTCCTGAGGATCAGCGCGGCCACCGCGGCAACGCTGGCCGCGGCGCGTGCGCTGCTGCCCTCCGGCGCCTATGCGGCTACCGCCGTACCGGAAGTCACAGGCGCCAAGCTCGGCTTCATCGCATTGACTGATGCAGCACCGTTGATGATCGCCAAGGAGAAAGGCCTGTTCGAGAAATTCGGCATGCCCGATGTCGAGGTGCTCAAGCAGGCTTCCTGGGGGGCGACGCGCGATAATCTGGTGCTCGGCGGCGAAGCCAACGGCATTGACGGCGCCCATATCCTGACGCCGATGCCTTATCTGATGCACACCGGCAAGGTGACGCAAAACAAGCAGCCGCTGCCGATGGCGATCGTGGCGCGCCTCAACTACGACTGCCAGGGCATTTCCGTTGCCCAGGAATATGCCGCCACCGGCGTCGCCCTCGACGCCTCCAGGCTGAAGGATGCCTTCGCCGCCAAGCAGGCCGCAGGCAAGGAGGTCAAGGCCGCCATGACCTTCCCGGGCGGCACGCACGACCTTTGGCTGCGCTACTGGCTGGCCGCCGGCGGCATCGATCCCGACAAGGACGTCTCGACCATCGTCGTGCCGCCGCCGCAGATGGTTGCCAACATGAAGGTCGGCAACATGGACGTGTTCTGTGTCGGCGAGCCGTGGAACGAGCAGCTCGTCCACCAGGGCGTCGGTTTCACCGCCGCTACCACTGGCGAGCTATGGAAGGGCCATCCGGAAAAGGCGCTCGGCCTGCGCGCCGCCTTCATCGACAAGTATCCGAACGCCACCAAGGCGATCCTGATGGCCGTCATGGAAGCCCAGCAATGGTGCGAAGCCAAGGAAAACAAGGACGAGATGGCCGCCATCATCGGCAAGCGGCAATGGATGAACGTGCCGACCGCCGACATCATCGGCCGCCTCAAGGGCGACATCAACTACGGCAATGGCCGCGTCGCCAACGGCACAGATCTCTACATGAAGTTCTGGCAGGGCGGCGTGTCCTATCCCTTCAAGAGCCACGACAGCTGGTTCCTCGCCGAAAACATCCGCTGGGGCAAGTTCGCGCCGACCACCGACATCAAGGCGCTGGTCGCCCAGGTCAATCGCGAGGATCTGTGGCGCGAAGCGGCCAAGGATCTTGGTGTCGCCGCGGCCGATATCCCGGCGTCTTCATCGCGCGGCGTCGAGACCTTCTTCGACGGCAAGGTGTTCGATCCGGAGAACCCGTCCGCCTATCTCGACAGCCTGAAGATCAAGGCATCGGCCTGAACGGTGCAAACGGCGCTCGCGCCGTTTGTCGCCGCAAGCGCAACGGCGCCGCTTGTCGCCAAATGCCAAAGGAACATTCGAGAAATGTCTATCCAAGCCATCGAGGACCGCAAGGTGAAGCCGTTCCCCGCGCCTTCCAAGCCCGCCGAAATCATCGCCTTCACCGCCAGGGCGCGGCGTCGCTTCGACCCGGCCGCAATCGCAGGCAAGCTGGCCAGCACGCTGGTGCCGCCGGTCATCGTCGTCGCCCTCATGCTCGTCGTCTGGCAGGTCGCCTGTTCGTCGCCGACGGCCAGCCTGCCGCCGCCAAGCCAGGTCTGGAACGAGGCCTATGACCTGATCGCCCATCCGTTCTTCAACAATGGCCCGCAGGACATTGGGCTCGCCTGGCGGGTGCTGATCTCGCTGCAGCGCGTCGCCATCGGCTTTGGCCTTGCGGCGGTCGTCGGCGTCGCGCTCGGCGCTCTGGTCGGCCAGTCGATCTGGGCGATGCGCGGCCTTGATCCGGTGTTCCAGATTCTGCGCACGGTACCGCCGCTCGCCTGGCTGCCGCTGTCGCTGGCGGCGTTCCGCGATTCCAGCCCGTCGGCAATCTTCGTCATCTTCATCACCTCGATCTGGCCGGTGATCATCAACACCGCCGTCGGCGTCCGCAACATTCCAGAGGACTATCGCAACGTCTCCCGCATCCTCAGGCTCAACCAGCTCGAATTCTTCGTGAAAATCATGGTGCCGGCCGCGGCACCTTACATCTTCACCGGCTTGCGCATCGGCATCGGTCTGTCCTGGCTTGCCATCGTCGCCGCCGAAATGCTGACCGGCGGCGTCGGTATCGGCTTCTTCATCTGGGATGCCTGGAATTCGTCGCGGCTGCCCGACATCATCGTCGCACTCGCCTATATCGGCGTCACCGGCTTTTGCCTCGACCGCCTGGTCGCGTCGGTCGGCGTCTTCGTCACCCGCGGCACAACGGCAAAGTGAGGAGAGGGACGATGACGGCCTATCTGAAACTCGACCATATCGATAAATCCTTCATGCGCGGCGGCCAGGTCAGCGACGTCCTGAAGGACATAAGACTGACCATCGACAAGGGCGAATTCGTCTCGATCATCGGCCATTCCGGCTGCGGCAAGTCGACCTTGCTCAATCTAATCGCCGGGCTGACCAAGGTCTCGGCCGGCGCGGTTCTGTTGGAGGACAAGGAGGTCGACAGCCCCGGTCCCGAACGCGCCGTGGTGTTCCAGAACCACAGCCTGCTGCCATGGCTCACCGTGTACGAAAACATCAACCTCGCGGTATCCAAGGTCTTCGGCGGCAAAAAGAGCCGGGCCGAACGGCATGACTGGATCATGCGCAATCTCGATCTCGTGCAGATGGCGCATGCGAAAGACAAGCGCCCAGCGGAGATTTCGGGCGGCATGAAGCAGCGCGTCGGCATTGCGCGCGCGCTCGCGATGGAGCCGAAGATTCTTTTGCTCGACGAGCCGTTCGGGGCGCTCGACGCGCTGACCCGTGCGCATCTGCAGGACGCGGTGATGGATATCCATTCGAGGCTCGGCTCGACGACGATCATGATCACTCACGATGTCGACGAGGCGGTGCTATTGTCCGACCGCATCGTCATGATGACCAACGGGCCGGCGGCCACCATCGGCGAGGTTCTTCCCGTGCCGCTGGCCCGGCCGCGTCGGCGCATCGAGCTTTCCTCCGACCGCACCTTCCTACGCTGCCGCGAGGCGGTGCTGAAATTCCTCTACGAACGCCACCGCTTCGTCGAAGCCGCGGAGTGAGGCCATAACGGGCTAACGCGTCATCATCATTGGAAATCTGCATCGGCAATGGGCAATCTACCGCATTGCACAAATATTATGCTGCTGTGCAAGGCATCTTGACTAATCTTTGATCCGCTGCCGAGCTTGGTCAAAAGTCGCGCGGCTGCGGTTCATATTGATTTCATTCGATAATTAAGAGCGCTGTCGAATTGGCACGCTTCCTGCTTTCCAAAATGTAAGGCCCGCAAGGGCCAAGTGACACGGCGTCCAATGGCGGGCGCCACAGGCAAAGCTGCCGCTCAGGTCCACACGCGCTCCCGGAATCCCGGACGCGAAGACCTGGCCGGCGGCTTTTTTGTTTTGACGCAATCGACGGCGCTGGTCCCAAGCGGCGCCAACCGGAGACGACGATGACGAAACGGATCGGAACTGGCGCGTGCCTCGCGGAATTCACGCGCCGCCATTTTTCTGGCCAGCAGCGTGCTGTTCACCGCCGCGCTCGTCCTCTTTCCCGCTGGCGCCAAGACTGACGGCAAAGGTTTCGAAGTGACCGTGCACAGCTCGGTTTCAACCAGTTCGCCGATGCCGCGCCGCTGACAGTCGCGAACGAACAGCCAAGGGCGGTGCCGCCCCCCACGCCGCAAACCGGAGCCAGAAAATGACCGCAAATCTCCCTGCCGCGCCCAGCCAGGACACTGCTCCCCGGCAGGCGCTTCTGATGTCCACCATCGCCTTCACCGTCTGCTTCGCGGTGTGGACGATCTTTTCAATCATCGGCGTGCGCATAAAGCAGGAACTGGGGCTGAACGAGACGGAGTTCGGCCTGCTCGTCGGCACGCCGATCCTCACCGGCTCGCTTGTGCGCATGGTGCTCGGTGTCTGGACCGACCGTTTTGGCGGTCGGCTGGTATACACCGCGACCATGCTTGCGGCGGCAGTCGCGACCTTCCTGCTCGCGTTTGCGCACACCTACGGGCAGATGCTGGCCGCTGCGCTAGGCGTTGGGCTCGCCGGCGGTTCCTTCGCCGTCGGTGTCGCCTATGTCTCGCGCTTCTTCCCGGCCGGCAAGCAGGGTACGGCGCTTGGCATTTTCGGTGTCGGCAATGTCGGTGCCGCGGTCACCAAGTTCCTGGCACCGTTCGTGCTTCTCTCCTGGGGCTGGCAGTCGGTCGCGCTGATCTGGGCGGCAGCACTTGTCGTCATGGCCGCCGTCTTCTGGTTCACGACCGGCGACGATCCGGTCATTCGCGAGCGCCGCGACGGCAAGGCTGCACCCGCGAGAAGCTTCTTGCAGGAATTCGCGCCGCTCAAGAACCTGCAGGTCTGGCGTTTCGCCTTGTATTATTTCTTCGCTTTCGGTGCATTCGTGGCGCTGTCGCTGTGGCTGCCCCGCTACCTGATCGGCGTCTACGGCTTCGGACTTGCGACCGCCGGCATGATCGGCGCGGCCTATTCAATTCCGGCAAGTATTTTCCGCGCCTATGGCGGCGTGCTTTCCGACCGGATCGGCGCCCGCACCGTGCTCTACTGCACCTTCGCTGTCAGTGCCGTCGCGACTCTCGTTCTGTCTCTCCCCTCGGCAGACTACGTCGTGCGCGGTATCAGCGGGCCGATCGCCTTCCATTTCGAGATCGGCCCGCTCGCCTTCATAGCCGTGGCCTGTGTGCTCGGCTTCTTCATGAGCCTTGGCAAGGCCGCCGTCTACAAGCACATCCCGGCTTATTATCCGCAGAGTGTCGGCGCGGTCGGCGGCGTTGTCGGCATGATTGGCGGGCTCGGCGGCTTTATCCTGCCAATCGCCTTCGGCGTGCTCAACGACCTCACCGGCGTCTGGTCGAGCTGCTTCATGCTGCTCTTCGTCATCGTCGCCACGTGCTTTGCCTGGATGCATTTTTCCATCCGGCGGATGGAGCGCACGGCGTCTGCCGAAGCTTCAGGCCTTTCCTACGCGGCTGAGTGAGAGCGGAGTGGATCAGGACATGACCGAAAAACTCGTCATCATCGGCAACGGCATGGCCCCCGGGCGCATGCTGGAGCATCTCCTGGAAAAGGCGCCTGGGCGCTACCAGGTCACCATCTTCAACGCCGAGCCGCGCGTGAACTACGACCGCATCATGCTGTCGCCGGTTCTGTCGGGCGAAAAGGCCTATGAGGAGATCATCATCCATGGCGACGGCTGGTACATCAAGCACGGCATCACCCTCTACAAGGGCCACAAGATCGTCGCCATCGACCGGCAGGCAAGGACCGTCACCTCCGATCATGGCGTGACCGAGCCTTATGACAAACTCGTCATCGCCACCGGCTCGGTGCCGTTTATCATTCCGGTGCCCGGCCATGACCTGCCGGGCGTGCTCACCTATCGCGATCTGGACGACGTCCGGGCCATGATGCTTGCCGCCCAGTCGCGGGCCAAGGCTGTCGTCATTGGGGGCGGCCTGCTCGGGCTCGAGGCGGCAGCGGGCTTGAACTCGCAAGGCATGGACGTCACCGTGCTGCACGTCATGCCGACGCTGATGGAGCGTCAGCTCGATCCGGCCGCAGGCTATCTCCTGCAGCGTGCCGTCGAGCAGCGCGGCATCAAGGTCATCACCAAGGCCAACACGCAGGCGATCACCGGCAACGGCAAGGTCGAGCGGGTGGAGCTTGCCGACGGCACCGTCATTCCCGCAACGCTCGTCGTCATGGCGGTGGGTATCAGGCCGAACGCGGTGCTGGCGAAGGAAGCCGGCATTGCCGTCAATCGCGGCATCGTCGTCGACGCCGGCATGCGCAGCAACGACCCGGACATCTACGCAATCGGCGAATGCGCCGAGGTCAACGGCCAGGTCTACGGGCTGGTCGCGCCGCTCTATGAGATGGCGCGCGTCGCCGCCAGCCAGCTGGCTGGTAACGAGGCGGCAGCTTTCGTCCATATGGACACGCCGACCAAGCTCAAGGTCACCGGCATCGACCTGTTCTCGCTCGGCGACTTCGCCGAGGGCGAGGACCGCCAGGAGATCGTGCTGCGCGATGCCGCCGCCGGCGTCTACAAACGCCTGGTGCTGAAGGACGACCGCATCATCGGCACCGTGCTCTACGGCGAGACGACGGACGGCGCCTGGTTCAACGATCTCAAGAAGAAGCAGACCGACATATCCGAGATGCGCGACACGCTCATTTTCGGCCAGTCTTACCAGGGAGGCGCCCCCCTGGACCCTATGGCGGCCGTTGCAGCCTTGCCGGATGATGCGGAAATCTGCGGCTGCAACGGCGTATGCAAGGGAAAGATCACCGGCGCGATCACGGCCAAGGGCTTGACCTCGCTCGACGATGTGCGCGCCCACACCAAGGCGTCGGCGTCCTGCGGTTCCTGCACCGGGCTGGTCGAAAAGCTGATGGTGCTGACCATCGGCGACAAATACAACCCCGCGGCGGTCCAGCCGATGTGCAGCTGTACCTCGCTTGGCCATGACGAGGTCCGCCGGCTGATCAAAGCCAAGGGCCTGAAGACCATTCCCGCCGTCATGCAGGAGCTGGAGTGGAAGACCTCTTGCGGCTGCGCCAAATGCCGGCCGGCGCTCAACTATTACCTCGTCTGCGACTGGCCCGACGAATACGCCGACGATTACCAGTCGCGCTTCATCAACGAGCGCGTCCACGCCAACATCCAGAAGGACGGCACCTATTCGGTAGTGCCGCGCATGTGGGGCGGCGTCACCAACGCCGCCGAATTGCGCGCCATCGCCGATGTCGTCGACAAGTTCGACATTCCGATGGTCAAGGTCACCGGCGGCCAGCGCATTGACATGCTCGGCATCCGCAAGGAAGACCTGCCGGCAGTGTGGGCCGATCTCGGTCAGGCCGGGTTCGTCTCCGGCCAGGCCTATGCCAAGGGACTGCGCACAGTGAAGACCTGCGTCGGCTCCGACTGGTGCCGCTTCGGCACGCAGGATTCGACCGGCTTGGGCATCCGTATCGAAAAATTCATGTGGGGCTCTTGGACGCCGGCCAAGGTCAAGATGGCGGTGTCGGGCTGTCCCCGAAACTGTGCCGAGGCGACCTGCAAGGATGTCGGCGTGATCTGCGTCGACAGCGGCTATGAGATCCATTTCGCCGGCGCCGCCGGCCTCGACATCAAGGGCACCGAAGTGCTTGGCCTGGTCAAGACCGAGGACGAGGCGCTGGAGCATATCGTGGCGCTGACGCAGATGTATCGCGAGCAGGGCCGCTATCTCGAGCGCATCTACAAATGGGCCAAGCGCATTGGCATCGCCGAGATCAAGCGTCAGATCATGGACGATGGCGAGAAGCGCAAGGCCTATTTCGACCGCTTCGTCTTTTCGCAGAAATTCGCGCAGGTTGACCCATGGTCGGAACGCGTTTCCGGCAAGGACAAGCATGAATTCCGGCCGCTGGCTTCGGTCGGCTTTCCGCAGGCGGCGGAGTAGGCGCGTGTCCCCGAAAAGTGGAATGCGGTTTTCGGACAAGAATACGCGCAAAAGAGGAATAGCCACATGAATTGGGTATCGATCGGCTCCCTGTCTGACATTCCGCGTCGCGGTGCGCGCTGCGTCGCAACGCCCGAAGGCAAGATCGCCGTCTTTCGTACGGCTGACGATCAGGTCTTTGCGATCGATGACCATTGCCCGCACAAAGGTGGGCCGCTCAGCCAGGGCATCGTCCATGGCACGGCGGTGACCTGTCCCTTGCACAATTGGGTGATCTCGCTGGAGACAGGCAAGGCGCTTGGCGCCGACGAGGGCGCGGTGCGCACCATCGCGGTGCGGATCGACGGTGAGCGGCTGTTCATTGCGCTGGAAGCGCTGGCCAGCCGCGCGGCGTGAACCATGCAGATTGATGAAGCGCGCGAGGTGAGGACCACCTGCCCCTATTGCGGGGTGGGCTGCGGCGTGCTGGCGAAGGTCGCCGCGGACGGTGAAATAACCGTTCGTGGCGACCCGGACCACCCGGCGAATTTCGGCCGGCTCTGCTCCAAAGGCTCAGCGCTGGCCGAGACCACCGATCTCGAAGGCAGGCTGCTTCATCCGGAGATTCACGGTCGCCGCACCGGCTGGGACGAAGCGCTCGACCTTGTCGCTTCGACCTTCTCGCAAACCATTGCCGAACACGGCCCCAACGCGGTCGCCCTCTACGTCTCCGGCCAGTTGCTGACCGAAGACTATTATGTCGCCAACAAGCTGATGAAAGGCTTCATCGGCTCGGCCAATATCGACACCAATTCGCGCCTGTGCATGGCATCGTCCGTCGCCGGCCACCGCCGCGCCTTTGGCTCGGACACCGTTCCGGGAAATTACGAGGATCTGGAACTTGCCGACCTGATCGTGCTGGTCGGCTCCAATCTCGCCTGGTGCCATCCGGTGCTCTACCAGCGCATCGCCGCGGCCCGGGAAAAGCGGCCCGAGATGAAGGTGGTGCTGATCGACCCACGCCGCACCATGACGTCAGACATCGCCGACATGCATCTGGCGATCGCGCCCGATGGCGACGTCGCTTTGTTCACCGGTCTGCTCGCCTATCTCGGCCAGCACAACGCGTTGGACCGCACCTATATCACGGCACACACGACCGGCTTCGGGCAAGCGCTTTTCGCCGCCTCGGAGCTCGACCTGGCCGGCATCGCTGCGGCCACCGGCCTTGGCGAGGATGAACTGGGCCGCTTCTACAGTCTGTTTGCCGCGACGGCGAAGACGGTGACCGTCTACAGCCAGGGCGTGAACCAGTCGTCTTCGGGCACCGACAAGGTAAACGCCATCATCAACTGCCATCTAGCCACCGGCCGCATCGGCAAGCCCGGCGCCGGGCCATTCTCGGTGACCGGCCAGCCCAACGCCATGGGCGGCCGTGAGGTCGGCGGCATGGCCAACATGCTGGCCGCCCACATGGAGATCGAAAACCCCGAGCACCGGAACCGCGTGCAGCGCTTCTGGCACGCGCCGGCTGTCGCCGAAAAACCCGGCCTGAAAGCGGTCGAGATGTTCGACGCGGTGGCCGACGGACGCATCAAGGCGCTGTGGATTATGGCGACCAACCCAGTCGATTCGATGCCGGATGCCGATGCCGTCGAAGCGGCGATCAAGGCCTGCCCGTTTGTCGTGGTGTCGGACGTGCTGGGCGAGACCGACACGGTCCGCCACGCCCATGTCCGGCTGCCGGCGGCGGCATGGGGCGAGAAGGACGGCACCGTCACCAATTCGGAACGCCGCATCTCGCGCCAGCGCGCCTTTTTGGTTACGCCCGGCGAGGCAAGAGCCGACTGGTGGATCATCGCCGAAGTGGCCAAGCGGATGGGTTTTGGCGAGGCGTTTTCGCATGTGTCGCCGGCCGACATCTTCGCCGAGCACGCGGCGTTGTCGGCATTCGAGAATGATAGTGCTCGCGATTTCGACATCGGCGCTTATGCCGATGTGGATGCAGAGACCTATGAGGAGTTGGCGCCATTCCAGTGGCCAGCGCCGAGCCAAGCCACCCCCCTCTGGCCTGCCGGCCATCTCCCCCGGAAGGGGGGAGATCGGCTATCATCACGGCCTTCGCTAATCTCCAATGCCGCAAGGGGAGAGCCGGCGCCAAAGCTGCCAATCTCCCCCCTTGCGGGGGAGATGGCCGGCAGGCCAGAGGGGGGTGCTCAGGCTGAAAGTGAAAAAGACTTGGGGGTTCAGGCAAGACGAGCCTCACTTACCACCCGCTTCTTCGCCAACGGCAGCTTCTACACGCCCGACCGCAGGGCGCGCTTCATTGCTATCCGCCCAGCCGCACAAACCCGCACCAGCCCGGACTACCCGCTAGTGCTCAACACCGGGCGCGTGCGCGACCATTGGCACACCATGACGCGGACCGGCAAGAGCCCGCGCTTGTCGCAGCACATGGCCGAACCGTTCGTCGAAATCCACCCGTCGGATGCGCAGCACTTCGGCATCGGCGATGCCGAGATCGTCCGCGTCTCGACCGCCCATGGCGAGGTGCTGGTCCGCGCCCTGGTGACGGCGCGTCAACGCCAAGGCTCTGTATTCGTACCGATGCACTGGACCGATCAGTTCTCCGCCCGCGCGCGTGTCGATGCGTTGGTCGCGCCGACGACCGATGCGATTTCAGGCCAACCGGCCTCAAAGAATGTTGCCGCTCGCATCGAGCGGTTCGCCGCCACAGCCTTCGGCTTCGCCGTGCTTGCCGAACGGCCCGCATCGATCGACGCCGATTACTGGAGCCTCGCCCGCAGCCCCGCCGGCTGGCGGCTTGAAATTGCGCTGCAGGACAGCCGCGACTGGACCGGGTTGGCCGCCGCGCTGTTAGGCATGGAAGGCGAGACGCTCGCCTATCACGACATCGCCGGCGGGCACCATCGCTTCGCCCGTTTCGCAGGCAATCGGCTGGTCGGCGCGCTCTATCTTGCGCCTACGCCGGTAGCGGTGTCGCGCGGCTGGGCGGTCGAACAACTTGGTGCTGACCATGCCGATCGGCAGGCGCGACTGGCGATTGTCGCCGGGCGCCCGGGCGGCAACGGCGTCGACCGCGGTGCCATCGTCTGCGCCTGTTTCGGGGTCGGTGCCAACCAGATCGCGGAAGCGGTACGCGGCGGCTGTACCAGCGTCGCGGCAATCGGCGCCGCCCTTCACGCCGGCACCAATTGCGGCTCTTGCCGCGCCGAGATCAAGACCATTATCGACGGGCGGCGTCTGCAAGCTGCGGAGTGATGCGCCGAGGAACTCTGCCGCGCCGCTGCATGATGCTTACTAGCAATTTACAAACCATGGGCTACCAACGTTCTGACTTCGATTCGCTCGGAACGGGAGCCTCATGAGCAAAGCCCTGACCTCATTCGCGCTTGCCGCCGTGCTGACGGCCTTGCTGATGGCGCTCAGCCTGACGGTGGCCAGGCATGGCTATCCCTATGGCGCGATCGGCGCCAAGCGCCTGAGCGACGTTGCCGATGCGGGGACGTTCATTCCGCTCGCGGCGGTCTATTTTTTCAGCGCACTCCTGATGATGGTTCTGCCGATCAGGCTCGCCGGCATCGTCCTGACACATGCCGCCGACGCGATCTTCTGGACGGTCATCGTGCTGTTTGCGATCATCGTTGGATGTCTCGCCGCGAGATTTGCTTTCGGTCAGCGCGATATGCTCCCGGCGCTGCTGAACTGGCGGTTCCTGTTTGTCGCGGCAGTCGTCGGATGCCATCTCTTCATCAACGAGCTGCGCCGCAACATCCTGTTGCGAAGCCTGTTCTTCGTCGTCTTCGCCGCAGCGACACTGGCTTGCCTGTTTTGGTCCTTCACCGTCTGAGCATGTGCGACCCGTCGGGCAGACGGCCTAATTCTTGTCGACCGGCTTCGAACGCATGCGCGAAACGGTCTCACGCTCGGCCCGCTTCGAACGCATCGGCGGCAGGCCGCGGTCGACCAGGTCCATGTCTTCCAGCACCATGTCGCCCATCCGCTTGAAAGCGATGTCGAGCGCACCGGCCCGGTGGGCGGAGCGCAGGAACCCCGGCAATGTGCGGACCGGGTGATCCTGGGCAAGCGGCTCCTCAGGAAAAACATCGCTGGCGGCGACGATATGGCCGCTGCGGACGGCGTCCATCAGTGCCGGGAAATCGACCACGCCGGCTCGGCTGAGCAGGATGAAAGCGGCTCCCTTGCGCATCCTGGCAAACGCCTCGGCGCCGAGGAAGCCCTGGTTTTCGCTAGTCACCGAAGCGACGACGAAGACGAAATCGCTGTTCGACAGAACGTCGTCGAGAGAGGCCGGCTCGACGCCGTTTTCGATCAGGATCGACGGCGGCAGCCACGGGTCGAAGACTTTTGTCCGCGTGCGAAAGCCCGACAGCAGCCGGTTGAGCGCACGGCCAAGATCGCCGAAGCCGATGATGCCGACGTCCGCGCCGGAAAGAAGCCGCGCCGTCCGGTTGCTGTCGCCGCCCCAACGCTCCTTGCTCTGTCGAAAGGCGAGGTCGGCGTCGACGATGTCACGGGCGAGGTTGAGCGCCATGGCAAGGCCGAGTTCGGCCACCGGTTCGGCAAACACCAGCCCGGTGGTGACGACATGGATGCCGCGCGAAAACAGCGTCTCGTAGGGCATGTTGTTGATGAGGTTGCTCTCGACATTGAAGATGCAGCGCAGCGCCTTCATTTTTTCCAGCGTCTCCGGCGCGATAGGTGGCTGGCCGACGATGTAGCGCGCCTCGCCAAGGATATCGGCCGGCAGCACCGCCACCGCTTCGGGCGATGTTTCGACGATGCGGTATTTCGATCGAAAGTTCGCCAGCGCAGCCGGCGTGAAGATCAGGTCGAGCGTGCGCGGTTCGGGTGCGCTGATCACCAGGGGCAAGGCGCTGTCGGACATGATACTTCACCTCCCGTGCGATCCGCGTCGCACCACACTAGAATCGTCTTTTCCCGCCCCCGACACCTATCACATGCCTGTCGAGAAGGAGAAGTTTGCCTTCTTCGGCCTTGCGGTGCGGCGGTCGGTGGTCCAGATAGACGGCGATCGAAGGACGACAAGGAAGACAGCGACATGATCCCGTTTCGAAAGAACCTCATCGATGGCGAGTGGGTAGGCGATGCCGGCTCCCGCAACATCAACCCGTCCAATCTCGACGACGTGGTCGGCGAATATGCATCGGGAGGCGCGGAGCACGCTCGGCAGGCCATCGCGGCGGCGAAAGCGGCTTTTCCGGCATGGTCTCGATCGGGCCTGCTGGCCCGCCATGCGGTGTTGAGGAAAACGTCGGACGAGATCACCGCGCGGAAAGATGAAATCGGCCGGGCGTTGGCGCGCGAGGAAGGCAAGACGCTGGTCGAGGGCATCGGCGAGACCGTGCGGGCCGCCCAGATATTCGATTTTTTCGCCGGCGAGGCGTTGCGCCTGTCGGGCGAGCTGGTGCCGAGCGTGCGGCCCGGCGTCGGCGTCGAGATCACCCGCGAAGCAGTCGGCGTCGTCGGCATCATCACGCCGTGGAATTTCCCGATCGCCATTCCGGCTTGGAAAATCGCTCCGGCGCTGGCCTACGGCAACACCGTCGTCTTCAAGCCGGCGGAACTCGTTCCGGAGAGCGCCTGGACTATTGTCGACATCCTGCACCGCGCCGGGCTGCCCAAGGGTGTGCTCAATCTGGTCATGGGCAAAGGTTCGGTGGTCGGCCAGGCCATGCTCGACAGTCCTGACCTCAACGCGATCACCTTCACCGGATCGGTCGGCACCGGCAAACGCGTCGCCGCCGCCAGTGTCGAGCACATGCGCAAGTTCCAGCTCGAAATGGGCGGCAAGAACCCGCTTGTAGTGCTCGACGATGCCGACCTTGCCGTCGCCGTCGACTGCGCTATCAACGGTGCCTACTTCTCGACCGGCCAGCGCTGCACGGCGTCGTCCCGGCTGGTGGTGACGGACGGCATCCACGACCGCTTCGTCGAGGCGCTCAAGGACCGCATGGCCAAGCTAGTCGTCGGCGACGCTCTCGACGCCAAGACCCAGATCGGGCCGGTTGTCGACCAGAGCCAGCTCAAACAGGACGAAGACTATATCGCCATCGGCCGTCAGGAAGGTGCGGACCTTGCCTTCGGTGGCGAGCGGCTCGATCGTGAAACCCGCGGCTTCTATTTGCAGCCGGCGCTGTTCACCGAAACCACCAACGCCATGCGCATCTCGCGCGAGGAGATTTTCGGACCGGTCGCCAACGTCATCCGCGTCAAGGATTATGACGAGGCGCTGGCGGTGGCCAACGACACGCCGTTCGGGCTGACGTCCGGTATCTGCACCTCGAGCCTCAAGCATGCCACGCACTTCAAGCGCAATTCGGAAGCCGGCATGGTCATGGTCAACCTGCCGACGGCCGGCGTCGACTTCCACGTGCCTTTCGGCGGACGCAAGGGATCGAGCTACGGCCCGCGCGAGCAGGGCCGCTATGCCGCAGAGTTCTACACCACGGTGAAGACCGCTTACACGTTTGCCGGCTAAGAAAAGGCGGCAGACCAGCCAGGCAGGCGAGCAAATCGATGACATCTGAGAATACGGCCCTGACCTGGCTCAATCCGCCGCCGCACCACGCCTTCGGCAACAATACGGTGCATGTACGGACCGGCAAGGAGACCGACTTCTGGCGCGAGACATTCTACGGCTTCTGGCGCGACAATGGCCATTTCCTCTATCGTGAGGTCGAGGGCGATTTCAGCGCCGAAGTCACGGTCAAGGGGCACTATGAGGTGCTTTACGATCAGGCCGGGCTTATGGTCCGCCTGAGCGAGACGCACTGGATAAAGGCCGGCATCGAATACACCGACGGGCTGACGTATTTTTCCGTCGTCGTCACCAACGATGCCTCCGACTGGTCGCTGGCCAGCATTCCAGCCGACCCCGACGGGGTCAGGATCCGCCTGACCCGCCATGCCGAGACGATCCGCGTCCAGTATCTGGACGCGTCCGACAAGCACTGGAAACCGGTGCGGCTTGCCTATTTCCCGCCGTCGAAAACGGTCGATGTCGGCATGATGTGCTGTTCGCCGCAGCGCGAGGGTTTCGAAGTGACATTCAGCGATTTTTCGATCGGCCCGCCGATCTCGCGGGAGCTTCACGACTGAGGCGCCGCGATGCCGTCGGGCGGTTTGCGTCGGGCCGGCCTCAGTAGGTCGCCCGGCCGCCGGAGACGTCGAAGACGGCAGCCGTCGTGAACGAGCATTCCTCGGAGGCGATCCAGCAAATCAGCGCCGCCACCTCCCCGACCTCGCCGAAGCGCGCCATCGGTATTTTGGACAGCATGAAGTCGATGTGCTGCTGGCTCATCTGCTGGAAGATCGCGGTGCGCACAGCCGCCGGCGTGACGCAGTTCACCGTCACCTTGGTCTTGGCCAGTTCCTTGCCGAGCGATTTGGTCATCCCGATCACCGCCGCCTTGGAGGTGCTGTAGGCCGAGGCGTTCGGGTTACCTTCCTTGCCGGCAATCGAGGCGATGTTGACGATCCTGCCGTAATTGCGTTCGAGCATATGCGGGACCAGCGCCTTGTTGCAGAAGAAGACGCCGTTGATATTGATGTCGATGACCCGGCGCCAATCCTCTACGGAATACTCCCAGGTCGTCATGTTAGGCCCGGTGATGGCAGCACTGGTGACAAGGATGTCGACCGCGCCCAGCGCTTCGATAGTCTCTCCTGCGGCGGCTTCGATCGCTATGGGGTCGGCGACGTCGAGGGTGACGCTGTGCAGGCCTGTAACAATGGCCTTGGCCTGTTCGATCTGAGCGGCATCGCGATCCCAGACCGAAACACGTCCGCCTTCGTCAGTGATCCTTTGCGCGACGGCCAAGCCGATGCCTGAGGCGCCGCCGGTGATAACAGCGGATCGTCCGGCAAATCGTCCCGCGAAACTCATCGGCATGTCGTCTTCCTCCCAATCGGCGGCGAATGTGAAGTCAACGGCGGACAAGTTCAAGCACGGACTCGCAGCCTCAGAACAGCTTGTGATGGGCCAGCACCGGGCAATTGGACGGCACTGCCTCCTGGCCAAATCGTCCCGTCCGGTATTGCGAGAACTGCAGGAACGACGCGCCCAGTTGGCATTCGGGTGACAGGCGGCGCCGGATGCGTTATATTGCACTGCACAATGCGAGCACCTGCAGGCGAGGCTCCCATCGATCCGATGAATCGGCCCATGAAATAGGGCCATGAATCGGCATTGAGCTGCAAGGACGGAAAACCGATACCGAGATGAAGATTCCAAAATCTCTGTTGATCGATCCGGACAAGAACACGGTCTATGGCAGCTTTGCCGTTGCCGTCTCGATCTGGGCGTTCTCCTACTCGACCATTTTCGGCCAGGCCATGATCCTGGCCTACTATGCAGTCTGGCTGCCGCTCATCCTGGTCGACTACCGCAAGATATTAAGGCACGCTTCCAGCGCCTGGCTTCCGCTGGCCTTTGCAACCTATGTCTGCTTCTCGGTGTTCTGGTCGGCAGCTCCCGGCACCACGGCAAGGACGGCCGTCCAATATTGTTCCCATATCGCCTGCGCCTACATTGCCGCACGCACCGTCAGCGTCCGGACCTTGACCATAGGCGCCCTGATCGGGATTTTCATCGTCCTGCTCTACTCGCTCAAGGTCGCGAGTTATTCCTACGACGTTCTCGATGGGACGTACAATTTCGTCGGCGCGTTCAGCTCCAAGAACCAGATCGGCTTTGTCGCATCGCTTGGCATTTATTTCTGCGTTGTCTACCTCGCCTTTCTCAGGCGGGGCCGGACAAGCTTTTTGTTGATCGTACCGATTGTCCTTCTATCAGGCTATCTACTGGTCGTGTCGCATTCGGCCACTTCGATGGCATCGACCCCGGCGGTTCTCGCTCTGGTCGCCCTGCTTTCCATCGGCAAGGTGCTTTCGCTCCGCCATCGCCGGGTGATTTTCATGATCGGTGCGGGCGGGCTGGTCGCCTGCACCGTGATTGCGCTGAATCTCGGGCTGATGGACTTTGTCCTTGGCCTTTTCGGCAAGGATTCGACGCTCACCGGACGAACCTACCTCTGGCAGCAGGGCTGGAATGCCGCGCAGCAATCGCCCATGCTCGGCGTCGGCTACGCCGCCTATTGGGTGCAGGGCTTCTCCGAGGCCGAGCGGCTGTGGAACGAATTCTACATCGCCGCGCGAAGCGGCTTCCACTTCCACAACACCTACATCGAGACCTTGGTGGAACTCGGCTTCGTCGGCGCGACACTGCTTTCGCTGATTATCCTGCGCACGCTCTGGGGTCACGTCTCGGCGCTGATATTCAGGACATGGCAAGCCGACTCCGTGATTCTTGCCGGCGTCATGGTGCTTCTGTTCATCCGATCCTTCGTCGAGGTCGAGACCCTCAATCCCTACATCATGGGATCGTTCCTGCTGTACTATAGCTACTTCAAGCTGGTGAGGGTGCCGGCCGTCGCTGCTTCCCGGTGGAACGCCGTGAATCATCTGGAGGAACCGGACGCCGTGCGAGGTTAGAGCGGGCGGATCCCAAACAGCAAAAACCCCGCAGACCGCTGCCCACGGGGTTGGTGCTTCGCTCCGGTGGAAAGAAGCTACTGGATGGCCAGGGGCGCCGGTTTGACCTTGATCACGTCCCCTGGCAGCACCGGCGTGTCTTCATCGGCGGTGATTTCGCTGGTCTTGCCGTCGACCACCCGCACCAGGGAAAAAGACAAGGCCGCTGGTTCGTTGTTGCCATAGAATTGCGGCATAGGGCTGCCCGACAAGGCTTCGGACATCAGGGCCTTTTCCATGTTCAGCTTCAGCGTCACCTCGTTGAGATCGGCTTCCGTCTGTTGCCGGTCGGTCGCGAGGCTGGAGTTCTGAGTGTTCTCGAGATCGATGGCGTCCTGGGTGGCCTTGCTGATCGACTGCTTGGCCGTGAGAATCGCCGTTTCGTAATCCAGGATCTGGCCCTCAAGGTCGGCGATGGTTTGCTGCGAGTTCAAAACCCGCGTGTTGACGACCAGGCCCTTTTGCGCCAGCGAGCCGATGCCGTTGAGCTGCTCCTTCGCCAGATCAACCTGCTTCTGCTGGTTGACGATCTTTTTCTGCAGCGAATCGATCTCGCTCTGCAGCAGCGCCTTCAAATCGTCGAGCGCCTGCAAGCGCAGCTTGAGTTTCTTCTGGTCGGCTGCCAGGATCGCCGTCTCATCGGCAACGATGCTGGGCAGCTTCGGATCGTCGGCCACCTCTTTCGGCACCGCGAATGTCGGCTTGTCCGCCAGTTCCGCTTCGATGCGGGCGCGCTTGACGGTCAGCCTGACCAATTGGTCTTGTAGTACGTCGAAATTGCCCTTGGCATTGATCAGGTCGCGATCGTAGCGCTGTCCGCTCTCCGGGGTCCGCCGGGCTCCGCCGGCAATGCTCATCGCTTTCAGCACGGTCAACCCAGGCACACAAGGATACTGGCCAGGCGCTTGCACCTCGCCGGAGATGTAGAATGGCCGGTACTGCGCCATTTCGACGGAAGCCTCCGGCCTGTCGGCCAGAGCGAGCTTGCGCTGCAGCGCCTCGCCGAGCGATGCGGCGATCTCCGAAGTCGTCTTGCCGGATGCGGGCATCTCGCCGACGAAGGGAACCGACAAGGTTCCAGCGGGCCCGACCGTGTATTCTCCATTGATGGCCGACCAGTCGCGGAACGTGCCTTCGACGGTCTGCCATTCCGCCACGCGGATGGTCAGCTTGTCCTGTGCTCCAAGCCGATAGTCGTCGGCGAAGGCAAACTGTGGCAGGGCTAGCGACAGCGTCAGGCCGGTCGCCACTGTAAGGCAAGTCGTCAAAAGTCGTACTCGCCGCATGCGTCTGGAGAGAATGCCGGTGCAAAAAATATCGATTATATCTGCTTTCAACTGAGCGTTTCCGATCTGGTTTGCCCCGCCCGATGAACTGCCGATGCCTGAGTTAGGGGCCTGAGTTTCGGGCCCGAATTCTGGACAGCTGCTCCTCGATGTACGGCCAGCAAGCGGCCGTCAGTAGCAGCCTCGCGACATCCAGACCGCAGGTACGGTCTTGATGATGATGCGAATGTCTTCGAACATCGACCAGTTCTCGACATAGTGCCTGTCGAACGCGACGCGGCTGTCGTAGGAAACGTCGTTGCGTCCGCTGACCTGCCATAGCCCGGTCAGGCCGGGGCGCGATTTCAGGTAATAGACGGCCGAATTGCCATAAATCTCCAGCTCGTCGCGCACCACGGGACGAGGCCCGACCAGGCTCATATCCCCCTGCAGGATGTTGATGATCTGCGGCAACTCATCGAGGCTGAGCTTCCTCAGCACCGCTCCGACGCGGGTGATCCGCGGGTCGTTCTTCAGCTTGCGGGTCGCGATCCATTCGGCGCTGGCCTCCGGATTCGCGGCGAGATAGGCAGCAAGCACCCGCTCGCCGTCTGGAACCATGGTGCGGAACTTGAGGCACGGAAAAATCCGTCCTCCGCGGCCGATCCGGCTATGACCATAGAAAATCGGCCCGCCATCGGAAAACTTGACAAGCAGCGCTATCATCACGAACAGCGGGCTGAGAGCGACCAGGCCGATCAGCGAACCGGCAATATCGAAGCTGCGTTTGAGCAGGCCGCCGATCGGTGGCGGAAAATCGACACCGGCCTGCGAAAAATCCGCATCGGCCGGCTTGGCTACGTCCCTCATGCGTAAACTCCATACGTTGAACGGATGGTTTACCGCACGATACCAAAAAAATGCTGCAGCGCAACACACAATTTCCCAGACGGCTGTAATAGTCGCGTCATGAACTGACTAAATAATAAACTCGTCCTGCACAAAATTTCGCCTTTATGTCGCAAAAGAGACGGATTATGGGCAATTTTGGAAAAGCTAGTCCAATTTTGAGGCTGATTTTAGGCGAATCGCTCATTATACCCTGTTGTGGAGCTTTGTCGTCATTTAGAATTTCGAAATAACGACTGATGTTGTGATAAAATACTAGTCGATATCATAAATCTTACTGGAGCGAGTCGATATCCGGCAATCAGTGGTGATGCCGACGTGTGCATTGCACCATGGCAGAGTCGATCCCGAGGATTCGTTTAAAATTTATTCCGCAGCTGCCCTTGCCGGCTATTGCGCGGCTCAATAGAGTTGCAAATTGTTTCTGTCGGACTAATGGACAGATTGGGCTAGGCCGGAAGCAACCGGCCAGAAGCGGGCAACCTAAATAAGCTCGCAGAGTTTAAGGGAGGTGCTCGGGGTGGGCTTGTCGACATTTTTTCCCGAGCCGGTGGATGGGCTATCGGGTATGTCACTGCCAAAGTTCATTATCGGAATGTGTTTTGCGCTGGCGATCGTGATCGTCTGGTCCTATTTGGGCGGCGCCTCGCTCGGTACGACGCTGTTTCGCGTCATCGGCTGTGCCATAGTCATCCAAATGGGTTATTTTCTACTGGTCTTTGCCATGGTCGCCAGAAATGCCCCGACCCCGGCCGACAAAATTCGCGACGCTGAACGAAAGCTGAGTTCGAACGAGGCGGCCGAAGGCGAGAAATTCAGCGCAAGGAGAGGCCTTCACTGATTTCGGGCCTGGCCGGGTCTGCGATGTCCATGTGACCTATGGTTAAGCTCGCCGGTCCTCTGACGAATTGCTCGCCTCGACAACACCGGCAGTCGGCATTCCTGTTCTTTCGTTTCCTTGACACTGCGGGCCTCGACGCGCTCGCTCCGCCCCGCCGCAGTCCGGTCGGCCAGGACCAGCAACTGGTTTTCCGCCAGTCGAGCGCTCTGATGGAGCGTGTAGGAACGGCTCTGCCAAGCGGCGCATTTCTGGAGCCATCCCGATTGAGGCTCGCCGCCTGCCCAGCCGGGCCATGACACCCAGCAGAATGAAAAACTGGACGGCGCCGATGATTTTGGCGATGCTTGCTTCGCACTTGCAGCATAGGCGTTTGGGCCGATGCATTTCAGGTTGGGCGGTGGGTCATTGAGCGGTCGGGGCGAGGAAATCCGCAACGACTTCTGCAATCGAGAGGCATGTCCATGACATCATTCCAGGTCTGCGTGATCATCGCCGCACGCAATGCGGCGCGGACAATCCCGGCTGCCATTGCATCGGCATTACGCGAACCTGAGGTTGCGGAAGTTGTCGTCGTCGATGACGCGTCCACCGACGATACGGCGAAAGTCGCCCACGCAGCCGGCGACGGCACGGGCCGCCTGTCCGTCATCCGCTTCGACGTCAATCGCGGCCCCTCCTTTGCACGCAACGCCGCGATAGCCGGTTCCAGGTCGCCGTTCATCAGCATTCTGGACGCTGATGATTTCTTTTTCGAAGGCAGGTTTCACAGACTGTTCGCCAGCACCGATTGGGATTTCGCCGCAGACAACATCATGCTTGTCAGGGATGACGCGGCAACCGACGTTTCGAAAATCGTTGCTCCACCGTTCTCGCCCGAGCCGGAATTCCTCGATTTCGAGGGCTTCGTCGATGGCAATATCTCCAGGCGCCGTGTGCAACGAGGGGAACTGGGCTTCCTCAAGCCAGTGATCAGCCGCGCCTTCCTCGATCGGCATGGGCTGCGCTACGACGAGAAGCTGCGCCTGGGTGAAGACTATGAACTCTATGCGCGCGCGGTTGCCCATGGCGCGCGCTTCAAGGTCATCAAATCCTGTGGCTACGGCGCGATCGTGCGCGCCGATTCGCTGAGCGGACGGCACAAGACCCAGGACCTGAAGCATCTGGCCGATGCCGACCTGGCACTGCTTGCGATCGACAGTTTGCCGGAGGCATCGAAGGCTGCGCTGAGAAGGCACGAGCGGCACATCCGCGACAAATACCGGCTGCGGAAGTTTTTAGACGTGAAGGCTGAGCGCGGGTTGGCACCGGCCGCGGCCTACGCCTTGGCCGGCTCGTCCAACCTCACAGCCGTCGTCCGCGGCGTTGCCTCCGACAAGCTGGATGCGCTGTTTCGCCGCGCCGGCCTCGCCGCGAAGCGTCAGCATGTGCCGCCGCTGCGCTTCCTCATGGCCGGAACCAGCACGGCCAGCGATAGCTAGGCCCGTCAACGTGCGATGGCGGTAGCCACTCCGTTACCCTTAGGTCGGCTCGCACCATTTCAACGAGATTCATGAGTTTACGATCTAGGTGGTTGCCTATGCGCGCAGGGAATGGCAATCTATGTTGCGGTGCAGCAATTTTGGACGGCCAACCGAACTGGCCCGAGACATACCCTGTCGGAGGAGCTGGACGATGCAAGAAATGTCTTTTGAATGTGGACGGGCTCTAAGGCCGTTCACCAGCTCGACGATGACGGGGCGCTGACTACATGGCCTCGATCTTTCGCTTCCGATCGAGAGATCCGGCGCGCGACACGCAGACCGACACCTCGCGCCTCGATCGCTTGGCAAAGCTGCTGGACCAGATCGCGGCCGAAGTCGAGGCGGAGAAGAGCGGACTTGAGAACCGCTACAGGACAACGGCCACCAATGCCGCCTTTCTGGTCGAGGCGATGGAGAACGGTTCGGTCTCCTCGCGCAGGTCTTCCGAAGTCGGCGAACTGACCAGGTCGATTCTGAATTGCGAGCGGCGCATCACAGCGCTGTCGCGCCAGATGCAGATGATGAAGGATCTCCGTCATTCGCTGGATGAAATCTTCGAGCCGAAGCGGCAGAACGGTCCCGACATGAGGACTGATTTTGTGAAGCCCGCCGATTCCGGCACGGGCTGAGCGAACACCCTGGGTCGGCGCAATGGTTTAGGCACAACACGGAGCTTGGGAGCGACAGAGGTCAAGATCAGGTTGTTTCGTCACGGTTCGAACGATCGCTTTGGGGGCGCACAGCACAAGGTGAGTTTTGATATGAATGCAGATCTTAAAAGCACGTCCGCCCCGGCACCCCGCGGCACCCCGTTCACGCGCCCGATCTCAGGCAAGCTGCGGCCGCTCCGTTCAGACGGCGCGTTTCTGCTGATCGTTCTCGTCAGTCTGGTTGCGGGCCTTGTACCCGTCCGTGCGCAGGATCTGCCAACCGCGCCGTCTTTTGTCGATGATTTCACCAGCCTCAGTCGCGCGCGCTGGTACATTTCCGACGGCTGGACGAACGGCAAGCATCAGAACTGCACCTGGTCCAAAAACCTGATCGGGCTTTCCGACGGCATGCTGACGCTCGGTTTCGAGAAGCGCAAGCTGAAGGATCGCGAATTCGCCTGCGCCGAGATCCAGACCAAGCAGCGCTTCGGCTACGGCACCTACGAGGCGCGGATGAAGACCGACACGGGCTCCGGCGTCAACGCGGCATTCTTCAGCTTCGTCGGCGATGCCGACAAGCAGCCGCATGATGAAATCGACTTCGAGGTGCTGACCAAGGACACGTCCAAGGTTCAGGTCAACGCCTACATAGCCGGCAAAGGCAAGAACGAGAAACTGGTCGACGTCGCCGGCGGCACCGACAAGGCCTTCAACGACTACGCCTTCGTCTGGGAAAAAGACCGGCTGCGCTGGTACGTCAACGGCAAGCTTGTCCACGAGATCACCGATCCGGCGAAGCTGCCCACCCATTCGCAAAGGATCTATTTCAGCCTGTGGGGCAGCGACACGATGAAGGGCTGGATGGGGCCGTTCTCGGATCCGGGCCGCAAGCTCACCATGCAGGTGGATCGCGTTGCGTTCACCGCACTCGGCCAGCCCTGCCAATTCCCGGAATCGCTGGCATGCAACACAAACTAGAAGCGCATCTGAACCGGCCGGGCCGAAGGTGGTCGGAAAACCGAAGCTTGAACACGCCCGAAGCCTTGAACAGGAATGAAACCGAATGAATTTGACTGTCTTTGGAATCGGCTATGTCGGTCTTGTACAGGCGGCGGTGCTTGCCGAAGTCGGCCACCAGGTGGTCTGTGTCGACATCGATGCAAAAAAGGTCGAAAGGCTCAACCAGGGCCATGTCCCGATCTTCGAGCCCGGTCTCGAAAATATGGTCAAGGAGAACCATGCCGCCGGCCGCATCAAGTTCACCACCGACGCCGCCGCGGCGATCAAGCATGGACAGATCCAGATGATCGCCGTCGGCACGCCGCCGGGCGAGGATGGTTCGGCAGACCTCAAATATGTGCTGGCCGTCGCCGAGGCTATCGGTCGTGAGATGGACGCGCCCAAGATCGTCGTCGGCAAGTCGACCGTGCCGGTCGGCACCTGCGAAAGAATAAAGGCCAGGATCGCCGAGACGCTGAAGGCGCGCGGGCGCGAGGATCTGGTTTTCGACGTCGCCTCCAATCCGGAATTCCTCAAGGAAGGGTCCGCTGTGAGCGACTGCATGAAGCCCGACCGCATCATCGTCGGCACCAGCAACGAGGACACCGAGGCGGTGATGCGCGAGCTCTACGCGCCGTTCAACCGCAACCACGAAAAGATGATCGTGATGGACGTGCGCAGTGCCGAGTTCACCAAATACGCGGCCAATTGCATGCTGGCGACCAAGATCAGCTTCATGAATGAAATGGCCAACCTGGCCGAGCAACTGGGCGCCGACATCGAGGAGGTCCGCAAGGGCATCGGCAGCGACCCGCGGATCGGCTACCACTTCATCTATCCGGGCCTCGGCTATGGCGGCTCGTGCTTCCCGAAGGATGTGCGTGCCCTGATCAAGACCGCCGAGGCTGTCAAGTTCGACGCCAAGCTGCTGCGTGCCGTCGAGGAGCGCAACAACCAGCAGAAGTCGGTCCTGTTCGAGAAGGTGCACCGCTATTTCAAGGGCAATCTCAAAGGCAAAACCTTTGCGCTGTGGGGCCTCGCCTTCAAACCCAATACCGACGACATGCGCGAGGCCCCGGCCCGCACGCTGATGGAAGCGCTCTGGGCCGCCGGTGCCAATGTCCAGGCCTATGATCCGGAGGCGATGCAGGAATGCCAGGCGATCTACGGGCTGCGCGACGACCTGCAACTGTGCGGCACCAAGGAGGCCGCGCTGCGAGGCGCCGACGCGCTCTTGATCGTGACCGAGTGGAAGAGTTTCAGCGCGCCGTCCTTCGATGCATTGAAGAACGCGCTGACCAGGCCCGTCATCTTCGACGGACGCAATCTCTACGACCCCAAGGTCATCGCCCGCCACGGCATCGAATACCACAGCATCGGCAGAATGGCGGCGTGACGCTAGGGCGGTCCAGCAAGGAGCCAGGTCCATGAAAGTTCTGTTTGCAGGCGGCAACGGCTACACACCGCAGTTCAGCGGTGGCGTTCAGTCGAGCACGCACCATCTGGTCGAGCAGCTGCGCGAGCACGGTCATGACGCCTCGGTGCTGGCGGCGCTGTTCGGTGACGGCATGTTCGGTTTCAAGGCGCGCGCCAAGATGAAGCTCCTTCGCCAGCGCGCGGTCATCGACAGCTATCCCGGCTATCCTGTCGTGCGGGCGTGGTTTCCCTGGGAGGCGGCCCGCTTCGCCGTCGAACGGCTCGATCCCGATGTCGCCGTCGTGCAGTGCCACAAATCGGTGCCGATCGGAAAGGCGCTGCAGGCGCTCGGCGTGCCGCTGGTGGTCTATCTGCGGAACGTCGAATTCCACGAATTGGCCGGCGACCTGCGCGAATTGCATTCGGCGCTTTATATCGCCAACTCCGAATTCACGGCGCGCACCTATAAGGAAAAGTTCGGCATCGACTCGACCGTAATCCCGCCGACCATCAATCCCGGGCTCTACAGCACGCCGACCACCGGCGAATTCGTCACGCTGATCAATCCTTACAATGAAAAAGGGTTCGAACTCGCCGTGCGCATCGCCGGCCAATGCCCCGAAATCCCGTTCCTGTTCGTCGAAAGCTGGAAGCTCGACGACGACCACCGGGCGCAGATCGAACGGATCATCGCGCCGCTACGCAACGTCAGGCTGGAAAGCCGCACCAGCGACATGAAGACCGTCTATGGCCGCACCAAGATCCTGCTGGCGCCCAGCAAATGGGAAGAAGCTTGGGGGCGGGTGGCATCCGAGGCCCATTGCAGCGGCATTCCAGTCGTCGGATCCCGCCGCGGCGGCCTGCCGGAAGCGATTGGCGCCGGCGGCGTTGTGCTCGACTATGACGCACCGCTCGACGACTGGGTCGCCGCGGTCAGGCGACTATGGAGCGACAAGGCCGAGTACGATCGGCTGTCGGCGGCGGCGCAGCTGTTTTCGGAGCGGCCGCAAATGAACCCCGACAATCAGTTCACGACCTTCCTCGGCGTTCTCGACAACGCCAGGCAAGGCGCGCTGGAGCGTGCCGCCTGATGCATTTCGTCCAAAATCGTTTATGTCGCCCAACAGCCCGCTTTTGCGCCTGACCGGGGTGTGAGCGGCTTTGGGACAACAACATGCACAACACCAGACGCTTGAAGCGCCTCGCACGGCGGCGACGGGCGTCAGCCCTCATCCGCGCGAGCAGATCGCCGACCGGCCTCGAAAGATCGTCCATTCGATGAAGATTTGCTTCGTAGTTGATAAGTTCCCCTCTTTGTCGGAGACCTTCGTCCTTGACCAGATAGAAGGGTGCCTCGAGCGCGGCATGCAAGTCGGCGTCGTCTGCAACGAGACGTCCTTCGGCAAGGACAGCAACATCGACGATCGCCGCTGGCAGGCTCTCCCTGGCAAGGTCGTCTGCTGGTGGGGCGGGCTGGGGCGCTTTCGCCCGACGCTCAGGAAATGGTCGGGCAGGTTCTGGGATAAGCTCTCGACCGCCGTCGACATCGCTTTTGCGCGCAAATTGCAGAACGCCGATGTGATCGTCGCGCATTTCGGCAATAACGGCATGCGCGTCGCCCGCGCCATGAAACGAGGCCGGATTTCCGCTCCTTTGGTGACCATATTCCACGGCCGCGATGTCGGCGAACCGCTGCATGACAACACACTCACGCGCTACAAGGTTGTCTTCGACAAGGGTGTTCTCCAGCTCCCGGTGAACGCGTTTTTCCGCGACGCCCTGATCGGCGTCGGCGCACCCCCGGCGCAAGTCATGGTTCACCATATGGGCGTGCGGCCCGGTGAGATCGGCTACCATTGGCGTTCCTGGGAACGGGACACACTGTCCTTCATCTCGGTCTGCCGGCTGACCGAAAAGAAGGGCATCGAATTCGCCCTTCGGGCGCTCGCCAGCCTGCCGCGGCGCGACTGGGTCTATTCGGTGATTGGCGGCGGCGAATTGCTGCAAGAGTTGAAGAACCTCGCCGCAAATCTCGGCATTGCCGACCGGGTGACTTTCCTCGGGCCGCGTCCGCACGCCGAGGTCAAGCAGCGCCTGCGCGATGCCCACGTATTCCTGTTGCCGAGCGTTACCGCGCGAGACGGCGATCTCGAGGGTATTCCGGTGGCGTTGATGGAGGCTATGGCCGCCGGGCTGATCGTCGTCAGCACCTATCACTCGGGCATTCCCGAACTGATCGAAGATCAGGAGACGGGCTTCCTCGCACCGGAGCGAGACGTTGCGGCGTTGGCCCGCAAGCTTGTCTGGGTGGCCGAAAACCCGGACAAATGCGAGCGCATCGCACGTGCGGCGCGCCGTAAGATCGAGCAGGATTTCAACGCGGACGTGCTCAACGAACGTTTTGCGCAGATCGTTGCCCAGCTGGCCGAAGCCGGGCGCCCGGCATGAACGCCAACCCGCCCCCCCAGTTCGGTCGTGTCGCCCTGCGCGGCGGCGTGGTGACGATCGGCGCGCAAGGCTTCAAGATGGCGATCCAGTTTCTCTCCGTCATCGTGCTTGCGCGTCTGCTCGTGCCCGAGGATTTCGGCCTGGTGGCTTCTGTCGGGCCGATCGTGGCCTTTGTCGGACTGCTTCAAAACCTTGGCCTGCAGCAGGCTGTGGTCCAGCGCAAGGATATCAGCACGGAGCAGCTCAACCAGGTATTCTGGATCAGTGCGTTGGTCGGGCTGGGCAGTGCCGTGATGGTGGCATGCCTGGCGCCCGCCATCGCCGCCTTCTACGGCGATCAACGCATGGTCGGGATCACCATCGGCTCTGCCTTGCCGCTGCTGCTTGGCAGCCTCGCCGCGGTGCCGCTGGCGCTGATGAACCGTCACTTGCGCTTTGGCCAGCTCGCGCTGAACGACATGATAACCGCTGCTGCCGGACTTGCGACTACAGCAGCCGCGGCCTATGCGGGGCTGGGCTACTGGTCGCTGGTCATCGGCCCGGCGGTATCGGCTGTTGTCGCGCTGGCCGCGGCATGGCAGGTGGCGCGCTGGACGCCGTCGCGGCCGGACCTGAAGGTCGATACCGACATATTGTCCTTCGGCGCCAATCTGACCGGCTTCAATCTGGCCAACTTCTTCTCGCGCAATCTCGACAACATCCTGATCGGAAAATATTCGGGCGCGATCGAGCTCGGCTATTATGACCGCGCCTATAAGCTCCTGCTGTTCCCGCTGCAGAACATCAACCAGCCGCTGACACGCGTGATGGTGCCGCTGCTGAGCCGCATCCATGAGGACAAGGCGCGGTTTCGCGACATCTATGTGCGAACCAACTGGATGCTGGCGGCCGTCACCATGCCCGGCATCGCGGCGCTGACGCTAACGTCGGACCAGGTCGTCGGGCTTCTCTTCGGCGAGCGCTGGGCGGCGGTGGCGCCGATTTTCGCCTGGCTGGGCATCGCCAGCCTGATCCAGTCCGTCTCGAGCACCACGGGATGGATCTTCATCTGCCAGGGCAAGACCAAGACCATGTTCCACTGGGGCATCTACTCGTCGCTGACGACGGTCGCCGCCTTCATCATCGGATTGCACTGGGGGGCCGTCGGTGTCGCGGCGGCCTATGCAATCAGCGGCTATGTGCTGCGCGTCCCGGTGCTTGCCGTCCTGGTCCACCGGGTCGGCCCGGTGACCGCAGCCGACTTCCTGATCATGCAGGGGCTTTTCATCGTATCGTCGCTGCTTGCCTGGTCCGTGTACCGCGAGTTGCCGGCATCGCTGACCGGCCAATCAGACCTGCTCGCGGTGGTCCTGGCGGTTGCCCTCAACTATTCGATCGGCCTGATCCTCATGCTTGCCCTTCGCCAGTCGCGCAGCGCCCTGTTCACCACGCTTTCCAGCGCCATGCGCAACGCCCGCTAGGCGAGCGATCACCGGCCTCAAAAGCTCACCTGCCGACATCGCCGACGCATGCTCCTCAAGCACTGCCTGAAGGCTCGTCCTGCGATAGAGGTCGAGATTGGCGGTAAGTCTGCCGAGCTTCTCGCTCGCTTCCTCGGGCGTCACCGTATCGATGTCGAGCAGCAGGTCGGCGACGCCGATCCGCTTGGCAAGCTCCTTGGTCTTGAATTCATAGGCGATCGGCAGCACCGGCGTGCCGACGCAGAGCGACATGATCATCATATGCATGCGTGTTGCGACGACAAAGTCGAAGCCTTTCACCAGGGCCATCAATTGCTCCGGCGTGTGGAACGAAGCGTCCACGCTGACATGCTTGGCGATCTCCGGATCGAGTTCGGCAACGATCGCCCTCGCCGTCTTGGAATCGTCATGGGCGTATTCCGGCACGCCCTGGCAGGTGGAGACGAAGGTGACCTCCTTGGCGTGGTCCCTGACCAGGATAGTCGCGATCTCGCGGATCGAGTCGATGTAGCGGCGCATGCCGCCCTCGCCGTCGCTGACATAGTTCCAGTGACGGACGGAAATGGCGACGCGGCCGGTGACGGTCGCCGACTGGCCGGAGGCCAGAATTTTTCCGATCCTGTCAGTGTCGGCCAGGGCAAAGACGGCGTCGGCCACGACGTGGCATTTGCCGGGGTTTTTCACCATGTCCACAATGTGGCCCCGCGAACGTTCGTCGCGCAGCAGGATGAGCGGGCTCCGGTCGAAGATCGGGCTCAACTCCTGGCGATTGTAACTTTTGTTGAACGGGCCGAGCGATTGTGTGAAGAAGACTGGGTCCTTGCCCAGAATCGCGTCGATCCTGAATTGATTGAGGCGCCGCTCCAGATTGTAGGTCTCGACGAGATAGGTTCCGCCTGTCGTGACCACGAGATCGGCGTCTTTGTAGATCTCGAGACCACGGCGATTGCTTGAGCTGAACAAACGCCCAACAACGCCGCGGATGCCGAACCGCCGCAGGGCATTGAGGACGAGCCGATTGTAGATCGGCTTGAACAGGTTCTTCAGCCCGCTGCCGTATTTGTAGCGGAACAGCGATTCCGACAGCAGCTTGTGGAATTCGAGGTCCGGATAGTCCTTCTTCGTGTAGAGCCTCGCCGCCACCTCCGGCTGGCTGTCGAAGACGTAGAACTGGATATCGTCCTGCACGATCGTCTTGAAAACATGGCGAATCGCCAGGAGAATCGCTGCATCCCCGGTATTCAGGCAGACGGTGTTTTCAACCGCGATCTTCATGGAATGACCTCATTTCGTGAGTAGTCCCGTGCTTCCATCGACGGGCGCGAAGGGGCGAATTGCAGGCGGGTTGGCCGAAAATGCTGCACGCCAAGGATGGTCCTCGCGTCGTGATTATTGGCGCGCAGTCCGATGGCAGGCCAGCGCGCGGTCCATGCGGCCCAAGCAGAGCGAGATTAACCCATCGATTTTGCAGTGCAACAAAAAACGTGGATCTTTGCTACGCTGCAACCAAAAATGTTGCGATGCAGCAAGAGGTGTACTAGCATCGTCGCGGGCGGGCCAACAGCGGTCGAGTTTTCATGCTGCATGTCTTGTACTTGGTACACGACGTCTCCGACCCGGCAGTGCGCCGGCGGATCATAATGCTCAAGGCAGGCGGCGCCCAGGTCACGCTGGCGGGCTTTCGTCGTACGGCAAGCGCAGTTGCTGATGTCGAGGGCTTGCAGCCGATCGATCTCGGCCCGACTCGTGATGGCCGATTCGCCCAACGTCTGGCCGCGATCATGAAGGCGGTGGTCTCGACCGGCTCGAAGCTGGGCTCAATGCCACGGCCCGATCTCATTATCGCGCGCAATCTGGAAATGCTGGCGCTTGCCCGCCGCGCCAGGTCGGCTTTCCAGGCAACAGTGCCGATCGTCTACGAGTGCCTGGACATCCATCGCCTGCTGCTTCGCGACGATTCGCTGGGCTGGGCGATGCGCGGTGCGGAACGCTTCCTAGCCAGGGATGTGAAGCTTCTGGTGACCAGCTCTCCGGCCTTCATCGCTAACTATTTCAAGCCGTTCGGACAGGTTGCCGCTCCGGTCGAACTGCTCGAAAACAAGCATTTCGAGCCGGCCGCAGCTTCGCTGGATGACCGCATTACGGCGGAGAATCCCGTTGCGCCGCCGTGGCGGATCGGCTGGTTCGGTGCGCTCCGCTGCCGTCGCTCCCTGGAGCTTCTGGCCGAATTTTCGCGCCGCCTCGACGGCCGCTTTGAAATCGTCCTCAGAGGCCGGCCGGCGCTGTCCGAATTTCCCGATTTCCATGGTTTTGTTCAATCGGAACCCTGGCTGTCGTTTGGCGGGCCCTACCGCAATCCCGAGGACATGGCGGCGATCTACCACGAGGTTCACTTTTCCTGGGCCATCGACTTTTTTGAGCAGGGCCTGAACTCCGAATGGCTGCTGCCGAACCGGCTCTATGAAGGCTGCCGCTTCGGAGCTGTGCCGATTTCGATGGGAACCACCGAAACCGGCCGGTTCCTCGACCGGCAAGGCATCGGGGTTCTATTGTCAGAAGCCACCCCCGAGGCGCTCGAAGCCGCAGTCGGCACGATGGAGCAGCATCGGTTCGAGACATTGAGGGCGCGTGTTCTTGCCCGCAATCCGCGCACCTGGAGCCACGACCGCGCCGATTGCCGGGCGTTTGTGGAAAAGCTCCGCGGGCTGACTGCGGCTCCCGGTCCATATGCTGCCGAAGCATTGGCATAGAAGGACTGCCGATGACGCAAACCGACATTCCATCCTGCATGATCGTGGTTCCGTGCCTGAACGAAGCGGCCCATATCGGCGCATTGCTTCGAGAGCTTCGCCCTGCGGCCGAGAGGCTGGGCGCCGTGATCATCGTTGCCGATGGCGGCAGTACCGACGGCACCAGGACGATCGTCGCGGATATCGCCGCAAAAGATCAGCGGGTGACCCTGCTGCACAATGAAAAGCGCTTGCAGAGCGCGGCGATCAATCTCGCCGTCGCCAGATTCGGGGAAGGCGTCGACTATCTCATTCGCATCGATGCGCACGGCGGCTATCCCGCGGATTATTGCGACCGGCTGATCGAAGAAGCGCAGGCCACCGGCGCGGATTCGGTCGTCGTCTCGATGCTGACCAGTGGCAGCGGCATGGTTCAGAAAGCAGCGGCAGCGGCGCAGAATTCCAGGCTCGGCACCGGCGGCTCCAAGCACCGGCACCTTTCGGCGGGGGAATGGGTCGATCATGGCCACCATGCGCTGATGCGGATATCGGCCTTCACCGCGGTCGGCGGCTATGACGAGACGTTCAGCCACAATGAGGATGCCGAACTCGACTATCGGCTCCGCCAGGCCGGCTACCGCATCTGGATGACCGGCAAGACGCAGATGGTCTACTACCCGCGCTCCTCGCTAAAGGGCCTCTATTTTCAGTATCTCGGCTATGGCCGTGGCCGGGCGAAGAACGTTCTCAAGCACCGCATGATCCCGAAGATCCGGCAAATGGTGCCGCTTCTGGTGTTCCCCGTGGTTCTTCTCGCCGCCTTTTCCTTCGTCCACTGGCTGGCGGCCGTGCCGCTTTTGCTATGGGCGTCGGTCTGCCTCGGCTACGGCTTTTTGACCGCCGTCAGCCAGCGCAAACCCGACATTGCGCTTGCCGGGGTCTCGGCGATGGTTATGCATTTCGGCTGGTCGGTCGGTTTCTGGCTGCAACTGCTCGCACCGCGACCGCAGCGCGAGGTAGCGTGATGGAGCCGGTCAGGAAAAATCGAAGCATCGATATCTGCATCTGCACATTTCGCCGGCCGGAGCTTGCCGACACGCTTCGCTCCATAGCGGCCATGGATATGCCCGTGGGATTCGACGTCGGTGTCATCGTTGCGGACAACGACGATACGCCGACGGCCGAAACGCTGGTCGCCAGGCTGGCGGGGGAGTTGAAGCTGCCGGTGACCTATCGGCACGCCCCGGCCCGCAACATCTCGATCGCGCGCAACGCTTGCCTCGATGCCAGTGCGAGCGATTTCGTCGCCTTTATCGACGACGACGAGACGGCCACCGCCGGCTGGCTTGCCGAACTGGTGGCGACGGCGGAAGCAACTGGTGCTGCGGCCGTTCTCGGGCCGGTGCGAGCCCGTTACCGGGCGGATGCGCCCGCCTGGATGCGCAAGGGTGATTTCCACTCGACCCTACCGGTCTGGGTCCGCGGCGAGATCCGCACCGGCTATACCTGCAACGTCCTGCTCAGGATTGGGGCTGAGAGCCTGCGCGGCCAGCGCTTCAGCCTGGCACGTGGCCAGACCGGTGGCGAAGATACGGAATTCTTCGACCAGATGGTCAAGGCCGGCGGCCGCATCGCCTTTTCGCCGGAGGCTTGGGTCGACGAAGCGGTGCCACCTGCCAGGGCGGCATTCGACTGGCTCGGCCGCCGCCGGTTCCGCGTCGGGCAGACGCACGGTCATCTTCTGGGGCGCAATGTACACGGCCTTGCCCGGCTCAAGCAGGTCGGCATTGCCGCGGCAAAGGCCGCCTACAGTTTCCTGTCGGCAATTCCGGTCGCCATCGACCCCGTGCGCCGGAACCGCAGCCTGCTTCGCGGCATTATGCATGTCGGCGTCGTCACCGGCCTCGTCGGGGTTCGTGAAATCCGCCAATACGGTCTGTCTTCGCCGCAGCAAGGGGGCAAGCGTGCAGCCTGACGTGAGCTTCGTGATTGCCGCCTACAATGCCGAGGCGACCATCGATCGGGCGATCGCCAGCGCCATTGCCCAGCGCAATGTCAGCGTCGAGGTCATCGTCGTCGACGACGGGTCGGCCGACCGGACGCTCGATCTGGCGAGATCCTACCCCGAAGGCATCGTACGCGTGGTCGCGCTTGAGCAAAACCGTGGCCCCGGCGGCGCCAGGAACGCCGGCCTTGAACTTGCCCGCGGCAGGTGGGTCGCGGTCCTCGATTCCGACGACGCGGTCTATCCCGGGCGAATCTGCACCATGATCGAACGCGCGGAGAAGGCGGGCGCCGAGATCGCGGTCGATAATCTGCAGGTCGTTCGGGAGGATGGCGTTGCCGAAGAGACGATGTTCCCGGCCGACTATCTGGAAGGGCTCGGTGAAATCTCGCTGGCGGATTACATCGCCGGCAATGTGGTCTTCGAATCGAGATTCAATCTCGGCTATCTCAAGCCGATCTTCCAGCGCCGGTTCCTGAACGAAAACGGGCTGCGCTACGATGAAAGCTTGATCATCGGCGAAGACTATATCCTCCTGGCCAATGCTCTGGCCAAAGGCGGCAAATGCGTGGTCGAACCGACGACAGGCTATGTCTACCACATCCGCACCGGCTCCATTTCCCGGGTGCTGGAGCTTCATCACGTCGAGGCGATGCGCAGGGCCGATGCCATCTTCGCCGGAACCCATTCCATGGATGCTGCGGCCGCGGCGGCGTTTGCCAGGCGCGCTCGCAGCCTGCGGCGGGCGGCGTCATTCCTGTCGCTGGTTCAGCACATCAAGGCGCGGTCCCCGCTTAAGGCGATATGGACGGCGCTCAGCGATCCGGCGGCGGTTCGGCATATGAGCATGCCGATCGCCGTCCGGCTGCGAAGGGTAGCGGCACAGTTTGCCGTGGTGGCGGGGAGGTGAAGGGCTGCGGGCGAATGAAGATAGTTTTCGCCGCCTGCGACGGGTTGAAATCGATCAGAAGGAATATGCAATGAAAAAAGTCAGGAAGGCAGTCATACCGGTGGCAGGGCTTGGAACGCGGTTCCTGCCGGCGACCAAATCCATGCCGAAGGAAATGCTGCCGGTGGTCGACAGGCCTGTCGTGCAATATGCGGTGGATGAGGCGTTCGAGGCAGGTATCGAGCACATCGTCTTCGTTACCGGCCGCAACAAGGCGGTGATCGAGGACTATTTCGACCTGCATCCTGAACTGATCGGAACCCTGGAGCAGAGCGGCAAGAAGGCGCAGCTTGAAGCGCTCGAAAGCCTGCTTCCCGTCGCCGGCGCGACAAGTTTCATCCGCCAGCAGTCGCCGCAGGGCCTCGGCCATGCCGTGTGGTGCGCGCGCGAAGTCATCGGCGACGAGCCCTTTGCATTGCTTTTGCCGGACATGGTGTCCTTTGGCGGGCGCGGCTGTCTCGCCGAAGTCGCCGATCTTTATGCACAGACCGGCGCAAACGTCATCGCCGTCGAGCGTTGCGACCCGACCGAGACCAGCAAATACGGCATTGTCGGCCGCGGCGCGGATGTCGGCACTGGCTTCGAGGTGACGGCCATGGTCGAAAAGCCGGCTCCGGCCAACGCCCCGTCGAACTTTTACATCAACGGCCGCTACATCCTGCAGCCCGAGATATTCTCGCTGCTGGGCAGCCAGCAACGCGGCGCCGGCAACGAGATCCAGCTGACCGACGCGATGGTGCGCCTCGCACAGACGCAAGCCTTCTTTGCCCAGCCTTTCGACGGCCGCATGTTCGACTGCGGTTCGAAGGAGGGCTTTATCCAGGCCAATATCGCTTTCGCGCTGGCGCGGGAGGATATGAAGGGCCCGATCTTCGATATGCTGCAGGAATTCGTCCGGTCGCATCAGCGTCGGGAAGAAGCCGCATAATGTCCATTTTTTCGAGGCATTGTGGGTGCGGCTGATGACGCAGGACAGGCCCGTTGCGCCGCGCGTAACGCGCACTGTCCGGCGCAAGGTTTGCACCCTATGTCCCGACCTTCGAGGCGGTAGCGCCTGCAAACTAGAATTGGACCGAAGATGAACTATGCCAATTTTCCTGTCGAGAAGAGGACGCCATTGCCGGCTTCGAGTGCGGCAAACGCCGAAGACTTCATCGACATCGAGCGCCTGCTTGGCATGGCCGCGCGGCAGGCGAAAGTGGTTGCCGCCTGTGCCGTCATCGGTCTCTTTCTCGGCGTCCTCTACTTACAGACGACGCCTCCTACCTATGTGGCGACGAGCAGCGTGCTGATCGACGAAGGATTGAACAAGGTCGTCGATGACATTTCGGCGGCGTCGGTCAGCATGCAGACCGACTCCGCCGTTCTGAGCCAGATCGAAATTCTGCAGTCGGCCAGGCTGGCGGGGGTGGTCGTCGACAAGCTGAAGCTCGATCAGAACGACGCTTTCATGAACCCTCCGACGTCGGCTCTGTCGAAGGTCGCAGGCTTTGTACGCGGTATCATCCAGTCTGTCCGCCCCAAGCGCGCCGCTAGCACGACCGACGTCACTCAGCTTGATGCTGCGACGCGTGACGCGATCACCGCATCGTCGTCGCCCCGCGACTACGCAATCTTCAAACTGCAGAACCAACTCGACGCCGAGCGGATCGGCCGAAGCTTTGTCATCAGCATCTCCTTCCAGGCGACGGATCCGGCGCTTGCGACCGCCATCACCAAGGCCTATGCCGACGCCTATCTCGCCGATCAGCTCGATGCCAGCTTCGACGCGACCGAGCGGGCGGCGGTCTGGCTGCAAGGCCGGCTGACCGAGCTTCGTGAGAGCTCCCAGGCGGCCGCACTGGCGGTCGAAAAGTTCAGGGCCGAACATGGATTGGCCGTCAATGACGGCCAGCTGATCAGCGACAAGCAACTGTCCGATCTCAACACCCAGCTGATCGTTGCGCAGGCCGATACCGCACGTGCCGGCGCCCGCTATCAGCAGTACAAGTCGATCGTCGAAAGCGGCTCGGACAATGCGTTCAAGGACGCTGCGATATCGAACGACCAGCCGAGCAGCTCGGTCATCACGACGCTCAAGAACCGCTATCTCACCGTCGCCAAGCGGCAGCAGGATGTCGAAGCCAATTTCGGCCCGCAACATCCGCAGGCCGTCGCGCTCGCCAAGGAGAAGGCCGACATATCGGCGCAGATTTTCGGCGAGCTGAAGCAGCTCACCGAAAGCTACCGCAACGAATACGAGGTCGCTCTGGCGCGCGAGACCGCGCTCCGCGCAAATGTCGCCTTGGCGGCAGGCAAGAGCTCCATCGACAACCAGTCGCAGGTCAAGCTGCGTGAACTGGAGCAGAAGGCGACGGCGCTCTCGACGCTCTATCAGACATTCCTGAACCGCTATGAGGAGGCTGCACAGCAGCAATCCTTCCCGGTAGGCAAGATCCGGGTCATCTCTGATGCGACGATGCCGCAGTCGGCCGCAACCCCGCGGACGGCCATCGTGCTGGGGCTTTCGCTGGCGCTTGGCATAATGATGGGGGCCGGGGTTGGCGGCCTGAATGAATTCAGGGAACGGTTCTTCAGGACCGGCGAGGATGTGCGCGACCGCGTCGGCCTCAGATTCCTCGGCTACCTGCCGGTCATCGGCAAGGCTGGGAAGGACGACCAGCGCGACGACGGTCAGCCCGACGTCAAGGCCTCCGAAACCAGGACTGCCAAGTCCTCCAAATCCCAGTCCTCCAAGACATTGTCGGCAGCCGAAAAACGTGCGCGCATGCGGGTAACCGTCGATGCACCGGCGTCAATGTTCTCCGAGACGCTGCGCAACGCCAAGATCGCCTTCGATGTCGTGATGGAAGGCCAGGGCAGCCGGGTCATTGGTGTGATTTCGGTGCTGCCCGGCGAAGGCAAGTCGACGGTTGCCGCCAATCTTGCCGGGCTGCTTGCCGCCAACGGATCGAAAACGCTGCTGATCGACGGTGACCTGCGCAACCCCGGCCTCAGCCGCAGCCTTGGCATGGAGGCCGAGCAAGGCCTGATGGAAGCGGTGGTGAGCGGGCGGACCTGGCAGTCGGTCGGCAAGATCGACCGGCAGACCAAGTTGGCGATCATCCCGGCCGTCCTGCGTGGCCATTTTTCGCACACCAGCGAGCTTCTGTCTTCGGCCGGCATGCGGCGCTTCATTGACAATGCCAAGGAAACTTTCGAATACATCATCGTCGATCTGCCGCCGCTCGGGCCAGTCGTCGACGCCAAGGCCTTCGCCCCACTTGTCGACGGTTTCGTGCTGGTCGCCGAGTGGGGACGCACGCCGCGGGCAATGGTGCAGTCCGTGCTGAGCTCAGAACCCTATATCGCCAAGAAGATCGTCGGCGCGGTTCTGAACAAGGTCGAATTGAAGAAACTGGCCAAGTATGGCTCGATCGGCGGCTCCGAAAGATTCTTCGACAAATATTCGAGCTACTATCTGGAAAAATCGGAAGCGAGCACAAAGGCGGCCGCCTGAGCGACGGATATCGCGCTCAGGAAAATATCAGCCTGGCGCGTTTGTCGGCGATCCTGACTGCGGTCAGCCGGCCGCTTTGGAAGGCGCCCGTGTCGATGCCAAGCCGGCGTCCCTCGAGCTTCGGAAGCTCGACCGGCGTATGCCCGTGCACCACATAGCGGTCGAGAAGATGCGCGGCTTCGAAGAACTCCGAGCGGATGTTGAGCAGGTCGTCCTCGTCTTGTGCGGCGAGGTCGATGCCCGGCCTGATGCCGGCATGAACGAATACGAATTTCGCCGAACAGACCATGACCGGCAGCGCACGCATGAAACTGACGTGGTCGGCGGGAATGATCTCCCGAATGCGCCCGTCGACCTCCTCGTTTGAACCGTAGAGATCGGCCATGCGGTCCGGGTCGACGCCGTAGGAAAACAGCGTTTGCAGGCCGCCTATCGCCAGCCACGACTCTCTCGAAATGATCCCGTCGAGATAGTTCAGCATCACGACTTCGTGGTTACCGGCAAGGCAGATACGCTGGAAGCCTTGGAGTGGCGGCGCCAGCAGATGATCGAGCACGCGCGCCGACTGCGGGCCACGATCGACGTAGTCGCCAAGCATGATGATGAGCTTGCGCCCCTCGAAAGACGCAGAATCGAGCAGGATGTTCTGCTCCAGGGAGCGAAGCTCCTTATAGCAGCCATGCACGTCGCCGATCGCGTAGACGACTGAGTCCCGGATATCGATCTCGAGCCGCTGGCGCGCCGCGGTCCGGGTGTTTCTCGATCGCTGGAACAAGGTCACGAATGGCGTCCCGTATGGCTGTGAATGCGCCTCGATCTCGAAACAACATGGCGACGCAGCGCGTGGATACCATGTCTGGCACCGGTCGTTCCATACCGGAGCTTCGAACGCAACTCGGCTTCGGCGTTCTTACAGGCCGATCCCGCGGCCCTTCAGCGCGGCGGTGATCTCGTCGAGGATGGCGGGATCGTCGATCGTCGCGGGCATACTCCATTCTTCCTTGTCGGCGATCTTCTGCATGGTGCCGCGCAGGATCTTGCCGGAGCGCGTCTTCGGCAGGCGCTTGATCGTCACTACCGTCTTGAAAGCTGCGACAGGGCCGATCCGTTCGCGCACCAGCGTAACCACCTCGCTCTCGATGATCCCTGCATCGCGGTCGACGCCCGCATTCAGCACGACGAAGCCGAGCGGAACCTGGCCTTTCATCGCATCGGCAATGCCGACGACGGCGCATTCGGCGACGTCGGGATGCGCGGCCAGCACCTCCTCCATGGCGCCGGTCGAGAGCCGGTGGCCGGCGACATTGATGATGTCGTCGGTGCGGGCCATGACATAGAGATAGCGGTCCTCGTCCATCATGCCGGCATCCGCGGTTTTGTAGAAGCCGGGGAACTCCTCGAGATAGGCTTGGCGAAACCGCTCGTCGGCATCCCACAGCGTCGGCAGGCAGCCGGGGGGCAATGGCAATTTCACCACGACATTGCCAAGCGTACCACGCTTGACCTCATGCCCGGCATCGTCGAGCACGCGGATGTCATAGCCGGGCATCGGCACGCCGGGCGAGCCGTATTTGACCGGCAGCAGGCCCAGTCCGGCGGGGTTGATGGTCATCGGCGAGCCGGTCTCGGTTTGCCACCAATGGTCGATCACCGGCACGTTCAATTTCTGCTCCGCCCATTTGATGGTTTCCGGATCGGCGCGCTCGCCGGCGAGGAACAGCGTGCGGAATTTGGACAGGTCGTATTTCGGGACGAATTCGCCCTTCGGGTCCTGTCCCTTGATGGCGCGAAAGGCGGTTGGCGCGGTGAACAGCGCGACGACGCCGTGCTCGGCAATCACCCGCCAATAGGTGCCGGCATCGGGCGTGCCGACCGGCTTGCCCTCGAACAGCACGGTCGTGCAGCCATGCAGCAGCGGGCCGTAGACGATGTAGGAATGGCCGACCACCCAGCCGACATCGGAAGCCGCCCAAAACACTTCGCCCGGCTTGACGCCGAACTCGTTTTCCATCGACCATTTCAGCGCGACCATATGGCCGCCATTGTCACGGACGATCCCTTTCGGCTGGCCGGTCGTGCCCGACGTGTAGATGAGGTAGAGCGGATCGGTGGCAAGCAGCGGGACACAGTCGACATTGGCGCCGGCGGCCCGCTCTCGCGCCACGGCGTCGGCATAGTCGATATCGTAATTTTCCCTGAGCTCGCAGCGCAGCTGGTCGCGCTGCAGGATGAGGCAGGCTTCGGGCTTGTGCCGCGACATCTCGATCGCTTTGTCGAGCAGCGGTTTATACGCAACGACGCGCCCTGGCTCCAGGCCGCAGGACGCCGAGATGATCAGCTTCGGCTTGGCATCGTCGATGCGGGTGGCGAGCTCATGCGAGGCAAAGCCGCCGAAGACCACCGAATGTACGGCGCCGATCCGCGCACAGGCAAGCATGGCGAAGGCTGCTTCTGGTACCATCGGCATATAGATGATGACGCGATCGCCTTTTTGGATGCCGCGATTCTTGAGCACCGACGTCAGCGCGACCACCTCGCGCCTCAACTCGGCATAGGTGAATTTTCTGATTGTGCCCGAAATCGCGCTGTCATGGATCAACGCGATCTGGTCGGCACGGCCGCCCGCCACGTGGCGGTCGACGGCATTGAAGCAGGTGTTGCAGGAAGCGCCGTTGAACCACCGGCCATAGACGCCGGCATTGGCGTCGAACACGGTCTCGAAGGGCGAGAACCAGTCGATAGCGCCCGCGGCATCGGCCCAAAACTTTTCCGGGTCGCGTTTCCAGCCGTCATAGATCTCGTGGTAGCGTGACGCCATCCAGCTTCCTCCCCAGGAATGTTTGCTGTCCTTGAAATAGCGTATGCTGGTTTGTGTAACCATGTATTTGTGCGTTTCGTTTGCTGTCGTTCTAACTTGGCCGCAAGTGCGGGTCATGGTGGTCTGGGGGCCGGTATCGTTCGAATTTTCGGCATTAGGGGCAGGGCGCGATGAAATTGCGATATGAGCTTGGGTTTGCCGCGGTTGCGACGCTGGCGGTGGTGCTCGCTTCAGCTGCTCAGGCAGGCGACGCGGCGGCTCGGCGCGTCATCGGCTTTTCGCCAGACGGCGACTACTTCGCCTTCGAACAGTACGGCACGCTCGATGCCGGTGCTTCGGATTCGGGCTGGTCGGAGATCGACATCATCGACACCCGCACCGATCAGTTCGTCGGCGGCAAGCCGATCCTCGTCGTCGACGAGACGGAGGATTCGACGCTGACACTTGCGCAGGCAAGGGCACAGGCCGCGGAGCAGGCGGCGCCCTTGCTGGCCAAGTATTACATAGCGCCGCGTGGCGAGCGGACTGCCTTGGACAGGTTCACCTTTCCCGACGACATGGTCGCCTACAACGACATTGCGCGCCTCGAGCAGGTTTCGCAACAATGGCTTTCGCCGACCTATGACGAGCTTGGCATCTCGACCATTCAGCTCGAGCAGATTCTTGCCGATAGCACGGCGGATTGTTCAGCGAGTTTCGACGGGGCACAGCAGGGCGAGATGACCGGCAAGGCGCTCGGCTTTCGCCTGACGCTGCAGGCCAGGACGGCCATCCGATCAAGGTGTTGCACGAGGACAGGACTGTACCCGGTTCGAGGAATTGCCCGACCTCCTATAGCCTGTCGGAATCCTACACCTTCACCCCAGACGGCAAAGCGGGCGTGGTTGTCGTGCTCGTGCAGCGCTTCAGCCAGGGATTTGAAGGGCGTGACCGCCGTTTTCTCGCCGTGACAGGCCAGGTGCACTGAGGCAACGCGCACGGAAGTAGTCCGCTACCCGAGTTGTTGTCCCTAAAGCGGGAGGGCAGCGAGCATAAGTCCGACCCCGCCGACGATCAGCAAGGCGGCTGCCAGCATCTTTCCATGGCGCTCGAAACCCGTCGGCGCCCGATCCCAATTGTAACGCATGATCGAACTCCCCAAACCCGCAGATTCTTTATCTTACGCAGGGTGAGGAGGGCAACTGTCTGACGGTACGCGGCGTTGCCGATGTCGGTCCTATCACCGACTATTTCTAGGGCATTCTCCGCCGCTACATGCCCCAGCGCAGCGCGGCCGTATGTACCGGTGCATCCCACCAAACAGCCGCCTCGTCGTCGAGCATGCTCAGCGTGATCGAACAGCCGGCCATGTCGAGGGAGGTAACATAGGACCCGACCAGCGACCGGGTTACCGTGACGCCGTGCTTCTCGAAGAGTTTGCGGGCGCTGTTGTACATCAGGTAAAGCTCCATCAACGGTGTGCCGCCAAAGCCGTTGACGAAGAGCAGTGCCTGGCCTCTGGCACCGTCGCCCAGGTCACCCAGGATTGCGGTACAGATCTCGTCGGTGATGGCGTCGGCGCTTTTCAATGTGTCACGCCGCCTTCCGGCCTCGCCATGGATGCCGACCCCGAACTCCATCTCGCCGTCGCCGATATCGAAGGTCGGCCTGCCCGCCGCCGGCACGGTGCAACTGGTCAGCGCCACGCCCATCGAGCGCGTCGCGCCGTTGACGCGCTCGCCCAGCGCCTTCAACGGCTCCAGTGGCATGCCTTCTTCGGCCGCCGCGCCGACGATTTTCTCGACCACCAGCGTACCGGCGACGCCGCGCCGGCCGGTTGTGTAGGACGAGTTTTCGACCGCGACGTCGTCATTGGTCACGATTTGCATCACGCCTTCCGACATTTCAGCGGCCATGTCGAAATTCATCACGTCGCCCTCGTAGTTCTTGACGATGAACAGGCAGCCGGCGCCCGTATTGACGACTTCGGCCGCCGCCATCACCTGGTCAGGCGTCGGCGAGGTGAATACCTGGCCGGGGCAGGCGGCATCCAGCATGCCGTGCCCGACGAACCCACCATGCAGCGGCTCGTGACCCGAGCCGCCGCCGGAGATCAGCGCCACCTTGCCCGGCTTGAGCAGCTTGCGGCGGATGAATTTGTGTTCCTCGCCAAGCGCCAGGATATCGGCATGCGCTGCAACGAAGCCGTCGAGGCTCTCGGTCAGCACCGTATCGACCGAATTCAGAAATTTCTTCATGGCTGTCCTCCCGAAATAGCCCAGCGTCAGCTGCCCTTGCCGGCGATGCTGGTGATCTTCTGGATGAAATCGTTGACCGCCCGGTCGAGCGCCGCGTTCTGCTTGTCGTCGCCGAAATCGGGAACGATCAGCGAGACATGACGTGTCTTGCGCATGCCTGCGGCCAGCGACATCTTTCCCGGATGCGCCCGATGGTAGGCCTCAAGGAAATGATCGCGTTCGACCGGGCTGAAATGGCAGACGGAGAAGATAGCCGGCAAATGCTTCGACGGGATCGGCGTCGAGTAGGCTGGGCTTGAAATCTGCGTGACGAAGCTGCGGTGTTTTCCAAGCGCGTCGGCGAGGCGCTGGCGCATGCCGGACGGGCGCTGGTCGATCACCTGCGACAGGATCGTCTTGTAGGCGCGGATCGCCTCTTCGGGGCCGGATTGCGACGCCTTGTCAGCCATGCCGGGGCCTAGATCGAAACGTCCGCGATGGCCGCCTTGGCCATCGCGAGTTGGGCGGGAGCGACGGAGAGGTCACGCAGGCCGGTTTCGAGCAGCGCCGGGATCGAGGCGGGGTCGCCGCCGGCATCGCCACACAGGCTGACCGGGATATTATGCCCGCGGCCGAAGGCCGCAACGGAGGCGATCAGCCGGAGCACGGCCGGGTGCCTGACGGAATTCAGATGTGCGACCGACGCATTGTCGCGCGCGGCCGCCATCACGTATTGGGTCAAATCATTCGAACCGATCGAGAAGAAGGCGGCCTTGGCGAATGCCTCCGGTGCGATGGCCACCGACGGCACCTCGACCATGATGCCAAGCGGCGGCATTTTGTGCGCGATGCCGCGCGCCAAAAGGTCAGCCTGCTCCTCCGCGAACAGCGCGGTGGCGTGTTCATACTCTTCCGGAACGGCGATCATCGGGAACATCACCTTCAAATTGCCGTGCATGGCGGCACGTAGCAAGGCGCGGATCTGCACACGAAAGACCTCCGGACGCATCAGCGACAGCCTGATGCCGCGCAGGCCAAGGAACGGATTACCTTCTTCGACGGTGAGGCCCGGCACAGGCTTATCGCCGCCCGCATCGACAGTACGGATCGTCACCGGCCTCTCGCCTGCCCATTCCAGCACTTTGCGGTAGGCGCGATATTGCGTCTCCTCGCCCGGCAGCGTCTTGCCGAACAGGAATTCGGTCCGCATCAGCCCGACACCGTCGCACGCCGCAGCATCGATGCTGTCGACATCGGACGGATCGGCGATATTCACCTGCACGCGGACCCCTATGCCGGTCTTCGTTGCCGCCGGCCTTGTCAGATAGGCTGCCGCTTTGCCGCGATGCGCCGCGAAAGACGACGACGATCGCCGGAATATGGCGATCTCCGCTTTCGAAGGCGCCAACACGATGCCACCATGTTCGGCATCGAGCAGTGCGATTCCGGTAAGGTGAGCCGGCGAAGCACCTGGCCTGGCCAGCCCACGCTCCATGAGCCCAAGCCCCACCACCATGGGCACGCCGCGTGAGCGTGCCAGCATTGCGACATGACTTGCGGCACTTCCTGCCGTAAGTGCTATGCCGCCGCCTGCACTCCAGTCGGTTTCGAGGAAGCGCGTCGGTGCGATATCCTCGCCGTAGAAGATCGCACCCGCCGGCGGCGCAATGTCGCCGCCCCCGGTCAGCGCGCGCAGCACCTGGTCGCGTATATCGCGCATGTCGGCGGCGCGCGCCCGGAAATAGTCCTGCTCGGATGTTTCATAGCCGGCTATCTCGGCGTCGAGCGCTTTTCGCCAAGCCACATCAGCAGCCATGCCGTCGGCAATTCGCGCAAAGGCCGGGCCGGTCAGCGCGTCGTCCTCCAGCATGGCGAGCTGGAATTCGAGGATGGCGGCCGCCTCGCTGTCGCTGCTTTCGATCAATGTCGCGAGCCGGCCCGCGGCAATGGAGATGGCGGCCTCAAGCGCCGCCTTCTCGCCCGCGGCAGTCGCCTTGCGGACATAACGCACAGCAGCCTGGTCCAGATCGAACAGCGGCCCCTCGGCATAGCCGGCCGATGCCGAAATGCCCTGCAGCCTAAGCGGTTCGGGCATGGTCCTTGCCTTCGTCGAAATCGCGGCGCACCAGCTCGACCAGTGCTCCGACCGCCTCGCCGGCGCCGTCCCCTTTGGCTCTGATGTGCAGGACAGTGCCTTTCGGCGCTTTCGCAGCCATCACCTTGACGATGCTCTTGGCGTCGAACCATGGCCCGTTGGCGGCGAGCGCAATCTCGACGTCGGCCGAAAACGTCTTGGCAAGCTTGGTGAACTTCACCGAAGGACGCGCATGCAGCCCCACCTCATGGGTGATCAGGACGCTGGCTTCGGCTGCTGCGGACATGCTTGTCAAAATTCCCGTTCGTTCACGACGGCGACAATTCGTGCGCCGTCGCCACCACTTCCCTGAGCGAGGCGCCGCCGGAAGCCTCGGTCGCCGCCATCACCGCGCCTTCGACGATCGGCGCATTGCAGACGACGATCTTCTGGGCGCGTGGTTCGCCGATCATCTCGATCGCCATCTCGCTATTGGTCTCGGCACCTCCGAGATCAACGAGGATCGCGACACCCGCCTCCGACCAGGCCTTGTCGATGGCACCTATGATCGCCTCGACATTGGTTCCCAGCCCGCCATGGCCGTTTCCGCCGCACCATGCAAGCGGCACTTCGTTGCCGACCATCTGCCGCACCATGTCGGCGGTGCCTTCGGCGACCAGCGGCGAATGCGAGACGATGACGATGCCGACATTGCTCATGCGCGCCTCTCGATTGCTTCGGCTACGGCCCGCACCAGAAGCGCGGTCGAGCGTGCGCCGGCATCCATATGACCGATCGAACGGTCGCCAAGGAAGGAGGCGCGCCCACGCAGCGCCTTCATCGGCACAGTCGCGTCGGCTGCGTTGTCGGCGATCTCGGCGATGTCCGCTGCCGCCTTTCCCTGCAGCAGGGCCTCGTGCACCGGCTGCAGCACGTCGAGCATGGTTTTTTGCCCGGCCTGCGACTTGCCTCTGGCGGCCACTGCTTCAATCGCCTTGCCGAAGGCCGCCGCCAGATCGGCGCGATCCGGCGCCGCGGGAATCTCCTTGCCGAGCACCATGAACAGCGTGCCGAACAAGGGACCGGAGGCTCCGCCGACGGTCATCACCAGTTTGGTGCCGATCGCCTTCAGCGCCTCGGGCAACGGCTTTGCCGCAAACACGCCGGCCTCGGCCCGCACGGCCTCGAAGCCGCGTTTCATGTTGAGCCCATGGTCGCCGTCGCCGATGGCCTGGTCGAGCCTGGTCAGCTCTTCGGCATGGGCGGCGATGGTGTTTGCCGCCGCCTCGATCAGCCTGGAAATATCCGCTGCCGCCATATCACCCATGCTCCTGGCCCCTACGCTGCCGGCAGTACGAGAAAATTGCATATCCGGCAATTGAAGCATTCTTTTCCCCAGTCAAGCGGGTTCGAGCAACGCAGCGAGGGCCGTGAAGACCTCGGCGACGGCAAAGGCGCCGGGGTCGACCACGCCGTCGAGCTGGCTGCCAATATAGGCGGACCGCCCGGCCTTGGCCTTGCGCATGGCAGCGGTGGCCTCGGCGCCGCGTCGCGCCGCGACCGCCGCATCCTCCAGACTGCCGCTATCCAGCGCCTTCAAGGCGGGTTCCAAGGCATCGACCATCGTGCGATCGCCCATCCTCGCTCCACCATAGAAGGACATCCGATCGAGGCCGGCGAGAAGCGCCTTGGGAAGCGTTTCGCCAGACTCCAGCGCCTGCCCGGCGGCGGTGAAGAAGATCGACAACAGCACGCCGCTGGAGCCGCCCATGCTGGCACTCAGGATGTCGCCCACGGCGGCCAGCGTGGCGGCAGGGTCGGCGAGCGGCAGCGCCGCAAGGCGGCCAAGCACGCTGCGCGCACCGGCCGCCACAGTCGATCCGGTGTCGCCGTCTCCCGCCTTGGCGTCCAGTCCGTTCAACGCGCCTTCAAGCGAGATCAGCCGTTCGCAGATGGCGACCACCAGCCGCTCGGTGCGTGCGTCCGGGCTGGCTTTCGACGCGTTGCCCCGGCCGGCGGCTTTGGCCATCGGCACGACGCTGGCTTGGCGAACGGCTCTTGCCGGCAGCCAGGCGTGAGGGCCTACCGGCGCCCTCAACGCCGCTTCGCGCGGCGCATCGAGCCGGATCAGCGACAAGGAAAAGCCGTTCATGTTGAGCGCGGTCATAAGCTGCCCGGGTCCGATCGTCAGCGTCACCTTTCGTGCCAGCGGTGATGTCAACACCGCATTGGCGACAAGCAACATTTCCAGCGGTGGCACCGAACCGAGATTGTTGATCAGCAAGGCGTAGTCGCTGGCGGGATCGAGCCGCGCGGCAAGGCGCTCCGACATGATCGCAACCAGCCTTTCGGCACTTTGCACCGCAATCCGCTCAACGCCCGGTTCGCCATGGATGCCGAGGCCGAGTTCAGCGTCGTCGGCGCCAAATCTTTCGTCATGGCTCTGACCGGGGATCGAGCAGGATGACAGCGATATGCCGAGGGAAACGATATCCGCCGCCGCGGCCCGCGCAGCAGCGGCAACCGTCGACAGATCGTTGCCGGCTTCCGACATGTGGCCGGCGATCTTGTGCACGAACAAGGTGCCGGCAACGCCGCGCGGCTGGGCAATATCAGGCAGGGCGATGTCGTCGGCGACGATCACCATCTCGACGCGGAAGCCTTCGGCGCGCGCCTTCTCGGCGGCCAAGCCGAAGTTGAGGCGATCGCCGGTATAGTTCTTGACGATCAGCAGGCACCCGGCGGGACCGGTCACCGCGCGGATGGCCGTCAATACTGCTTCCACGCTCGGCGAAGCAAAGATCTCGCCTGATACCGCCGCCGTGAGCATGCCCATGCCGACGAAGCCGGCATGCGCGGGTTCGTGCCCGGCCCCGCCGCCGGAGATGATGCTGACCTTGCTCTTGTCCCAGTCTGCACGGAGGACGACCTTGATTTCGGGATAGCCGTCGAGGCGGGCGAGATCGCCGGTGCCGGTCGTGCCGAGAAAGCCGTCCAGGGCCTCAGTTACGATCGTATCCCTGCGATTGAAAAAATGCTTCATCGAATTGGTCCACTCCGGTGCCCGAAATTGCCGGTTGAAAGGTGCCAGGAAAACACTCGCGCAGCGCTCACAGCAGCCGTCGCCCATCGGCGCCGAAATACAGCGGCGAGCGATAGCGGATCATGATCCTGTCGCCCTGCGCCAGGTCGGTGTCGGGGTCGGTCAGCGTCACCAGCTTCCTGGTCCCCACCGTCACATGCAGATGGTTCTGGTCGCCGAGATGCTCGACCCAATCGACGACGCCGTCGGCATGGCCGTTCGCCGCCTTCGCGATCGAAAGATGTTCGGTCCGCGCACCGATTGTCCTGGTCCCCGCCGGCGCTCCGCCATCCGGCAGCAGTCCGACCGGCAACAAATTGATTGCCGGTTGGCCGAGCCTGGCCGCGACGTGAAGGTTTGCCGGCTCAGAATAGATCGTGCGCGGCGAACCGATTTGGACCAGCACGCCGTCGGCGAGGATGCCGATGCGGTCGGCCATGGTCATCGCTTCGATCTGGTCATGGGTGACGTAGAGCATGGTGGCGCCGAGTTCGGCCTGTATACGCTTCAGCTCGAGCCTGAGATCGGCGCGCAGCTTGGCGTCGAGCGACGACAGCGGCTCGTCCATCAGGTAGATCGACGGCTTGCGCACCAAAGCGCGGCCGATGGCGACGCGCTGCATTTCGCCGCCCGAGAGTTTGGTCGAGCGATTATTCAGCTTGTGGTGGATGCGCACCATCTTGGCCACGTCCTCGACGCGGCGGCGAATCTGATCCTCCGGCATTTTCCTCGCCGGCGAGCGCAGCGGAAAGGCGAGGTTGTCGTAAACCGACAGATGCGGATAGAGCGAATATTGCTGGAACACGAAAGCGGTGTCGCGCTCGGCCGGCGACAGCGTCGTCGTGTCGTGGCCGGCAATATGGATCGAGCCCGCTTCCGGACGCTCAAGCCCGGCGATCAGCCTGAGCGTTGTCGTCTTGCCGGCGCCGGTCGGCCCGAGCAGCACGACGAATTCCCCGTCGGCGATATGCAAATCGAGATTGTCGACGGCGACATGCTCGCCAAAAGCCTTTGTCACGCCTTTGATGTGAACGTCAGCCATGATGCGCTCTCCCCTGGGAGGCCGAGTCATGGATTTCGGTGCGCACCGCACGGCCGGATCCTTTTGCGAACAGCGACAGCCGCGCGCTGTTCAGCGCCAGGCCCACATGATCGCCCGGATTGAGCCGGATTTCGGCCGGCACCCTGGCCTTGATGATGCCGTCTGCCGTCTCCACCGCCACGATCTGGGTGGTGCCGAGATATTCCGTGCCGTAAACAGCTCCGCGCAGCTTCGAAGCGTCGTCGAAGCGGATGTGCTCCGGTCGGATGCCAAGCGCCATCTCGGCCGGCGCGACATCCTCGCGCACCTCCGGCACGGCCACCGTCGCGCCCTGCACAACAACTTCCCTGGCGCCCTTTGAAAGGCCGCCGTCGAAGCCGAGGAAATTCATCGGCGGCGAGCCGATGAAGTCGGCGACGAACATCGTCGCCGGCCGGTCGTAGATCTCACGCGGCGTGCCGAACTGCTCGATGACGCCATGGTTCATCACCGCGATCTTGTCGGCCATCGACATCGCTTCCATCTGGTCGTGCGTGACATAGACGGTGGTGGCGTGGATGCGGTTGTGCAATTCGCGCAGCTCATGGACCATCAGATCGCGGAATTCGGTGTCGAGCGTGCCGAGCGGTTCGTCCATCAGGAAACATTTTGGCCGCCGCACGATGGCGCGGCCGAGCGCCACGCGCTGGCGATCGCCGCCGGCTAGCCCGGAGACCGATTTGTTGAGCAGATGGTCGATCCGCAACAGCTTCGCCGTCTCTTCCACCCTGGCCCGAATTTCAGCGCCTGGCATGCCTTGCGCCAGCAGCGGGAAACCGATGTTCTTTCTCACATTCATGTGCGGATAGAGCGCGAACAGCTGGAACACAAAAGCGATGTCGCGCTCGCGGGCACGCCGCATGGTGACGTCCTCGCCGCCAAGCAGGATCTTGCCGCCGGTCGGCAGTTCGAGCCCGGCGATCATACGAAGCGTCGTCGTCTTGCCGCAACCCGACGGCCCCAGCATGACGAAGAATTCGCCGTCCTCGACGACGAAGTTGGAATCCTGCACGGCGACGAAATCGCCGAATGCCTTTCTCAGATGTTCGACCCTGATCTCAGCCATCGTCTACTCCGGAAATTTCGAGACGATGATGAACATCGCCGTGCCGGCCAGCATGGTGACGAACGAATAGGTGTAGAGCGCCAGCGCGAAGGGCTGGAACAGCATCAGGAAGCCGATGGCGATGATCGCCGTGGCGACGTTTTCCATCAGTCCGCGCCTGGCCCAGACGGGCCAGCGCGATTTGCGTTTTACGGTCAGGCTCATTTGCGCACCGCGCCGAAGGTGATGCCGCGCAGCAATTGCTTGCGAAGCAGGATAGTGAAGACCAGGATCGGCACCAGGAAGATCGTCGTGCCGGCCGCGACCGCCGGCCAGTCCTGGCCGCCTTCGCCGATGATGGTCGGGATGAAGGGCGGCGCGGTCTGCGCCGTGCCCGAGGTCAGCAGCGCAGCGAAGGCGTATTCGTTCCAGGCAAAGATCAGACAGAAGATGGCGGTCGCGGCAATGCCCGTGGTCGCCTGCGGCAGCACGGTGCGCCAGAACGCCTGCAGCCTGGTGTAGCCGTCGATCATCGCCGCCTCTTCATATTCGCGCGGGATCTCGTCGATGAAGCCTTTCAGCAGCCAGACTGCCAGCGACACGTTGACCGCCGTGTAGAGCAGGATCATGCCGAGCGCGGTGTCCGACAGTCCGAGCTCCCGATACATCAGGTAGATGGGAATCGCGACCGCGATCGGCGGCATCATGCGCGTCGACAGGATGAAGAACAGAAGGTCGTCGGCGAGCGGCACCTTGAAGCGCGAAAAACCATAGGCCGACAGCGTGCCGAGGAACACCGCGCAAAACGTCGAGCCGAAGGCGATGATCAGCGAATTGACGAAGCGCGGCATGAAGTTCGACGGGCCGGCGATCACCATATTGCGCTTGCGCACCGTCTCGTCGCAGACCCCCGTCGCCGGTCCCAGGGAGTTGATGTATTCCGGGGTTTGCCGAGTCCGGGTCGAGAACAAGTTGCAGTAGCCCTCGAGGCTCGGCTGGAACAGGATCTTCGGCGGATAGGCGATCGAATCCGGCGGCGTCTTGAAGCTGGTGGCGAAGATCCACAGCAGCGGCACGATCGAGATCAGCGCGTAGGCAACGATGATCGTGCCGGCGACGCGCTTCGACGTGGCCGAGGGTGCGACAACGGAATGGGCTGACGTCAGGCTCATCTCTGCTTCACCTTGTTCAGTGCCTTGACGTAGATGTTGGCCAGGCCGAACACCGCGACGAACAGGATGATGGCGAAGGCCGAGGAATAGCCCGTCCGCCAGCTTTCGAAGGCCTGCCGCTTCAGCGTGATCGAGGCCACTTCGGTGGTCGATCCCGGCCCGCCGCCAGTGAGCAAATTGACCATGTCGAACATCTTGAAGTTCTCGATGCCGCGGAACAGCACCGCCAGCATGATGAAGGGCAGCGCCATCGGCAGCGTGATCGACCAGAACTGCCGCCAGTTGGAGGCGCGGTCGACCTCGGCCGCTTCGTAGATGTATTCGGGGATCGAGCGCAGGCCGGCGAGGCAGATCAGCATCACGTAAGGCGTCCACATCCAGGTGTCGACGATGATGATCGACCATGGCGCCAGCGACACGTTGGAGAGCATGCTGATCTGCGTTGCCGGAATGCCGGTGACGAACGAGACGGCGTAGGCGAACAACCCGATCTGCGGCTCGTAGAGAAAGCGCCAGAAATTGCCGACCACCGCCGGCGACAGCATCATCGGCACCAGGATGATGGTCGTCCAGAAGGCGTGCCCGCGGAACTTGCGGTCGATCAGCCAGGCCAGCGTAAAGCCGATCAGCGTCTGCAGCAGGATGGTCCAGAACACGAAATGCGCTGTCGTCTGCATGGCGATCCAGATGTCCTGGTCGGCGAGGATGCGCTTGTAGTTCGCGAGCCCAAGGTTCTTCACCACCTCATTGGGACGATTGGCGCGAAAATTGGTGAAGGACAGATAGATCGCCCAGAACAGCGGGAAGATGTTGATGGCTAAAAGCAACAGGATCGTCGGCGAGATGAACAGCCAGGCGAGGCCCTTGTCGCTGATGCCCCGGACCTTGCGGGCCAACGGCTCGGGCGTAGCCCGGGCAACGCTGTCCGCAGTCCGATTGAGCATGGTCAGTCCTGCTTCGGTCACTTGGATCGTCTCGACAATGGAATTTATCTGAACTGTGTCCCGTGCCAAGGGCGGCACGGGACGGTTCGGTCATGGGCTCGGGAGGAGCCGGTTACATCTTGCCCCGGTTACATCTTGCCATCGTCCTGGAAGACCTCGGTCCAGTCCTTGACGAGGCCGTCGAGCGCATCCTTGGCCGAGCCTTGCCCGGCAACGACATAGTCGTGGAAGCGCTTCTGCGAGGCCTGCAACAGCGGGGCATAGCTCGGCTCGGCCCAGAAGTCCTTCACGATGGCCATCGAGTCGAGGAAGGTCTGCGCGTAGGGCTGGCTGGCCGGGAAGGCCGGGTCCTTGACGACCGCGTTGAGGCAGGAATAGCCGCCGAGCGACCACCATTTGGACTGCACGTCCTTGTTGGCGAACCATTTGATGTATTTGAGCGCGGCTTCCTGCTTGTCGGAATAGGAGACCACCGAGATGCCCTGGCCGCCGAGCTGGGCGAACTGGTCGCCGTCCGGACCTTTGGGATTGACGAAATAGCCTATCTTGTCGCCGCCGACATTCTCGTCCTTCTGCAGGCCTGGCCAGGTGAAGGCGAAGTTCATGTGCATCGCCACCTGGCCGGATTTGAAGGCATCGACGCCTTCGCCCATGTAGCTGTTCGAGGCGCCGGGAGGGGTGCAGCAGTCATAGAGCGCCTTGTAGAACTCCAGGCCCTTCACCGACTTATCGGAGTTGACGAAGCCTTCCATCTCGTAGGGCTTTTTCGGGTTTTCGTACTGGAAGCCGAAGCTGTAGAGTACGTCCATGGCGCCCATGGTGATGCCTTCCGAGCCGCGCTCGGTATAGATCGACGCGCCATAGACGGTTTTGCCGTCGATCTCGCGTTTCTGGAAGAATTCGGCGATCTGCTTCAGCTGGTCGAAGGTCGTCGGCGGGCCGAGATCCCAGCCATACTTTTCCTTGAATTCCTTCTGCAGCTCCGGCTTGGAGAACCAGTCCTTGCGGTAGGTCCAGCCGACGACATCGCCCATGGCCGGCAGCGCCCAGTAATTTGGCGAGTTCTTCGGCCATTCCGAATAGCCGACCACGGTCGCCGGCACGAAATCGTCCATGCTGATCTTCTCCTTGTCGAAGAAGTCGTTCAGCTTGACGTAATGGCCGTTCTCGGCGGCGCCGCCGATCCACTGGCTGTCGCCTATGATCAAGTCGCACAGCTTGCCGTGCGAATTCAGCTCATTGAGAAAGCGGTCGGCATAGTTGGTCCACGGCACGAATTCGAATTTCATGCCGATGCCGGTTTCCTTGGTGAAGTCCTTGGATAATTCCACAAGCGCGTTGGCCGGGTCCCAGGCTGCCCAGCAAAGCGTCAGATCTTCTGCCTGCGCGACGTTCGAAACGGCTGTCGACGCAACGAGTGCCGAGGCCAGACCCAACGCCAATTTAAAGGTCGATTTCATGCCTTCCTCCCATTTGCGAAACGCGTCCGGATGACGGTTTCAAAAGCCCGCTAAACCCCTCTCCTCCGGGGCCTAAACACAGTGGCGGCAACGCCCGGATGTTTAGTAATTTGTTTAGTGATGCAATTTTTACTAAACAACGCAAGCGAATTCGTTGCTGCACCGCAGCATGCTGGATAGGAACCAACGTGAGAAGTTGCGGCGGCCTGCCTAGGTCACCGTCTTGTTGCTGACCGTCACCGGTCGGATCACTGGGGCCGGCGGCAGCAGCGCGCGGATATCGGCGAAGGGGAAGACCGGCTCGAAGCGGAAGGCCTCGGCGAATGATCCGGCTAGGCCGTTGCACTGGCCGGCGCGGAAGGCGTTCTGCGTGCGCGCCGCGTCGACGAAACGCTCGGGATCCTGCGACTGGTGCGCCCGGATCGCCTCCGCCTTGAGATCGAAATGCCCGGAGGTATCGACGTAATGCGTTGGCGAAAACCCGGTGCCGCCGAACGTGTCGGCATGCAGCACCGGCACCGAGAATGATGCGGCGATGCGCATGCCATCCGACAGCGCGCGGTGGTCGCCATGATAGTCGTTCGGCGCATGGGTGATCGCCAGATCCGGCCCTATCTCGCCGATCAGCGCTTTCAGCGCTCCGATCAGGGCGGCGTCCGCCACCAGTGCGCCATCGGGAAAGTCGAGGAAGCGCGGCGTCACGCCAAGCAGACCGGCCGCCGCGGTCGCCTCCTTGCGGCGCGTGCGGGCAAGCGCGGCCGGATCGCCATAGCCGCCCCTGGTGCCATCCGTGGCTATGGCAAAAAAGAGTTCTGCGCCTTGCGCGGCATAGGCCGCCATCGTACCGAACATGAAGATCTCGATGTCGTCCGGATGCGCGCCAAGCGCCAATATCTTCACTCTCATCTCTCCCGGAAACGGAAAAACGTGCCCAACGGAATTCTGCTCGCTCTCATCGCCTATGCAAGCTATTCGTGCAGCGACGCCGTTGTCAAAAGCCTGGGCGGGCAGTTCAACGTCTTCGAGATCGGCTTCTTCTCGACATTGTTTGCCGGCTGCTTTCTGCTCTTTGCCAGGCCGCCAGGCGAGCGCTGGCGCGATTTCTGGCGCACGACCCGGCCCTGGGCGGTACAGGCCCGCGCCTTGGCCGGCATCGCGTCGGGCGTGCTCAGCGTCTATGCCTTCACCACCATCCCGCTGGCGGAAGTCTATGCGCTGATCTTCCTGGCGCCGCTGTTCGTCACCATCCTGGCCACGCTGGTCCTCAAGGAGAAGGTCGGCCCCTGGCGGTGGCTTGCGGTCGTCGCTGGCTTTGCCGGGGTCATGCTGGTCGTCAGGCCTGGTTTTCGCGAGTTGCATCTTGGTCATCTGGCGGCGTTCATCATCGCTTTCCTAGCCGCCACCAATGTCATCCTGATGCGTTCGCTCGCCGCTCAGGAAAAGCGCACGACGATGCTCGGCGTGCTGATCGGCTACGGCCTGTTCTTCAACGGCGTCGGTGTGGCGGCCACCTCGTTCTCGCTGCCGGATGGCAGGCAATGGGCCTGGCTGGTGCTGGCCGGCGCCTTCACCGCCGGCGGCCAGCTGCTGCATCTGCTGGCGGTCAAATACGCACCGGCCAACCGCATCGCGCCGACGCATTATTCGCAGATCGTCTGGGCGGTGCTTCTAGGTGCGTTGTTCTTCAGGGAATATCCGGATTTTCTGTCGCTGGTCGGGCTCGCCGTGGTCGGCGGTTCCGGCCTGCTGACGATGGTGCGCGAGGAGGTGCGGCTCGGCACGGTGCGCTGGAACCCGTTTTCGCGGACCAGGCTTTGAATCGGCGCCGAGGTTGCGCCGCGACCGTCACCGCTGATACGCGATCGGCGCCAACTGGCTGCACACCATTAGCACAATGACCACAAAACTCTTGCCGGACCTGCCGGTCTCCGCTGTCTTGCCGGCGCTCGATGAAGCGCTGAGCCATGGTAACAGCGCCGTGCTGGTGGCGCCGCCCGGCGCCGGCAAGACGACTTTGGTTCCACTGGCACTGCTCGACGCTGAATGGCTAGGCGCCGGAAAAATCATTCTGCTCGAGCCTCGCCGCCTCGCGGCCCGCGCTGCCGCCCGCCGCATGGCCGAATTGCTTGGCCAAGAGCCCGGCGAAACTGTCGGCTATGCCATGCGCATGGAAAACCGCACGTCCGCGAAGACCAGGATTCTCGTCGTCACCGAAGGCGTGCTGTCCCGCATGATCCTCGACGATCCCGAGTTGCCCGGTGTCGCGGCGGTGTTGTTCGACGAGTTCCACGAACGCTCGCTCGACGGCGATTTCGGGCTGGCGCTGGCGCTCGACGTGCAAAGTGCGCTGAGGCTCGACCTCAGATTGCTGGTGATGTCGGCGACGCTCGATGGCGCGCGTGTCGCAAAATTGCTGTCCGGCGCGCCGGTGATCGAGAGCGCAGGCCGCGCCTTTCCGGTCGACATCCGCTATGACGAGCGGCCGGCCGGCATCGCCATCGAGGACGCGATGGCCAGGGCGATCCGCTCGGCGCTTGCCGGGGAGGTGGGCAGCGTGCTCGCTTTCCTGCCCGGCCAGCGCGAGATCGAGCGCACCGCGGAGCGGCTGGCCGGCAAGGTCGGTGCCGACACCGATATCGTGCCGCTCTACGGCATGCTCGACAACAAGAGGCAGGATGCGGCGATCAAGCCTGCGCCGCCCGGCCGCCGCAAGGTGGTGCTGGCGACGTCGATCGCCGAAACCTCCATCACCATCGATGGCGTGCGCGTCGTCATCGATTCCGGCCTGTCGCGGCTGCCGCGCTATGAGCCGGCGAGCGGCCTGACGCGGCTGGAGACGGTGCGTGCTTCGCGCGCTTCCGCCGACCAGCGCGCCGGCCGTGCCGGGCGCACGCAGCCCGGCGTCGCCATCCGGTTGTGGCGGGCCGAGCAGACGACGGCACTGCCGGCCTTCACGCCGCCGGAAATCCTCGAGGCCGATCTTTCCGGCCTGTTGCTCGATTGCGCCGCGTTCGGCGTCGCCGATCCGACCAGCCTGTCCTTCCTCGATCCCCCGCCGGCTGCGGCGCTCACCGAGGCGAGGGCGCTGCTGCGTGCGCTCGATGCGGTCGATGCAGCAGGACGCCTGACGGATGCCGGTGCCGCGATGCGCAGGCTGGCGCTACCGGTGCGGCTCGCCCACATGGTCGCCGAGGCGGCAAGGACCGGACAGGCGCTCGAGGCGGCGATGCTCGCCGTGCTATTGACCGAGCGTGGCCTTGGCGGCGAGGGTGCCGATCTCGAACGGCAGCTAATGCGCTTTCACGCCGACAGATCGCCGCGTTCCACCGCTGCCCGGCAGTTGGCCGAGAGGTTGGCAAAGCAGGCTTCGTCGTCCCCCTCCAGGGGAGGGTCGGCGAACGAGCCAAGCGCAGCGAGACGAGGGAGACGGGGCGGGGTCGCCGATGGCGTGCCCGAATCGACCCCGCCCCGATCCGCTACGCGGATCAACCCTCCCCTCAAGGAGAAGGGCAGCACTGCCGGCTCGCTCCTCATCCATGCCTGGCCGGATCGGGTCGCCAAAGCGCGCGGCGAGCGTGGCCGCTTCGTGCTTGCCAACGGCTCGGGCGCCACGCTCGACGCCTCCGATCCGCTGGCCGGCGAGACATGGCTCGTCGTCGCCGACCTGCAGGGCAAGGCGCAGAACGCCCGCATCACCGCGGCGGCAGCCATCGATGAGACCGATATCCGTGCCGCGCTGGCGGAAAGGATCGAGACGCGCCGCGAGGTCAGCTTCGACCGCGACAGGCGCGCCGTGCGGGTGCGCGAAACGGTTCGCCTTGGGGCCATCACGTTGTCCGAACGCATGCTGCCGGCGCCGACCGGTGCCGACGCGGATCGCGCCATCCTCGACGCCTTGCGCGAACACGGTCTGTCCCTGTTGCCGTGGACCAGGGAGGCGGAGACGTTGCGGCAGCGGCTCGGCTGGCTGCATCGCGGCCTCGGCGCGCCATGGCCCGATGTCTCCGATGCCGCGCTCGTCGAGCGCCTCGACGACTGGCTGCTGCCATTCCTTTCCGGTGCCACAGCCTTTACGGCGATTGATCCTAGCGTGCTTTCGCAAGGCCTGATGACGCTGGTGCCGCACGAATTGCAGCGCAAGATCGACACATTGGCGCCGACCCATTTCGACGCGCCGTCGGGCAGCCGGCTACCGATCCGCTATGACGGCGAATGGCCGGTGCTGGCGGCGCGCGTGCAGGAACTGTTCGGCCTCGACCGGCATCCGGCGATCGCCAACGGCACTGTGCCGCTGACCCTCGAATTGCTGTCGCCGGCGCACCGGCCGATCCAGACGACGCGCGACCTGCCCGGCTTCTGGCGCGGCTCCTGGGCCGATGTGCGGGCAGAGATGCGTGGCCGCTATCCCAGGCATGTCTGGCCGGAGAACCCGCTTCTCGCCGCCGCCACCAGCCGCGCGAAGCCGCGCGGTACCTGATGCTTCCCGGACCATGATCACAACCCGAAGGTCCGCGTCAGCGGAAGGTGGTCCCGGTTTTCGGAAAGACCTCCAGCGGTTTCCCCTCTATAATCCCGCCATGATAAACATTCTGCACGCGCCCGACTTCCAGCAAAGCCAGCGGCTGCGCCTCAACACGCTGATCAGGCTGCGCTGGCTTGCCATTGTCGGCCAGAGCCTGACTGTGCTTGTCGTCGCCTACGGGCTGAAATTTCCGCTGCCGGTCAGCATGTGTTTTGCGCTGATCGCCTGTTCGGCCTGGATGAACCTGTTGCTGACCTTCCGCTATCCGGCGGCGCATCGGCTTACCCCGTTCTCGGCCTTTGCCATCCTGACCTTCGATAGCCTGCAGCTTGCCGGCCTGCTCTACATGACCGGCGGCCTTACCAATCCGTTTTCGCTGCTGATGACCGTGCCCGTCGTCGTCTCGGCGACGTCGCTGCCGCTGCGATTGACGGCTCTGCTCGGCGCGCTGGTGATCGTGGCGGCGACGCTGCTGGTCTTCTACCACCTGCCGCTGCCCTGGCATGAGGGGGCGCCATTGGCGATGCCCTTCATCTATGTCGCCGGCATGTGGATGGCGGTGTTCTGCTCCATCGCCTTTACCGCGATCTATGCCTTCCGGGTGGCAGAGGAGGCGCGGCTGCTTGCCAACGCGCTTGCCGCCACGGAATTGGTGCTTCAGCGAGAACAGCATCTCTCGGCCCTCGACGGCCTCGCCGCGGCCGCCGCGCACGAACTCGGCACGCCGCTCGCCACCATCACGCTTGTCGCCAAGGAGATGGAGAAGGCGCTTGGCGAAGATCCGAAATACGGCGAGGACGTGAAGCTGCTGCGTTCGCAGAGCGAGCGCTGCCGCGAAATCCTGAAGCGCCTGACCAGCCTTTCCTCCGAGAGCGAAGTGCACCTCTCGCGCCTGCCGCTGACCTCGCTGGTCGAGGAAGTGACGGCACCGCACCGCGATTTCGGCATTTCGATCAAGCTTCGGCCGGGCGAGCGCATCGGCCCGGAACCGGTGGGCCGGCGCAATCCGGGCGTCATTTACGGCCTCGGCAATTTGGTCGAGAACGCCGTCGACTTCGCCCGCAAGAACGTCACCATACGCTGGAGGTGGAACGAGGCCGCCGTCAGCTTCTCGATCATCGACGACGGGCCGGGCTTTCCACCGGAGATCATCGACCGTATCGGCGAACCCTATATGTCGACCCGCCAGGGCACCGAAGCCGGCGGCGGCCTCGGCCTCGGCCTATTCATCGCCAAGACCTTGCTCGAACGCTCCGGCGCGACGCTCGATTTCCGTAATTCGAGCGAGCCCGGCGAGGGCGCTATCGTGCAGATATCGTGGCCGCGCAGCGTCTTCCTTAATCCCGAGCAGGCTTCGGCCACCATGTTCGACACGGCCTAAATTGGACAATAGCGTTGCGAAACTATATTTGCGTAAAAATCAGGCAGCAGGATTTTCAGCACGATGAGTACTGACGAAACGATTGGCGCAATGGTCGAAGGCGAGGACACCTCGTTGCTGATCGTGGACGACGACAAGCCGTTCCTGACGCGGCTTGCCCGCGCCATGGAAACCAGGGGTTTCGTGGTCGAGACGGCGGAGAGCGTCGAGGAGGCGGTTGCCAAGGCGCGCGCCAATCCGCCGGCCTATGCGGTGGTCGACATGCGGCTGGCCGACGGCAACGGCCTCGACGTCGTCGCTGCCATTCGCGAGAAGCGCGACGATGCTCGCGCCATAATCCTTACAGGCTATGGCAACATCGCCACCGCGGTGACGGCGGTAAAGCTCGGCGCCATCGACTATCTGTCGAAGCCGGCCGATGCCGATGATATTTTTGCCGCCCTGACCCGCACCGCGGGCGAACGCGCAGCGCCGCCAGAAAATCCAATGTCGGCCGATCGCGTGCGCTGGGAACACATCCAGCGCGTCTACGAAATGTGCGACCGCAACGTCTCGGAAACCGCACGCCGCCTGAACATGCATCGCCGCACGCTGCAACGCATCCTCGCCAAGCGCGCGCCGCGCTAAAGGGCTCTCATTACAGGCTTGCCCGGCCAGCGCTGTTTGCGCATCATCGCTTGGCGGTGTCGGACCTTGCCGCTGATACGACGGAGGCGACATGCAGGACGAAAAGCGGCTGGTCTCCATGCTGCGCGAATTCCTCGACAGCGAGGCGGCCGGCGGCCTCATCCTGATGGCTGCGGCGGCCTTGGCCCTGATCGTCGCCAATTCGCCGCTGGGCGAGGCTTATTTCTCCGCCCTCCATGCCTATCTCGGACCGCTCAGCGTCTCGCACTGGATCAATGACGGCCTGATGGCGGTGTTCTTCCTGCTGGTCGGTCTCGAGATCAAGCGCGAAATGCTTGACGGCCAGCTGTCGACCTGGCCGCGCCGCGTGCTGCCCGGCATCGCCGCCGCCGGCGGCATGGCAGCGCCGGCACTGGTCTACGTCGCCATCAACCGCAACAATCCAGCCGCTCTGTCCGGCTGGGCGATCCCAACCGCCACCGATATCGCCTTTGCGCTCGGCGTGCTGTCGCTGCTCGGCAGCCGCGTCCCGGGTTCGCTGAAGATATTCCTCACGGCGCTTGCCATCATCGACGATCTCGGCGCGGTGCTCATCATCGCGGTGTTCTATACCAGCGGCCTCTCGCTCGCCTATCTCGGCGCCGCCTTCGCCGTGATCGCGCTGCTGGTGGTGCTCAACCGCATGCGGGTGCTGACGCTGCTGCCGTACATTTTGCTCGGCATCGTTCTGTGGGTTTTGGTGCTCAAATCGGGCGTCCATGCGACGCTCGCCGGCGTCGCGCTGGCCCTCACCATACCGCTGAAGATATCGCCGGGCAGCGGCCATGATCTCGACCATTCGCCGCTGCACCGGCTCGAACACGGCCTGCACAAAGTCGTCGCCTTTTTCGTCATCCCGACTTTCGGCTTTGCCAACGCCGGCGTCTCGCTCGCCGGTCTCAGCGCTGCCGCCCTGGCCGAGCCGCTGACGCTCGGCGTCGCCGCCGGCCTCGTCTTGGGCAAGCTGGTCGGCGTGTTCGGGTCTTCCGCGCTTGCCATCCGGCTTGGCTTCGCCGATCTGCCGGTCAATGCCGGCTGGCTGCACATGGTCGGCATTTCGCTGCTCTGTGGCATCGGTTTCACCATGAGCCTGTTCATCGGCCTGCTCGCCTTCGCCAGCGACGCCGCCCTGCAGGACGCGGTCAAGGTCGGCATCCTCGCCGGCTCCTTCATCGCCGCGCTCCTAGGCGCCGCTGTGCTGCTGGTGGCGCCGGCCGCAGGCGAGGCGGAGGAGGCGGAAGAATAGGCGTCTCCTCGCGGGCGCTACCCGTGAGCGACCATGACGTGGCGGACGGCGGTATAGTCCTCCAGCGCGTAGAGCGACATGTCCTTGCCGTAGCCGGATTGTTTCAACCCGCCATGCGGCATCTCGTTGGTCAGCATGAAATGGGTATTGATCCAGGTGCAGCCATATTGCAGCCGGGCGGCTGTCGCCATGGCCCGCGAAACGTCCTTGGTCCACACCGACGACGCCAGGCCGTAGTCAGAATCATTGGCCCAGTTCACCGCTTCGTCAACTTCGGAAAAGCGGGTGACCGAGACCACCGGACCGAACACTTCGCGGCGCACGATCTCGTCCTCCTGCAGCGCGCCGGCGACGACGGTCGGCTGGTAGAAGAAGCCGGAGCCCTCGCCCGGCTTGCCGCCCGTGGTGATCTCGATGTGCTTGAGCTCAGAGGCGCGCTCGACGAAGCTCGAGACGCGGTCACGCTGGCGACGCGAGATCAGCGGGCCGATCTCGTTCTCGGTATCGTCAGGACGATCATACTTGATAGTCGAGACGGCAGCGGAGAGGTCGGCGACGAGCTTGTCGTAGATCTTCTTGCCGGCGTAGATGCGGCAGGCGGCGGTGCAGTCCTGGCCGGCATTGTAATAGCCGAAGGCGCGCAGGCCGTTGACCACCGCGCCGAGATCGGCGTCGTCGAAGACGATGACCGGCGCCTTGCCGCCGAGTTCGAGATGCGTGCGCTTGACCGATTTGGCGGCAGCCTGCAGCACCTTCTTGCCGGTGGCGACGTCGCCGGTGATCGAGATCATGTTGACTTTCGGGTGGTTGATCAGCGTGTTGCCGACGCTGTCGCCGCGACCGAGCACGACGTTGACGACGCCTTCCGGCAGGATCTCGGCAAGGATTTTCGCCAACTTCAGCGCGGTCAGCGGCGTCTGTTCCGACGGCTTGAAGACGACGGTGTTGCCGCCGGCAATCGCCGGCGCCAGCTTCCAGGCCATCATCATCAGCGGATAGTTCCACGGCGCGATCGACGCGACAACGCCGATGGCGTCTCGGCGGACCATCGAGGTGTGGCCGGGAATGTATTCGCCGGCGACCTGGCCGGGCATCGAGCGGACCGCGCCGGCAAAGAAGCGGTAGCAGTCGACGATCGCCGGGATCTCGTCATTGAGCACGGCATTGATCGGCTTGCCACAGTTCAGCGCCTCGAGCGCCGCGAAATCCTGTGCAGCAGCCTCGATGCGATCGGCGATCTTCAGGAGATAGCCGGCGCGCTGCGCCGGTGTTGTGCGGGACCAGGTGACGAAGGCTTTTTCGGCAGCAAGCACGGCCGCCTCGATCTGCGCTGGGCTGGCCTCAGGCAGATTGAGGATGGTCGCCCCGGTCTTCGGGTTGAGGATCGGCTCCTCGGTCTCGGTGCCTTTTTCGAATTTCGCGCCGATCAGCATCTGCGTGTCCATGGAAGTCTCTCCCTTATGAACGAGATCATTTGCCCGAACCGGCGATCTGGTCGCCGTCGCGGGTCAGGTAATAGGCAGCGAGGATGGGAAGCAGCGTCACCAGCACCACGACCATCGCCACGACATTGGTGACCGGACGCTGGCGCGGACGGATCAGCTCTTCGAGCATCCAGATCGGCACCGTTTGCTGCTGGCCGGCGGTGAAAGTGGTGACGATGACCTCGTCGAAGGACAGCGCAAAGGCGAGCATGCCGCCGGCCAGCAGCGCGGTTGCGATGTTGGGCAGCACGACATGCCGAAAGGTCTGGAAACCGTCGGCGCCGAGGTCCATCGACGCCTCGATCATCGAGCCGGACGTGCGGCGGAAACGGGCGACCGCATTGTTGTAGACGACGACCACGCAGAAGGTCGCGTGGCCGAGCACGATCGTCCAGAACGAGAACGGGATTTCGGCCAGCGCGAAGGCCGAGCGCAGCGCAATGCCGGTGATGATGCCGGGTAGCGCGATCGGCAGGATCACCAGCAGCGAGATGGTTTCGCGGCCGAAGAATTTTGTGCGGGACACGGCGGCGGCGCAGAGCGTGCCGAGGACCAGCGCGATGGCGGTCGAGATCGCCGCGACCCGCACCGACAGCGACAGCGCCTGCCAGACGTCGGGGCGGTTCCAGGTGACGGCGAACCATTGCGTCGTCAGCCCCGGCGGCGGCCAGACGAAGCTCTTCTCCTCCGTGGTGAAGGCATAGACGAAGATCAGCACAATCGGCAAATGCAGGAAAAGCAGGCCGCCGGTGGCAGCGAGCTTCAGGCCGATCGGCGCCGATGGGCCACGGTCAGAGCGCATCGAAAGCCCCCATGCGCTTGGCGCCCCAGAGGTAGAAGCCCATGATGACGATGGGCACCACGGTAAAGGCGGCGGCGAGCGGGATGTTGCCGGCGGTGCCTTGCTGCGAATAGACGGCCTGGCCGATGAACAGCCGCGAGGTACCGATGATCTGCGGGATGATGTAGTCGCCGAGCGTCAGCGAGAAGGTGAAGATCGAGCCGGCGACGATGCCGGGCAGCGTCAGCGGGAACAGCACGTTGCGGAAGGTCTGGCCGGGCGAGGCGCCCAGATCGGACGAGGCCTCGACCAAATTGCCCGGCACGCGCTCGAGTGCGGCCTGCACCGGCAGGATCATGAAGGGCAGCCAGACATAGACGAAGACGATGAAGGTGCCGGTTGACGAGACCGACAGCGAGTTGCCGCCGACGATCGGCAGCGATAGCCATGCATCGAGCAGCCATAGAAGATGCAATTTGGCCAGCAGCCACGTCAGGATGCCTTCCTTGGCGAGGATCAGCTTCCAGGCATAGATCTTGACCAGGTAGCTCGACCACAGCGGCAGCATGACGCCGAGATAAAACAACGCCTTCCAACGGGCGCGCGCATAGCGCGCCGCGTAATAGGCGATGGGAAAGGCAATGACCGCCGACGCAAACGTCACCAGCGCCGCCATCGTCACCGTGCGCAGGATGATGTCGAGATTGGCGGCCTGCAGCAGGTCGCCATAAGTCTTCAGCGTGAACTCGCGGTTGATGAGGCCGGAGAACTCGTCGATCGAAAAGAAACTCTGCAAAAGCAGCGCGAAGAGCGAGCCGATATAGACGATGCCGAGCCACAGAACCGGCGGCAGCAGCATGAGCAGGAGCAGGAGTTGCGGCCGGCGCCAGAAGATGTCGGAGAGCGCGCCGCGTACGCCGCCGCTGCCCGGCAGGATGGCAGGCGCCGTGGCCCGCGGCATGGCAGCGTCCAGGCTCATCCCAGTTCGTCCATCAAATGCAAATGCTCGCGGTTGAAGGTGAGCACCACCGCCTCGCCTTCCCGGGGCAAGGCTGCACCCGCCGGGACGATGGCATGCAGCCGCAAGCCCTCTGCATCGAGCGCCAGTCTAGTCGTGGCGCCGAGATAATTGGTCGAGACAAGGCGGGCGGCAACGCCTTCGCCGTTGGCCCGGCCAATACGGATGGATTCGGGCCGCAGGCTGCCCCAGCGATGCTGGCCGGCATAGCGCTGGACGAAATCCGGCGGCAGCACGTTGGACGAGCCGACGAAATCGGCGACGAAGCGGGTCTTGGGGCGCTGGTAGATGTCTTCCGGCGTGCCGATCTGCATGATCTTGCCATCATTGAAGACGGCGACGCGGTCGGCCATCGACAGCGCTTCGCCCTGGTCGTGGGTGACGAACACGAAGGTGATGCCGAGCGCCTTCTGCAGCGATTTCAACTCCTCCTGCATGTTTTCGCGAAGCTTGAGGTCGAGCGCGCCGAGCGGCTCGTCGAGCAGCAGCACCTTGGGCTGGTTGACCAGCGCCCGGGCGAGCGCGACGCGCTGGCGCTGGCCGCCGGAAAGTTGGCCAGGGCGACGCGCGCCGTAGCCGGGAAGCCGTACCAGCGCCAGCGCCTCTTCCGCCGCCTTTTGCCGCTCCGGTCTGCCGACGCCCTTGACCATCAGCCCATAGGCGACGTTGTCGAGCACGTTGAGATGCGGGAACAGCGCATAGTCCTGGAACACGGTGTTGACGTTGCGGCGATAGGGCGGCACGCCCTCGGCGCGTTCGCCGAAGATCGAGATCGAGCCGGCCGTCGGCTGCTCGAAACCGGCGATGAGGCGCAGGCACGTCGTCTTGCCCGAGCCGGAAGGCCCGAGCATGGCGAAGAACTCGCCCGGCACGATGTCGAGATCGACCGCGTCGACGGCACGCACGCTGCCGAAATGGCGGGAGACTTTTTGGAAGGAAACGGCGGAGGTCATGGGTCGTCCTGATCTGTCAGGCTCATCAAATTTCAGGCGGTCGCGCCGCCCCTCATCCGCCTGCTGGCACCTTCTCCCCGTATATAGTGGACGGCGAGAAGGGAGGCGCTCCAACGCTGGCGACCCCCCGTTTCTTCACGGGGAGAGGGTAAGGGTGAGGGGCAGCGCCGGGCTTCGTAGGTGAGGCGAACTCACCGCCCGCCGATGACGCCGATATAGTCCGACACCCAGCGGTAGTAGGGTACGCACTGGTCGTTCTGGGTGGCGCATTTCGAGACCGGCGTCTTCCAGAACTTGATCTTGTCGAAATTGTCGTAGCCGTTGGTCTTGCAGCCTTCTTCGCCGAGCAGTTCGTTGCCCTTGCAGGCGGCAGGTACCACCGGCAGCGAGCCGAACCAGGCGGAGACGTCGCCCTGCACTTTCGGCGACAGCGAATGCTCCATCCACATGTAGGCGCAGTTCGGGTGGGCAGCATCGGCCTCCATCATCGTGGTGTCGGCCCAGCCGGTAACGCCCTCCTCGGGGATGGTCGAGGCGACCGGCTTCTTGGCCGCGATCAGCGTGTTGACCTGGTAGGGCCAGGAGCCGGAGGCGACGACGCCTTCGTTCTGGAAATCGTCGACCTGGATGGCGGCGTCGTGCCAATACCGTCCGACCAGCGTACGCTGGACCCGCAGAAGGTCGAGCGCGGCCTTGTACTGGTCTTCGGTCAGTTCGTACGGATCCTTGATGCCGAGCTCCGGCTTGTGGGCCATCAGGTAATTGGCGGCATCGGCGATGTGGATGGGCCCGTCATAGGCCTGGACGCGGCCCTTGTTCGACTTGCCGTCGGGAAGCTTCATTTCCTCGAAGACCACGTTCCAGCTCTTCGGCGCCTCCTTGAACACTTCGGTGTTGTACATCAGCACGTTCGGCCCCCACTGATAGGGGACGCCGTAATGGACGCCGCCGACGGTGAACCAGGGTGCATCCTTCAGCCGGTCGTCAACCGTCTTCCAGCTCGGGATGAGATCGGTGTTGATCGGCTGGACACGCTTGCCGGCGACAAGGCGCAGGGAGGCATCGCCCGAGGCGGTGACGAGATCGAAGCCGCCCTCGTTCATCAGCGAGACCATCTCGTCGGAGGTGTTGGCGGTCTTGACGTTGACCTTGCAGCCGGTTTCCTTCTCGAACGAAGTGACCCAATCATAGGCCTTGTCGGTTTCGCCGCGCTCGATATAGCCCGGCCAGGCGACGATATTGACCTCGCCTTCGCCTTTGCCGAGCTCCTTGACCTGGGCGATGGCCTGGCCGGAGAAGCTCAGCGCGACCGTCAAGGCAGTGCATGATTTCAGCAATGAATTCATCGTCGATCTCCCATTTTTGCATGACCTCGAAACCGGTTTCGGTTTTCGGAAGAAGATCATGCGCCCGTTCAAAGACGTTGGATGCGCGGCTCTGAGGGCCGTGCTCCGGCGGCAGCTTTGTTCCCTGACCGAAAAGTGCTGCGAAATTTCCGGTTTCGCAAATTCATTTATCAGAAAGCCGATATCGATTTTTCCGATAGGTCAGCGGCCAATCTTCTCAGGCCGTTGGCGCACCATGCGCTGCGACTGGGCAAGTCCGATGAAGTCGCGCGCCGCCTGCGGCAGACCGGAGCCGCGCCGCCAGACCATGCCGACCTGGACGACCGGCAACGACCCCGAAATATCGCGCGATTCGATGCGGTCGCCTTCCAGCGACCATGGCCGGTAGACGAGGTCGGGCAGCAGCGCCACGCCGGCGCCGGTAGCGACGAGGCTGCGCACCGCTTCGACCGAGCGGGTGCGGAAGGCGACATGCGGCTTGGCGCCGATTGCCGTCAGCAGCTTTCCGGTATTCTCCTCGATCTCGTCGACGGTCAGCATGATCAGCGGTTCCGAGGCGATGTCGCCGATGCCGATGATGTCGGCACCGGCCAAGGGGTGTCCGAGCGGCAGCCACAGCCGGTAGGCCGAGACTTCGAGGATTTCGGACTGCAGCGCGGTGCGGTCGCGCAGGTTCGAGGTGACCATGACGGCAATGTCAAGCTTGCCGCCGATCAACAGATGCTCGAGATAGTCGCCATTGTCCTCGATCGCCGAGACCTCGACACCCGGATAGGCGCGGCGGTAGCGGGCAAGAAGATCGGAAAGCACATAGCCAGCGACCAACGAGGTGACGCCAAGTTGCAGCCGCCCGCTTGCCGCGATCCGTTCGCCGAAGAAGGCGCGGCGCGCATCGGAAACGTCGGCCAGGATCTTCCTCGCATGGCGCAGGAACTGGTGGCCTTTGTGGGTGATGTTCAAGCCGCGCGGGTGGCGCTCGAACAGCTCGACGCCGAGATCGTGCTCCAACTCCTTGATCGCTTCGGTGACCGAGGATTGCGAGATCGACAGGTTCTGGGCGGCGCCCGACACTGTGCCCTGCTCGGCGACGGCGATGAAGAACTGCAATTGGCGGATGGTGAAAGCCATGGCCGGACTAAACACGGCAGAGGCGGCGCTGGGAAGTGGGTGCTGGTGCCGATCTGCCGATAGAGCTCAGCCCTCGCTTCCGCCGTCCGCAATGCTGAGCCGCGCGCCGGCCTGGACGAGGGCGGCGGCGATGTCGTGCGGCGGCGGCCGGTCGGTGGCGAGTTCGGAAAAGCCGCCGAAGCCGCAGACCTGAACAAGGCCCTGGCGGCCGAATTTGCTGTGGTCGGTGACGACAAGCGAACGCTGGCCGCGCGACAGCACCATGCGGGCGAATTCGGCCTCTTCCAGGTCATAGTCCATGACGCCGGGTGACGGCATCGACCGCACCGGTCGATATCACTGTATGGTTGACGGAAAAGCGGCTGACGAATTCGATGGCCGAGACGCCGAAGGCAGCACCGGAATCGCTGCGCAGCTCGCCGCCGGCCATATAGACTTTGTTGCCGTTGACGGTGGCCAGTGTGCGGGCGATGTCGGAGGAGTTGGTGACGACCGTCAGCCGCCGGTGGCCGAGCAGTTCCCGGGCCAGGAAAGAGGTGGTGGTGCCGGTGTCGAGCATGATGGACTCGCCGTCGCGGATGGTGGCGGCGACCATGCGGGCAATAGCCCGCTTGGCATCGGCGTTCTCGCGCATGCGCCGCTCGAACGGCGCTTCGCCGGCAAACGACGGCAGGCTGATGGCGCCGTGCATCTTGAGGATGGAACCGTCGCTGGTCAGTGGCTTGACGTCGCGGCGTACCGTCTCCAGCGAGACGCCCAGCCGGTCGGCCAGGCTGGCAATGGTGACAGTGCCTTCCTCCTTGAGGAGGCGCAGGATTTCGCCATGCCGCTTCGAGTGGACCATCGGTTCCATCCGGTCGGATTGTTGCAGCGTTGACCGTTTCTACGGCAAAAACGCTACTAGCTTCAATAAATTTCGCAAAATTCGGGCAAAAACGCAGAGAACACCACAATTTCGCGTTGACAACGCCTCCAGCGTGGCGCGACATTATCGCTGTGACAGGCTCGGAACGGAGGACGACGGCTGAGCCGCACGAAAAATCGCCTGCCCGAACGCCCGGGAAAACTGTTGGGTGCAAGGGTGCCGAAATTCAGGATCCGCGGGGGCGGATGCCGGCGTCGAAGAAACCCGGCACAAAGGGGCTCGTCGGTGCGGTGCGGGATACCGATCCCGAGATCTGCACCGACGAGATCTTCGCGTTGCCGCCATTCCTCTGTCCGATTGTCATCCCCGGCCAGCCGTGACATGCGTGGAAAATTGACCCGATGTTGGACGAGATCGTGACTGTCGAAGACCGCATCCGCGCGCTGCCTTGCTGGACCGGCAGCATCGACATTGCGCCGCTGCCGGGTGGGCTGAGCAATGCCAATTATCTGGTCAAGGACGCGGCCGGGCGGCACGTCGTACGGCTCGGCCAGGACTATCCGTTCCACCATGTCTTTCGCGAGCGCGAGATGATGACCGCGCGGGCAGCGCACGCCGCAGGCTTCGCTCCGGCCGTCCACTACACCGGACCGGGCGTCATGGTGACGGAGTATCTCGGCGCCAAGGCCTACGTCGCGCAGGACGTGCGCGCCGATCTCGGCCGCGTTGCCGCGTTGATGCGCGGCTTCCACCGGGAGATGCCCAGTCACATCTCCGGCGCCGGCTTCATGTTCTGGGTATTCCATGTCATTCGCGACTATGCGCGCACGCTGGAGGAAGGCCGCAGCCGCAAGCTGGGCGAATTGCCACGCCTTTTGACTCTGGCGGACGAGCTCGAGCGCGCGCAAAAACTGCTGCCGATCGTCTTCGGTCACAACGATCTTCTGCCGGCTAACATAATCGACGACGGTCACAGGCTGTGGCTCATCGACTTCGAATATGCCGGCTTCAACACCGCGATGTTCGACCTTGCCGGCGCGGCTTCGAACGCCGGCATGAGCGACGAGGAATCCTTCGCCTTCCTGACTGCCTATTTCATGAAGGAGCCGGACCCGGCGATACGGCGCTCGCACGCCGCCATGCAATGCGCGTCGCTGCTGCGCGAGGCGATGTGGGGCATGGTTTCCGAGCTCTACCTCGATGCGCCCGGTGTCGACTACGCCGCCTACGCGGACGAAAACCTGGCGCGGCTCGAAGCCGCCCTGGAAAACTACAGGACAAAATACGGGACGCGGACATGACCTTGCCCGCCCAGGCCGGGATCGTGGTCATCGGCGGTGGCATCATCGGCTGTTCGACGGCCTATCATCTGGCGCGCGACCACAAGGCCGAAATCGTGCTGCTCGAACAGGGCAAACTGACCTCGGGTTCGACCTGGCATGCTGCCGGGCTGGTCGGCCAGCTACGCTCGTCGGCGTCGATCACGCGCGTGCTCAAATATTCAGTCGATCTCTACAAGGGGCTGGAAGCCGAAACCGGCCTCGCCACCGGCTGGAAGATGACTGGCTGCCTGCGCCTCGCCACCAATGCCGACCGCTGGACGGAGTATAAGCGGCTGGCAACGACGGCCAAAAGCTTCGGCATGGACATGCATCTGCTGTCGCCGGCCGAGGTCAAGGAAATGTGGCCGCTGCTGGAAACCGGCGACCTCGTCGGCGCGTCCTGGCTGCCGACCGACGGTCAGGCAAGCCCTTCCGACATCACCCAGTCACTGGCCAAGGGCGCGCGCATGCATGGCGCAAAATTGTTCGAGGAGGTGCGGGTCACCGGCTTTGAACTGACCAACGGCCGGATCGTCAAGGTTAGGACGAACAGGGGCGATATCGCCTGCGACAAGGTGGTGAACTGCGCCGGGCAATGGGCGCGGCAGGTGGGTGCGTTGGCCGGCATCAACGTGCCGCTGCAGCCGGTGAAGCACCAGTACATCATCACCGAGAGGATCGTCGGCCTGGCGACCGACGCGCCGACAATTCGCGACCCCGATCGCCGCACCTATTTCAAGGAGGAGGTGGGCGGGTTGGTGATGGGCGGCTACGAGCCGAACCCGCAGGCGTGGACGACCGGCCTGCCCGGCGGCGATGTGCCGGACGATTGGGAGTTCCGGCTGTTCGACGATGATTACGATCATTTCGAGCAGCATATGAGCCAGGCCATCGAGCGCGTCCCGGCGCTTGCCAATGTCGGCGTCAAGCAGATGATCAACGGGCCGGAGAGCTTTACGCCGGACGGCAATTTCATCCTCGGCGTGGCGCCGGAATGCCCCAATATGTTCGTCGGCGCCGGCTTCAATGCCTTCGGCATCGCGTCCGGCGGCGGCGCCGGCTGGGCGCTGGCGCAATGGGTCGTCGACGGCGAGGCGCCGCTCGATTTGTGGGTGGTCGACATCCGCCGCTTCTCCGACCTGCACCGCGACCGGAAATGGGTCGGCGACCGCACGCTGGAAGCCTACGGCAAGCACTACACGATCGGCTTCCCGCATGAGGAATATGCCAGCGGACGGCCGCGCATCGTCTCACCTTTGTACGAGCGGCTGCAAAAACATCGCGCCGTGTTCGGCTCGAAACTTGGCTGGGAGCGGCCGAACTGGTTCGCGCCGGCAGGCATCGAGCCGAAGGACGTCTATTCGATGGGCCGGCAGAACTGGTTTTCACCCGTCGGCGACGAGCATCGCCATGTGCGCGAAAAGATCGGTATTTTCGACCAATCGTCGTTTGCCAAATACGAAATGACCGGAGCCGACGCGCTGAAGGCGCTGGACTGGATCTGCGCCAATGACGTCGCCAAGCCGGTCGGCCGGCTGACCTACACACAGCTCCTCAATACGCGCGGCGGCATCGAGGCCGATTTGACCGTGGCGAGGCTCGGTGAGGAAAAATTCTACATCGTCACCGGCACCGGGTTCCGCACGCACGATTTCTCCTGGATTGCCGATCATATCGGCAGGGAGTTCGACGTGACGCTGACCGACGTCACCGAGGATTTTGGCACGTTGTCGCTGATGGGGCCGCGCGCACGTGACGTGCTGTCGGCGGTGACCGATGCTGACGTCTCGAATGCCGCCTTTCCGTTCGGCCATGTTCGCGAGATCGCCATTGCCGGCCACGCCGTGCGGGCACTGCGCGTCACCTATGTTGGCGAACTGGGCTGGGAATTGCATGCGCCGCTCGCGGCGACAGGCGAGGTTTTCGACGCGCTGATGGCGGCGGGCGCTACCCACGACATCCGCCCGGTCGGCTACCGGGCGCTGGAATCGCTGCGGCTGGAAAAAGGCTACCGCGCCTGGGGCGCCGACATCACGCCCAACGACACGCCGCAGGAGGCCGGCCTCGGCTGGGCGGTGAAGCTCAGGAAGAACACCGATTTCCTCGGCCGACGGGCGCTTGAAAAGCTCGGTGGCTCGACGCTCAGGAAACGCTTTGCCGGCTTCACTGTCGACGATCCCGACGTCGTGCTGCTCGGGCGCGAGACCATCCTGCGCAACGGCGAGGCGGTCGGTTACCTCACCAGCGGCGGCTATGGCTACACCATCGGCAGGAACATCGGCTACGGCTATGTGCGCAATGCCTATGGCGTCAGCGATGATTTCCTCACCTCCGGCGACTACGAGCTGGTTGTGGCAATGGAACGGACGCCGGCGAAGATTCACCTCGAGCCGCTTTACGATCCGGCAGGAGTAAAGGTGAAGGCGTAGAGCGTTCCGATTTCAGCCTCAGTTCACGATGAGCACCAGCCCCCGGCTAGGCACCGTATCGGCCTCGCCTGGCATCGAGACATAGGGCGGCGTCTCCTCGGCGCGGGTGACGATGCCTTGCGCCTCGAGCTCGGCGATCCGCGCGGCAAAGCCCGTGTCCCACAGCGTGTTCTTCACCGTCAGTACGATCACTCCGCCCGGCCGGCAGATGCGGATCAGCTCGTCCAGCCCCTCGGCTCCGACATGGCCCGACGTGAAGACGCCGGCTGAGATGATCCCGGCATAGGCATCGTCCACGAAGGGCAGCGGCCCGCCAAGCGCCAGGCAGTGCAGCGCCGAATAGATACCTTTGCGCGCCGCTTGCGCCAGCATTCCTTCCGAGATGTCGAGCGCCTCGACCTGCGGATAACCGGTGATGGCGAGCCACTCGCCGATGAGCCCGGTGCCGGCGCCGGCATCGAGGAGAGGTGCGGCGCCGCGCGGCAGATGGCGGGCCAGCAAGGCAAGGCAGATGGTGGGATGGCGATAGCCGGCCGCCGACATGTCGGCGTCGTAAGTGCCGGCCCAGCTGTCGTAGAGCGCGGCTACGTCTTCCGGCCGCTTCGCCGCATAGGCTGCGGCGAGTGCGCTCTGCTGTTTGCTGTCCGTCATTGCTGTTTCGTCGCCCGGTATTGATCCGCTACGCGATGATAGCCAAACGGTGAAAACTGTGGAACCGTCGTCGCGACAATAAAGATGGGAAAAGGAGCGAAAGCCATGGCGGATGACCAGGCACGCGCCGCGCTTGCGGCAATTCCGATGCTGGCCGGCTATGACGGCCCGCTGGAACGGCTCGGCGGCCTGACCAACCTCGTCTTCAGAGGTAAGGATTTCTGCCTGCGTATCCCCGGCAAGGATACCGAGGAATACATCAACCGCGCCAACGAGGCAGTGGCGGCCCGGGAAGCGGCGAAGGCCGGCGTCAGCCCGGAAGTGCTGCATGTCGATGCCGAGACCGGCGTGCTGGTGACCCGCTTCATCGCCGGCGCCGAGACGATGTCGCCGGAAAAATTCAAGACCCGACCGGGCAGCCCGGCACGCGCCGGCAAGGCCTTTCGCAAGCTGCACACATCCGGCGCGGTGTTCCCCTTCCGCTTCGAGCTGTTCGCGATGATCGACGATTATCTGAAAGTGCTGTCAACCAAGGACGTCGCCCTGCCTGCCGGCTACCACGATGTGGTCCGCGAGGCGGAGGCAGTGCGCTCAGCACTTGCAGCTCAACCTCTGCCGATCGTCGCCTGCCACTGCGACCCGCTCTGCGAAAACTTTCTCGATACGGGCGACAGGATGTGGATCGTCGACTGGGAATATTCCGGCATGAACGATCCGCTCTGGGATCTCGGCGACCTCAGCGTCGAAGGGCAATTCGACGCCGCGCAGGACGAGGAAATGATGCTGGCCTATTTCGGCGGCGAGCCGAGACCGGCGGAGCGCGCCCGCATCGTCATCTACAAGGCGATGTGCGACCTTTTGTGGACGCTGTGGGGACTGATCCAGCTTGCCAACAAAAATCCGGCCGACGACTTTCGCGCCTATGCAGACGGCCGGTTTGCGCGCTGCAAGGCACTGATGGAGATGCCGGAATTTTCGCGGCATCTCGCAGCGGTGCGCCGGGGTTAATTCACACCCTTCGGCACGTTCTCGGGCGGCACCACGGTTTCGACCACCTTCTGGCGATGGAAAATGAACAGGCCGGCCAGCACGACGATGGCCGAGCCGATCAGGATGCGCGGCCCAGGCACATCGCCGAAGAAGGCGAGGCCGAAGACCACTGCCCACAACAGCAGGCTGTAATGCAGCGGCGCCAAGGTCGAGGCCGGCGCCAGCTTCAACGCCCTGGTGATCATCAGATGCGCACCGCAGGAGACGATGCCGAGAAGCAGCATGGCGCCGAAGTCGAGCGAGGACGGCGTCCTCCAGCTGCCGAGGGTCAGCGCAGCGCCGACCAGCAGCGTGCCGATGGTTTGCCAGGTGACCAGCGAAGTGTCGCTGGTGCCGCGGAGCCGCCGATTGAGGATGATGGCGAAGGCAAAGGAAATGCTGCCGGCGAGCGCGAACATCGAGGACAGCGAGAACGCGGCCGACGACGGCTTCAGCATGATCAGCACACCGCAGAAACCGAGCAGGATAGCCGCCCAGCGGCGCCAGCCGACCCTTTCGCCGAGCAAAAAGTGCGACAGCGCCGCGACGTAGATCGGCCCGGCCATGTAGAAGCTCATCACATCGGCGAGCGGCAGATAGACGACCGCCGCGTAGAACAGCGCCGTGTCAAGCGTCGTCATCACCACGCGCAGCAGCTGCAGCTCCGGCCGCTCCATGAGAAACAGCTTGGCCGCACCCTGATGGGCAATCATCGGCCCAAGTATGAAAAACGCGCCGATCGAGCGGATCAGCACGACCTGGCCGACGGAAAAACTGGCAACCAGCCACTTGCCCATCGCATCGTTCAGCGCAAACAGGAAATCGCCGGCGAGCATCAGCAGGATGCCGGCCAGCAGCACGTTCCTGATCGTCGAATTATGGGCTGCGGGCTGCGCCATTCCGTTACCGGTTCCTCGCCGTGGGGTACGGTGACCCGCGTCGTAGTCGCAAGCTGCGGCCGTGACGAGGCGAAAATCGAGAATTCGGTAAGACCAGCGCCGGAAATCGGCTGGACTAATGCATGTCGCGCAAAAGTGTGCAGCGGTTTTGCGACAACGACATGCATCAAAACAGGAACTTAAGCGCGTCGCATGAGGCCGGTCGAGCGCGACGCGCTTTAAGCGTGGCGCCGGTTCACCGTGCCCGGCCTTCCGGCGATCGAAAGCCGCGTGTCCTGCCGGCTGCGCTCGGCCACCACCTTGCCCCTGGCAATGACGCAGAGACGCTCTGGGCGCAGCCGCAGCGCCTCGACCGGGTTGCCGGCATCGAGAACGACCAGGCTGGCGCGCTTGCCGACCGCCAGGCCAAGGTGGTCGAGGCCCATGATGGCGGCATTGACGTTGGTGACCATGTCGAAGCAGCGCGCCATCTCTGCCGGGCTCGACATCTGGGCGACATGCAGGCCCATGAAGGCGACGTCGAGCATGTCTGCGGTGCCCAGCGAATACCAGGGGTCGAGCACGCAATCCTGGCCCCAGCCGACGCGGATGCCGTGCGCCAGCATCTCCTTGACCCGCGTCAGCCCGCGGCGCTTGGGAAAGGTGTCGTGGCGGCCCTGCAGCATGATGTTGATCAGCGGATTGGGGATCGCCGAAACGCCGGCCTCGGCAATCAGCGGCAACAGTTTCGAGACGTAGTAATTATCCATCGAATGCATCGATGTTAGGTGCGAGCCGGCCACTCTGCCCTGCAATCCAAGCCGCTGCGTCTCATAGGCAAGCTGCTCGATGTGGCGCGACAGCGGATCGTCGGTCTCGTCGCAATGCAGGTCGACCATCAGGCCGCGCTCGGCCGCGATCTCGCAGAGCTCGGTGACGGAGCGCGTGCCGTCGGCCATGGTGCGCTCGAAATGCGGAATGCCGCCGACGACATCGACGCCTATGTCGAGCGCCCGGATGGTGTTGCTGCGCGCCGTCGGCGAGCGATAGAAGCCGTCCTGCGGGAAGGCGACCAATTGCAGGTCGATATACGGCGCAACGGTCTTCTTCACGTCGAGCAGCGCTTCGACCGCCAGCAGGCGGTCGTCGCAAACATCGACATGGGTTCGGATCGCGAGCAGGCCCATCGACACCGCCCAGTCGCAATAGGCAAGCGCACGGTCGCGCACCGCCTCGTGGGTCAGAAGCGGCTTCAGCTCGCCCCAAAGCGAGATGCCTTCGAGCAGCGTGCCCGAGACATTGATGCGGGGAATGCCGAGCGAAAGCGTGGCATCCATATGGAAATGCGGATCGACGAAGGGCGGCGAGACCAGATTGCCACGGGCATCGATCGCCGTGCCGGCGCTGACGTTCAGCTCGGGCTCTATCGCTGCGATCGTTTCGCCGACGATGCCGATATCGGCGATCCTGCCGTCGGGCAGCGTGCCGCCGCGCACCACAAGGTCGAAATCCATCTATCGTTACCCCTTTGAAGAGTATGCCTATTCCGGCACGTACCGCACCGCCCCCTTGGCGGCACTTGTCGCCATCGCCGCATAGGCGCGCAAGGCCGTCGTCACCTTGCGCTTGCGCTTTTCCTCGGGCTTCCAGGCAGTTGGTCCCCTGGCCTCCATCGCCGCACGACGGCCGGTGAGTTCGGCGTCGTCGACGGCAAGCCTGATGGTGCGGTTGGGGATGTCGATCTCGATCGTGTCGCCTTCCCTGACCAGCCCGATCAGACCGCCTTCAGCCGCTTCCGGCGAGACGTGGCCGATCGACAGGCCGGAGGTGCCGCCGGAAAAACGACCGTCGGTGATCAGTGCGCAGGCTTTGCCGAGGCCCTTCGATTTGAGATAGCTGGTCGGATAGAGCATTTCCTGCATGCCGGGGCCGCCGCGCGGGCCTTCATAACGGATAACGACGACATCGCCGGCGTTGATCTCGTTCGACAGGATCGCCTTGACGCTGGCGTCCTGGCTTTCGAACACTCTTGCCGGACCGGTGAATTTCAGGATCGATTCATCGACCCCGGCCGTCTTCACGATGCAACCGTCGAGCGCGAGATTGCCTTTCAGCACGGCAAGGCCGCCATCCCTTGAGAAAGGATGTTCGGCCGAGCGGATGACGCCCGTCTCGCGGTCGAGATCGAGCTCGTCCCAGCGGCGGTCCTGGCTGAAGGCGACCTGCGTCGGCACGCCGCCAGGTGCCGCCAGAAAGAAGTCGCGGACATTCTGGCTTGACGTGCGGGAGATATCCCAATGATCGAGCGCTTCGCCGAGGCTTGCGGTGTGCACCGTCGGCAAGTCGCGGTTGATCAGCCCGGCGCTATCCAACTGGCCGAGGATCGCCATGATGCCGCCGGCGCGGTGGACGTCCTCCATGTGGACGTCGGCCTTGGCCGGCGCCACCTTGCACAGCACCGGCACCCGCCGCGACAGCCGGTCGATGTCCTCCATTGTGAAGTCGACCTCGCCCTCATGTGCCGCGGCGAGGATGTGCAGCACGGTGTTGGTCGAGCCGCCCATGGCGATATCGAGCGTCATGGCGTTCTCGAAAGCGCCCTTCGACGCGATGCCGCGCGGTAGCGCGGTGTCGTCGTCCTGCTCGTAATAGCGTTGGGCGAGATCGACGATCAGATGGCCGGCCTCGACGAACAGCCGCTTGCGGTCGGCATGCGTCGCCAGCGTCGAGCCGTTGCCGGGCAGCGACAGGCCGAGCGCCTCGGTCAGGCAGTTCATCGAATTGGCGGTGAACATGCCCGAGCACGAGCCGCAGGTCGGACAGGCCGATCGCTCGATGATCTTGACGTCCTCGTCGGATACCTTGTCGTCAGCGGCCGCGACCATGGCGTCGACCAGGTCAAGCGCCTGGCTCTTGCCGGCGAGCACCACCTTGCCGGCCTCCATCGGTCCGCCGGAGACGAAGACGGTCGGGATGTTGAGGCGCAGCGACGCCATCAGCATGCCCGGCGTGATCTTGTCGCAATTCGAGATGCAGACCATGGCGTCGGCGCAATGCGCGTTGACCATGTATTCGACCGAGTCGGCGATCAATTCTCGCGACGGCAGCGAATACAGCATGCCGTCATGGCCCATGGCGATGCCGTCGTCGACGGCTATGGTGTTGAATTCCTTGGCGACGCCGCCGGCCTTTTCGATCTCGCGGGCAACCAGCTGGCCTAGGTCCTTCAGATGGACATGGCCGGGCACGAACTGGGTGAAGGAGTTGACCACGGCGATGATCGGCTTGCCGAAATCCGAATCCTTCATCCCGGTGGCGCGCCACAGGCCGCGGGCGCCGGCCATGTTGCGGCCATGGGTGGTGGTGCGGGAACGGTAGGCGGGCATTGAACTGTCCTTGCTGTCTGTTCGCGCCGCACAGGCGCGGAAAACCGGAATTGAGCCGCAGGCCTTATAGACGCCAAGCTCTGGTCTGGCCACAATTTTGCGCTGCGCCAGGGCGCGGAACGAGCGCCAGCCAAAGACGCAGCCGGTCCAGACCGTAAAAAAGTCAGAGGTGCTGTCGGATCGGGTTTTGCTCGAGCGTCCTTGGGCAGACGGCGGGCCGGGCATCAATCGCCAGCCGGCCGTTTTGTGAGTGAAAACAAAGCCAAAACCAGTCCGAGGAGCAAGAGAATGCAAAAGATCACCCCCTGCCTGTGGTTCGACGACCAGGCCGAGGAGGCCATGAACCATTACATCTCCATCTTCAAGAATTCGAAGGTGCTGAGCGTGATGCGCTGGCCCAAGGGCAGCGGCGATAATGAGGGCAAGGTGCTGATGGTCTCATTCGAGCTCGACGGCGTTCAGTTCCAGGCGCTCAACGGCGGGCCGCAATTCAAGTTCACCCAGGCAGTCTCGCTCTCCATCGACTGCAAGACGCAGGACGAGGTCGACTATTTTTGGGACAGGCTCATCGCGGGCGGTGGCGAGCCCAGCCAGTGCAGCTGGCTGAAGGACAAGTTCGGCCTCTCCTGGCAGGTCGTTCCCGAGCAGTTGCCCAAGCTGCTGCTGGACCCCGACAGGGAAAAGGCCGGCCGCGTGATGCAGGCGATGATGCAGATGAGCAAGATCGACATCGCCAAGATCGAAGAGGCAGCCAGGGGGTGAACGAACGCGGTCTTGCCTTCCCCCCCTGTGGGAGAAGGTGGATCGGCGCGAAGCGCCGAGACGGTTGAGGGATGTTGGACGGAATGAGACGTTGGTGTTTCCTGGAACACCCCTCATCCGTCGCCTTCGGCGACACCTTCTCCCCCAAGGGGAGAAGGGAAGGGGCCGCATCAAGCCGCTTTGTCGCGGACTTGATAATCCTTCACCGCGGCAAAGCGGATCGCCTTCCAGCGTTCAGCCTCGTAGTTGAGCGAGAAGGCGTGCTGGGCGAGGAACACCGGATCGTTGTCGAGATCGCGGGCAATGTCGCCGCGATGCGCCTCGATGAAGCGCTGGAGCTCGGCCTTGTCGTCGGCCGAGATCCAGCGGCAGACCGAAAAGCGCGACATCTCGAAATCGACCGGCAGTGTGTATTCGAAGTTCAGCCGCTCTTTCAGGACATCGAGCTGCAGGGCGCCGACGACGCCGACGATGGCCGGCGAGCCGTCCTCCGGCGAGAACAATTGCACGACGCCTTCTTCGGCCATCTGGTGCAGCGCCTCCTTGAGCTTCTTGGCCTTCATCGCGTCGCCGAGGCGGACGCGGCGCAGGATTTCCGGCGCGAAATTCGGCACGCCGCGAAACAGGATCTCCTCGCCCTCGGTCAGCGTGTCACCGATGCGCAGCGTGCCGTGGTTGGGGATGCCGACGACATCGCCGGCGAACGCCTCGTCGGCCGTGACGCGGGTGCGGGCGAAGAAGAATTGCGGCGCCGACAGGCTCATCGGCTTTCCCGTGCGCACCAGCTTGGCCTTCATGCCGCGCTCGAGCTTGCCGGAGCAGACACGGACGAAAGCAATACGGTCGCGGTGGTTGGGGTCCATATTGGCCTGGATCTTGAAGACGAAGGAGGTCATCTTGTCCTCGGTTGCCTCGACCTTGCGCGTGTCGGCCTCCTGCGCGCGCGGCGGCGGCCCATAGGCGCCGAGCGCCTCGATCAGGTCGCGCACGCCGTAATTGCGCAGCGCCGAGCCGAAATAGACCGGTGTCAGATGGCCTTCGCGAAAGGCTTCCAGATCGAGCGGGCGGCAGGCCTCGCGCGCCAGCTCCAGCTCCTCGATGAAAGCCTCGCGCTCGTTCTCCGGCAGCAGGCCGGCGACGCGGTTGGAATCGGGACCGTTGACCGGCGTGCGCTCCTTTTCGGCGTCGCCCTTGCGCACAGCATTCAGTGCCAGATGGTAGGTCCCGGAAAAGGTCTTGCCGCGGCCGATCGGCCAGGTGATCGGTGCGGTATCAAGCGCCAGCTTCTGCTCGATCTCGTCGAGGATGTCGAACGGGTCGCGGCTTTCTCGGTCCATCTTGTTGACGAAGGTGATGATCGGGATGTCCCGCAACCGGCAGACCTCGAACAGTTTCAGCGTGCGCGGCTCGATACCCTTGGCGGCGTCGATGACCATGACCGCGCTGTCGACCGCCGACAGCGTGCGATAAGTATCGTCGGCGAAATCCTCGTGGCCGGGCGTGTCGAGCAGGTTGAAGACGGTGTCCTCATATTCGAAGGTCATCACCGAGGTGACCACCGAAATGCCGCGCTCGCGTTCGATCTTCATCCAGTCGGACCGGGTCTGGATGCGGTCCTTCTTGGCCTTGACCTCGCCAGCAAGCTGGATCGCGCCGCCAAACAAAAGCAGCTTTTCGGTGAGCGTTGTCTTGCCGGCGTCGGGGTGAGCAATGATCGCGAAAGTGCGGCGGCGCGATACCGCATCTGTAATCGTTTCGGACATTTTCAGGATTTCCGTGTGAGGCCGGGCTTCTAGCAGCGGAGTGCAGAGCTGTCGACCTCTCCGGCGGAGTGGCCACGCTCCCGGCTTCACGCCGGTTCGGCGGCATGGCTCTCGAAGGCTATCTCGGGAATCCACTCGGCAATGGCGGTACCGATCCTGTCGGCATGGTCCTCCTGCAGATAATGCGCGCCGGGTCCGAGATCGATCAACCGGCAGTTCTTCAGGCCCACCGCGAATTCCCGTGCCGCCTGCGGCGAGACGAGGGCGCCCGGATCGCCTGAGAAAAGCAGCTTCGGGTAGGAGGAAGCCCGGAGCGCCCGATGGTCGTTCTCACTGATGGCGGCGACGTCGGCGGGCTGGCCTTCGATCGGCAGGTCGCGCGGCAGCCTCAGGATCGGCTCGCGCGATCGCGGTGTCGGGAACGGCGCCCGATAAGCTGCCATTTCAGCATCGCTCATCGTGCGCAGAACCGAGGCCGGCAGCACCTTTTCGACGAAAACATTGTCTTCCAGAACAAGCTTCTCACCGATGCCAGGCGTGCGCATTGCCTTGAACAATTCGCGCGCCTGCGGACGCTGGTGGAAATCGTCCCAGCTCTCGAAGGGCCGGATGAATTCAATGAAGGCGAGGCCGAGGATCCGCTGCGGCCGCCGGGCGGCGAGATGGAAGGCAAGGGCGGTACCCCAGTCCTGCGCGACGACCACCATGTCGGTGATGCCAAGCGTCTCGATGAAAGCGTCGAGATACCGGACGTGGTCGAAGAAGCGATAGTCGATGTCCGGCTTGCCGGATTGGCCATAGCCGATCAGGTCGGGCGCTATGCAGCGGCCGAACGGCGCTACATGCGGGATGATGTCGCGCCAGATGTAGGACGACGTCGGGTTGCCGTGCAGGAAGAGTACTGTCGGGCCAGCCGTGCCTGCCTCGATATAGGAAATGGTGGAATCGAGTACCGCGACTTGCGAGCGCGGCAACATTCTGCGCTTTTCGAGTTTCGGGTTCATCGGATCAGCTCCTTTTTGCGAAGACTGTTTTGAAGACGATATTCTTGAAACGCTCGACCGGTTCGGGACTGCGCTCCACCTTCATGCGCAGCATCGCACCTTGCCAGGAACTCAAAAGGAAATCGGCGAGGTCCTCGGCATCGAATGCGTCGGTGATATCGCCGGCCGCCTGGCCTTCGGTGATGCATTCGGCGAACGGCTTGCGCCAGCGTTCGAAAATGGCGACGAGTTGCAGCCTCAGCGCCTCACTGTGAGCCGCCGTCTCGAGGCTGAGATTGCCGATCATGCAGCCCCGTGCCCAATCATGCGCCTCCAGCTTCGACGTGATGATTTCGAGATAGCGGCGCAAGCGCCCGACCGGGGGCGTGCCGTCCCGGGCAAGGGCCTGCTCCACCAAACCGCTCACATAGGCGAAATAGCGGTCCAGCACCTCGCCGGTGAACGCCTCCTTGGATGCAAAATGATTGGTGAAGGACCCCGGGCGGGCATCGGCCGCGGCGACGATGTCGCGTACGCCGGCGGCCGAATAGCCGGAACTCCAGATGGTCTTGAAACCGGCGTCGAGAAGTTTTTCGCGAAGTGAATGTCTAGCCATGCCGTATAATACGTACGTACGTATTAAAGTCAAGAAGCATGTTTTATACCGCGCGCTCTTGGCAGAACCCACGGGCAATGGCATCGCAGTGGTGGCGTTGGAACGAGGAGTGAAGCATGGCAGCGGCGAAACAAGTCATCGTCATCGGCGCCGGCATCATCGGCGCCTCCATCGCCTGGCACCTGACCAGGGCCGGAGCAAAGGTGACGGTCATTGCCGGCAGCGGTGCCGGCGGCGTCGCGACGCCGAATTCCTTTGCCTGGATCAATGCCAGTTGGGGTAATCCGCAGCCTTACTTCCGGCTACGGACTCGATCGATGGCCGAATGGACGCGATTGGCGAACGAGGTGCCGGGCATCCCGTTGCAATGGTGCGGTGGCCTGTGCTGGGACCTGCCCGCGGCCGAACTGGAAGCCTATGCCGCCGAACATTCCCTATGGGGCTACGGCATCGAGCGTGTCGACCGTGCCGGAGCGGCCCGCATCGAGCCCAATCTGGCCGAACTTCCCGACTTCGCCCTTTATGTCGCCAAGGAAGGTGTCGCCGAGCCGGTCGCCGCCACGCAAGCACTGCTGGCCGACGCCGAACGGCGCGACGCGCGGCTGCTGACGGGAGTTACCGCGACCGCGCTTGTGCAGGCCAACGGCAGGATTGCCGGCGTCGATACATCCGGCGGGCCGATTACTGCCGACGAGGTGGTGATCGCGGCCGGAGCCGGCTCTCCGGCACTAGCGGCAACAGCCGGGATAGAACTCCCGATCGAAACGCCGCCCGGCCTGATCGTGCATTCGCGCCCCTACGAAAAGCTGCTCAACGGGCTGGTGATCGGCGACCGCCTGCATATGCGCCAGACAGCGGGAGGCCGCGTCATCGCCGGCTCGGATTTCGGCGGCGCCGATCCCGGCATGGATGCCGCGGCCACCGCCCGCGACCTGTTTGCAGCGATGAAGGCGATGCTGCGCGGCGCGGATGGGCTGGAACTCGATTTCCACACCATTGGCTACCGGCCGACGCCGGTCGATGGCTTTCCCATCATAGGCCGCGCCGAAGGCACGGGCGGCGTCTACGTCGCCGTTATGCATTCCGGCATCACGCTGGCGCCGGCCGTCGGCCTGTTCGCCGCCCGCGAAATCCTCGACGGCGAGCGCGATCCGCTGCTTGATCCCTACGGACTGGCGCGGTTTACTCAATAACCGGGTGGGCGGCGAAAGCCGCCGGCCAGCGGCTCGATGGCCCTGGCGATCCCGAGCAGGCGCGACTCCGACCAGCGTTTGCCAACAAGCTGTAGTCCGATGGGCAGGCCGTCGCGATCCTGTCCGCAGGGCAGCGACAGTGCCGGATGGCCGCTGTAGTTGAACACCGCGCCATAGGCCGGCAGCATCCAGTAGCTTTGCTTCTCGCCGTCGACCTCGATCGGCGTTCCCGGCTCGCAATGCGGGAAGGCGGTGACCATGGCCACCGGGCACAGCAAGGCGTCGCAACCGTCGAAGAACCGTTCCCATGCCAGGATGGAGCGGTCGCGGCGGGCGAGCGCCTCGAACCAGCGCGAGACCGGCGTCGGCTTCTCCGGTGGTTCGGGCTGCGCCGCCTCCAGCATCATGCCGATCAGGACGCCGCCCTGCTTCAGGTCGTCGTGCAGGTCGAGCTCCGGCAATTCGGCTTCCTCGACGATGGCGCCCGCAGCCTGAAGCTCTTTTGCCAGACTTTCGACCGCCGCGCTGATCTCGCCGGCCACTGGAAAGCCCGGAAAGGACGGCGCGACGGCAATGCGCAAATTTTTGAGGTCCAGCTCAGGCATGGTTTCGACCGGGACCGGCGCAAGGTCGGTATCGCTTCCATCCGGCCCGGCAATGAGGCCGTAGATGAGCGCCAGGTCCTCGACGCTGCGCGCCAGCGGTCCGAGGCAGGACATCAGCCGCACGCTGCGCGGCGCCCCGCCTGGATCGGGGAAGGCGCCGGCGAGCGAGACGCGGTGCTCGGTCGGCTTGAGGCCGTAGACGCCACAAAAGGCGGCCGGCAGCCGGATCGAATCCTGCATGTCGGTGCCGACCTCGAACGGCGTCATTCCGGTGCTGAGCGCCGCCGCCGCACCGCCACTGGAGCCGCCGGCGGTGCGCTGGAGATCCCAGGGATTGCCGGTGCGGCCGAATGGCGGATTGCTCGACTGCCAGTCACCGAGCATTGTCGCCACGTTCGTCTTGCCCACCAGTATGCCGCCTGCCGCCTTTAGCCGGGCAACGACCGAACTGTCTGCCCTCGGGGCATAGTCGGCGAAGGCCGGGAAGCCGACGGTGGTTCTCATGCCAGCGGTTTCGTGCGTGTCCTTCAGTGTGAACGGCAGGCCATGCAGCGGCCCAAGTGCCTCGCCGCGCGCCTGCGCTTCGTCGGCTTTCTTCGCTCGAGCGCGAGCCTCCTCCCTGTCGAGCGTGACGACGGCATTGGCCGCCTCATTGTGCCTGTCGATCTGCGCCAGATGCTCGTCCAGCACTTCTATTGCGGAAACCGTACGGTCGCGGATGGCCGCGGCCAGTTTGGTGGTCGAGGAAAAGACGATATCCATCATGACCGCTCCGGGCTATCGCGTCGCGCTCCTCAAAATGGTGGATTGCGGCGCGGCTTCAAGCCTGGCTCGGCATTTTGACGACGGCGGCGCTTGATCGGATTGCGCTGCCGGGATTTGTTGAGGGGGCGCTGTACCGCGGCCTCCCGCGATCGGCACCTCTACGGCTTACCGTCCCCTGTTATGCGTCCGTTCGTAGAGCTCACGGATGATGCCGCTTGCCGTGGTCTCGAACAGAAACGGCAAGAAAGCATGAATGAGCGCGGCAAAGGCCGCCATGAACAATCGCGACGAGAACCATGCGGCGAAAGCCATATGGCCGAAATAGCTCTCGCCGACCGCGGCCGGGTGAGAGGTGAAAAGTCTTGCGAGCCGTGCTGTCATGTCGATCCCTCCTGCCGGCATGAAGAGCCAGCGATGAATATCCTGCCACGGCTATCAGGGTCATCGGTCTCAAATTGTCCTTGTCCAAAGCCAAATTTTGGGACAAACATCCCGCATGATGGCGGAAATCGACGAAATAGACCGGAGATTGCTGGCCGAGCTGCAACGCGACGGCACGCTGTCCGTCGACCAGCTCTCGGCAAGAATATCGCTGTCGCGCAATGCCTGCTGGCGCCGGGTCAAGCGGCTGGAGGAAGACGGCGTCATTACCGGTCGGGTGGCACTGGTCGACGCCGACAAGCTCGGACTCGGGCTTTCGGTGTTCATCCTGATCCGCACCTCGAACCACGATCCCGACTGGCTGCAAAGATTCCGGGCGGCGGTGACCGGCTTTGCCGAGATCACCGGCGCCTACCGCATGTCCGGCGATCTCGACTATGTGCTGCGCGCCCGCGTCGCCGATGTGAAGGCCTATGACCGGCTCTACCAGCGGCTGATCGCCAAGGTGGCGCTGTCGGACGTTTCGGCCTCTTTCGTCATGGAGGAGATCAAGGAGACCACGGTCGTTCCGATGGAACTGCGCTGAGGCGGAACTGCGCTGAAAGAAAGCCGTTGATAGCATTGCCGCCGAGTTGACTGAACCGGCGTTCGCGACGATAGGATCAGCCTTATGCGCGCAGCACCTTATCCTACCTCCGTCATCGGTCCGGCTGTCGGTTTCGTCAGGCTGCCGCATGGCGAGGGCTTGCCGCTTCCCGCCTATGAGAGCTCGGGCGCCGCCGGCATGGACCTGCGCGCCGCCGTCCCCGACGACAGGCCGCTTTTGATCCTGCCCGGAAAGCGCGCGCTGGTGCCGACCGGGCTGGTCCTGGAAATTCCGGAGGGCGTCGAAGGCCAGGTCCGGCCGCGTTCGGGCCTCGCCGTCAAGCACGGGCTCACCTGCCTCAACACGCCGGGCACCATCGACAGCGACTATCGCGGCGAGGTCAAGGTGCTGCTGATCAATCTCGGCGACGAGGATTTCGCCGTGACGCGCGGCATGCGGATCGCCCAGATCGTCTTCGCCCCGGTAACGCAGGCGACCGTCGAGGAGCGCACATTGGCCGGCGGCACGGCGCGCGGCTCGGGCGGCTTCGGATCGACCGGCACCGCTTGATGAAAATACCCAAACTCGTTATCTTCGATTGCGACGGGGTTCTGGTCGATACCGAGAACCTGGCCAATCGGCGCCTCGCCGAATGGTTGACCGCGGCAGGCTTCCCGGCCAGCTTCGAATATTGCCGCAAGAATTTCTCCGGCCGCAGCATGGTCTCGGTGCAGAAGGAAGTCGAGGCGACCGGCGTCAGTCTTGGCGCCGATTTTGTCGAGCGCTGGAACGCCGGCCTGCCGGACCTGTTCGCACATGGCGTCGAGGCCATCCCCTACGTTCGCGAGTTCATCGAAACCGTGCACGCCGCCGGCATCGCCACCTGCGTCGCCTCGTCGGCACGGGTATCGAAAATGCACATCACACTCGGCCAGACCGGGCTGCTGCCGCTGTTCGAGCATGCGCTGTTCAGCTCGACCATGGTCTCGCGCGGCAAGCCGTTCCCCGACCTCTTCCTGCATGCGGCAGCGACGATGGGCTTCGCGCCCGCCGACTGCATCGTCATTGAGGACAGCGTCGCCGGGACGACAGCCGGCATCGCCGCCGGCATGCGCGTCTATTCCTACCACGGCGACCCGCTTTCCGACCGCGATGGACTGATCGAAGCTGGCGGCATCCTGTTCGACGACATGCGTGAACTGGCCGGGCTGGTGCCGATCCACTGATCGCCTTTGCGTAAGCTGCATGCGCATCCGGTCTCAGACCGGGCGTGGGGCTCCAAGTACTCGGTCGACCGTGTCGCGTATGAGGCTGCGCAGCTTGGCCGGCCTGTCGAGATGACTGACGACAAGGAGGCCGTCGGCCGCCACCGTTAGCGCGTCCGCTGTGCGGTCCGGATCGGGATTTGCGTCCGCGATCAGCAGATCCCTGAGGATACCCCACTTCCAGTGACGATGCTGATCGATCGCCTGGCGAACCGGGCTGCTGGGATCCGGATATTCAGCGGCGGCATTCTGAAACGGGCAGCCGCGGTAGCCCGGCTGATCTGCCGCATCGGCGATGAGATCGAATATCGCAAGGATCATCTGCCGAGGTGGCCGCCGCCCAAGCTTCGCGATTGCCGCCCGTCCTCCCTTGCTGAGCTCCTCGATATAGGCGCGGACCAGATCGTCCTTGGCCGCGAAGTGATGATAGAACGTCGCCTTGGCAACGCCGGCCTCGGCGATGATGCGGTCGATGCCGACTGCGCGCACCCCCTCCAGAGAAAACAGCGCGGTCGCCGTATCGAGGATGCGACGGCGCGCAAGACTTTCGGGACGATTGTTGATTCGGGCTGCGGACATGCCTTGACTATATAGCAGACAGGTCTGTATACATCCACATGTAGACAGACAGGTCTACCTACTAATGAAGGAAATGCGAACATGGCTTCGATAGTCAGGGAAATCATCGTAGATGCTTCACCGGAAAGCGTATGGGCGACGGTCGGCGACTTCGCCGGCGGCGCCCAACGGATAGCCCCAGGCGTTTTCGTCGACTGCAGGGTGGATGAGGACGACGTACGGGCCCTTACTTTCGCCGACGGCAAGATTGTGCGAGAGCGGCTCATCGCCCGCGACGAGCAGAGCCGGCGCATCGTGTGGGGATGGCTCGGCGATGAGGTCGCCCATGATAACACCTCCATGCAGGTCTTTGCCGAGGGTGAGGGCCGGAGCCGCCTGGTCTGGATCCATGACACTCTGCCGGACGAACTCGGCGCGTGGCTCGCAGCCGCCATGGATCAGCTGGTGCCTGTTTTCCAGCAGACCCTGGCGACCGAAGCCAAACCAACATAGCGGGGTAACGCCAGGTGTTTCCTCTTGGCCGCAAAATGCTCTAGCTTGCGCGCGCCCGACATAACGAGCGCGCGCATGGCCTTCTCGCTGGTTCGTTTCATCCTTGCCTGCCTGCTGCTGCCTTGTCTTTGGACGACGGCCAGCGCCGAGGCCGTCAGTTTCCCGGAGCTCGGCAGCGCTGTCCCCGGCCACGGCGATGTCACCTATCTCGACCTCGCCAGGATGGTCATTCCCGATCTGGCCGCGGACAAGGACGGCTTTTTCCGGGGTTCGACGCCGATCGAGATGCGCCACATCGCTGGTCCGGACTACGGCGGCTCCCCGCCGGCGACGTCGGGTCTTTCCAACGCCGGCGTGCTCGGCATCAAGGCCGGCGGCAAGGAGCGGCTGGCCATGCTGTTCGACCTTGGCGACTCGCCTGACAGCGCCGAGGGCTATGCCGTGCTGGCACTCTATGACATCACCGGCAAGCCGGCGCTGCTCGACGCGGTCAATGTCGCCGTCGACCGCATCACCTATCTTCGCGATCCGGGCAAGCTGGCGATCGGGCCTGGTGACGACGCTATCATCAGCATGAGCATGCATTTCAATTCGAGCCAGGGCTATGGGATCACGCCGCTGATCATGGTCCGCAACGACAGGTTCGAGCTGATCGACATGATCTATACGTTCGACGAAAACCTCTGCACTCATAGGAGGACACAGAATGCGGCGTTCCAGGTGGTCGCCGACGGCCAGCCTTATGCAGCCATCAAGGTCACAGTGACCGACGCGACGCTACCGGGAGAAGAAAGCTGCGACGGCCAGCCGCCGCCAGAGGCGTCTTCGCGCGACATTTCCGTCACCTATCATTGGAACAAAAATGCTTCGCGCTACGTCAAGGATTCCGATGCGCTGGACCGATTGGCAGATGACAACGCCAAACGCTTCTGAGCCAACCGCATTTGTTTGCCCGGCGCCTTCCGCCGGGCTAGAATTTGCCTCACATTCTGCACTGGAGGGGAGCATCCATGGACAAGGGTAAGATTTTTCGCGACCTGCATGCCTCGATCTTCGTCATGGCCAATTCCTGGGACGTCGGGACGACCAAGCTCTTGGCTTCGTTCGGCTTCAAGGCGCTGGCCACGACCAGCGCCGGCTTTGCCTTTTCGCGCGGCCTGCCCGATGGTGCGGTGACGTTCGAGGCGATGATCCATCATTGCCGTGAAGTGTCGGCGGCGACCGGGCTGCCGGTTTCGGCCGATCTCGAAAAGGGCAAGGGCGACAGCGCAACAAGTGCCGGCGAGACCATCTTCGCCGCCGAGGCGGCTGGCCTCGCCGGCTGCTCGATCGAGGACCATACCGGCGAGCCCGACAAGCCGATCTATGATTTTGCGCATGCCGTCGAGCGCGTCGCGGCGGCGGCAGAAGCGGCACGGGCACTGAAACGCGATTTCGTCTTCACCGCGCGGGCCGAGAATTTCCTGTGGGGCAAGCCCGATCTTGACGATACGATCAAGCGGCTGCAGGCCTTCGAGAAGGCCGGCGCCGACGTGCTCTATGCACCGGGGCTAGGCGACATCGAGATGGTGCGAACCGTCTGCTCGGCGCTGACCAAGCCGGTCAACGTCATGGCCAGGCCCGGCTTCACCATCGCCGACCTGGCCACGGCGGGGGTAAAGCGCGTCTCGCTCGGTCCATGGCTCACCAATTTCGCCTTCGGCATGCTGGAGACCGCGGCGCGCGAGATCCAGCAGGATGGCACCTTCGGCTTCACCCGCGCCGCCATGCCGTTCGGCAAGCTGCAGGCGCTGTTTGCCAAATCTTCAGCCTAGGTCGGGCCCGGCGAATGACCCTCACCGTCGTCGACATGCACACCGGCGGCGAGCCGCTGCGGATCGTCACCGGCGGCTACCCCGACATTCCCAAGGGCACGATCCTCGAAAAGCGTGCCTATGTGCGCGACCATCTCGATCATCTCAGAAAGATCCTGATGTTCGAGCCGCGCGGCCATTACGACATGTATGGCGCGCTGCTGGTGGAGCCTGACCTGCCGGGCGCCGACCTCGCGGTGCTGTTTATGCACAATGAGGGCTATTCGACGATGTGCGGCCACGCCATCGTCGCGCTCGGCCGCTACGCCGTCGACGAGCGGCTGGTGGCGCCACGCGAGCCGTTGACGACCGTAAACATCGAGGCGCCGTGCGGGCTGATCTCGGCTTCTGTGGACGTAAGGAATGGCAAGGCCGGTGCGGTGTCCTTCGAAAGCGTGCCGGCGTTTCTGTTCGCCCGCGACCGGCGGATCGAGCTGCCGGGCTATGGTCCGGTCGGCTTTGACATCGCCTATGGCGGCGCCTTCTATGCGCTCGCCGACTGCCGCCAGTTCGGGCTGGAATTCGGCAGGAACCGGGTGCGCGATTTCGTCGATGCAGCGACCGCGCTGACCGATAAGCTCAAGGCCGAATTGCCGCTGTCGCATCCCGACCATGCCGATCTCGCCTTTCTCTACGGCACCATCCTGACTGACGGACAGGATGCGTTCTCCGATACGCCGACCAAAAACATCTGCGTTTTCGCCGAAGCCGAGGTCGACCGTTCGCCGACCGGCTCGGGCGTCACCGCGCGGCTGGCGGCCATGCACGCCAAGGGGCAAATCGAGATTGGCCGGGCGCGGCTGTTCGAGAGCATCGCCGGCTCGCGCTTTTCCGGCGCGGTCGCACGCAGGGCCACAGCCGGGCCGCATGATGCCATCATCGCCCGGGTCGGCGGCCGCGCCTATTACTCAGGACGGGCCGAATTCATCGTCGAGGACGATGATGACCTGGGCAGGGGTTTCCTGCTGCGCTAGCTCCCTTCCCGCGCCGAGATCGCCTTGTGCAGATGCACCATCATGGCGGCGGCGAACAGCGGCGTCAAAAGGTTGAGCAGGGGCACGGCCAGGAAAGCGGCGACGACCAGCCCGGCCAGGAATACGGTGACCGCGTGCTTTCTGCGCAGCGCCCTGGCCTCGGCCTCCGGGCGAAAGCGCATGGTGGCGAACTCGAAGAACTCGCGCCCGAGCAGATAACCGTTGACGATGAAGAAGGCGGCGATGTTGATGCCCGGCACCAGCAGAAGCAGCAGAGCGATGATGTTGCCGAGGATGACGACGCCGAAGAACCTGATCGCCAGCACCAGCGAGCGCAGCGCCGGCACGGCGCAGCCGGGCGGATCGTTGGGATAGTCGGTGCGCTCGACCACTTCGGCGACGTCGTCAAGGAACAGGCCGGCGATGATCGCCGTCACCGGCGCGATAAAAAGCGCCAGCCCCAGCGCAAGGCCGACGCCGGCGACGACGGCGCCCAGCCATCCGGCCCAGGAGGGAAGGGCGGGCAGCCATGCATCGATCCACGGCCAGGCCAGCCATTCGAACAGGCTCTTTATCCCGAACCACAGCGCCGCCAGTGCCAGCAAGGTCAGCCCCAGTGTCTTCACGAACACGGAACGGAATTCGGGCGAGAACAGCCGGCTCAAGGCGGCGCGGGCGGCGTCGAGGATCACGGCGTTTCCAATTCCATGTCAAACATGCCCGTGGCTGATATCTCCGAATAGGCGGAGACCGCCCAAGTCGCAAGCGCGGCTTCCTAGCGCGCGACCTTCGCCTGGGGAATGGTCATCGCCGCCACGCCGACGACGACCAGGGCCATTCCCCACCACGCGCTCGGACCAAGGCTTTCGCCAAGGAACACGGCTCCGATAGCAACGCCGATCGGCACCCGCAGATAGGCTTGCGAGGTGGTGCCGACGGAGCCCAGCGAATGGAGGAGGCGGAAATAGATCGAGAAGGCCAGCGCGGTCGAAAACACCGAAAGCCCGAGCAGCGCAAGGACCGAAGCTGTCGATGGCGCCAAGGTCCATGGCCGGTCGAACGCAAGGCTCAACGGGATCAGCATCGCGGCGCCGCAGAGCATCGAACCGGCGGCCGGCACCATCGGGTCGAGCCCCCTGAAGCCGCGGCCGAAAACGGCAGCGCCGGCGTAGCAGATCGTCGCCGCGACCACGGCAAGTTGCGGCAATATTTGCTGTCCGAGGCCGCCTAGCGCTGGGGCGCCGACAACGAGGCATATTCCGGCGATTCCCGCCGCGACACCGAACAGCTTGCGCATGGTCGCCGGTTCATGGCGGGTGATGAGGGCGGTCAGCAAGAAGGTGAAGATCGGCGAGGTCGCATTCAGGATCGTGGCCAGCCCGGCATCCAGCGAGCGCTCGGCCCAAGCGATCAGCGTGAACGGCACGACGCTGTTGAGGCATGCCTGGAATGCAAACCGGCGCCAGCTTGCGGCATCACCCGGCAAGGCCAGCCCGCGCCAGCGGATCCAGGCGAACAGGATGCCACCCGCGACCAGGGTTCGCGCGGCGATCAGCGTTACCGGCGGGATCGTCGCGACGCCGATCTTGATGAAGCTGTAGGATGCGCCCCACAGCAGCGCCAATACGACGAGCAGCACCAACTCGAGCCTCGTGTCGGTTTTCATGGACATGGCCGGCTGGAACCTCTGGGCATCGCTCATCTCAGCCATGCTTGTAAGCCAGGCACGCGGGAAATGCTTCGGCCGCCATCCAACGATGGTCGCTATGCTGACATTCGTCGGATCGCCGCTAGGCAAAGCCGCATCAAACCGCTAGACCCGCCCGCGCCCGGCGTGGCAGAAAGCCGGTGGCTTTTGGCGGAGACATGAATTGATGCCGGATTATGACGTGCTTTGTATCGGAAATGCCATCGTCGACATCATCGCCCAGTGCGACGAGGCGTTCCTGGAGACCAACGGCATCATCAAAGGCGCGATGAATTTGATCGACACGAGGCGCGCCGAACTGCTCTACAGCCGCATGGGCCCGGCCATCGAAGCCTCGGGCGGCAGCGCCGGCAACACGGCGGCGGGCGTTGCCTCCTTCGGCGGCCGCGCCGCCTTCTTCGGCAAGGTCTCCAACGACGCGCTCGGCGAAATCTACGCGCATGACATCCATGCCCAGGGCGTCGCCTTCGACACAAAGCCGCTCAACGGCGAACCGCCGACGGCGCGCTCGATGATCTTCGTCACGCCGGACGGCGAGCGCTCGATGAACACCTATCTCGGCGCTTGCGTCGAGCTCGGCCCGGAGGACGTCGAGGCCGACAAGGCGTCGGGCGCCGCCGTCACCTATTTCGAGGGCTATCTGTGGGACCCGCCGCGCGCCAAGGAAGCGATCCGGCAGACGGCGAAACTCGCCCACGCCGCCGGGCGCGAAGTGTCGATGACCCTGTCGGACTCGTTCTGCGTCGACCGCTACCGCGACGAGTTCCTCGATCTGATGCGCTCCGGCACCGTCGACATCGTCTTTGCCAACAGCCACGAGATCAAGTCGCTCTACCAGACCGCGTCCTTCGACGAGGCGCTGGCGCAGATCCGCAAGGATTGCAAGATCGCCGCCGTCACCCGCTCGGAAAAGGGCTCGGTGATCGTGCGCGGCGACGAGACCGTCACCATCGAGGCGACCAGGATCCGCGAGCTGGTCGACACGACAGGCGCCGGCGACCTCTATGCCGCCGGTTTCCTCTATGGCTACACGCAAGGCCGCAGCCTGAAGCAGTGCGGCGACCTCGGCTCGCTGGCCGCCGGACTGGTCATCCAGCAGATCGGCCCAAGGCCAAGGCAGAATCTGCGCCGCGAGGCCGAACAGGCGGGGTTGCTGTAGCGCGGCGCCTCTTCCTTCTCCCCCAAGGGAGAAGGAAGAGGTGCCGCTAGGCGCTCCTCAAGCCCCGGTGCTATACGCCGCGATCGCCGCCATATTGACGATGTCTGAGTCCTTGGCATTGAGCGAGACGATCTGAACCGGCTTGTTCAGGCCGACCAGCAGCGGGCCGATGACGGTAGAGCCGCCGAGTTCCTGCAGCATCTTGGTCGAGATCGAGGCCGAGTGGAAAGCCGGCATCACCAGCACGTTGGCCGGGCCGGTCAGCCTGATGAACGGGTACTGCGCCATGGCGCGGGCGTTGAGCGCCACGTCGGCGGCCATTTCGCCGTCATACTCGAAATCGACGCGGCGCTTGTCGAGGATGCGCACCGCTTCCTGGACGCGCTCGGAGCGCTCGCCCTGCGGATGGCCGAAGGTCGAATAAGCGAGCATGGCGAGCCTCGGCTCGTAGCCCATGCGGCGGGCAAAGCCGGCGGCCTCCTCGGCGATGTCGGCGATCTGTTCAGCATTCGGCATGTCGTGCACGGCGGTGTCGGCAACGAGGACGGTGCGGCCCCGCGCCAGCACGATCGACACGCCGATAACGCAGTGGCCGGGCCTTGCGTCGATGACGCGGCGGATGTCATCGAGCGCCGTCGAATAGTTGCGGGTGACACCGGTGACGATGCCGTCGGCATCGCCCAGCGCCACCATGCAGGCGGCGAAATGGTTGCGATCGTTGTTGATCAGCCGCTGGCAGTCGCGGAACAGGAAGCCTTTGCGCTGCATGCGCTCGTAGAGATAGTCGGCGTAGACCGAGTTGCGCCGCGACAGCCGCGCATTGATGATCTCGATGCCTTGCTTGCCGAGGTCGATGCCGGCGTTCCTGGCGTTTTCCTTGATGATGTCGTCGCGGCCGAGCAGGATGGCGGTGCCGAGCCGCTGGTTCACATAGGAGACGGCGGCGCGCATCACCTGCTCCTCCTCGCCCTCGGCAAAGACGATGCGCTTGGGCTGGCGGCGCACCCGGTCGTAGATGCGCTGCAGCGTCGATGCGATCGGGTCGCGGCGGGCGGAAAGCTCCTGCGCGTAGCGGTCCAGATCGAGGATCGGCTTGCGGGCGACGCCGGAGTCCATCGCCGCCTTGGCGACCGCGATCGGGATCGCCGAGATCAGGCGCGGATCGAACGGCACCGGGATGATGTAGTTTGGACCGAATTTCGGCCGCATGCCCTGATAGGCGGCGGCGACGTCGTCGGGCACGTCCTGGCGCGCCAGTTCGGCGAGCGCTTTGGCCGCGGCGATCTTCATGTCGTCGTTGATGGTGGTCGCCCGCACATCGAGCGCGCCGCGGAAAATGTAGGGGAAGCCAAGCACGTTGTTGACCTGGTTGGGATAGTCGGACCGCCCCGTCGCCATGATGGCGTCGGTGCGGATCTCGGCGACCTCCTCCGGCGTGATCTCGGGGTCGGGATTGGCCATGGCGAAGATGATCGGGTTCTTGGCCATCGACTGCACCATCCTGGTGGTCAGCGTGCCCTTGGCCGAGAGGCCGAGGAACACGTCGGCGCCGTCCAGCGCTTCGGCCAGCGAGCGCGCACCGGTTTTCACGGCGTGCGCCGATTTCCACTGGTTCATGCCTTCGGTGCGGCCCTGAAAGACCACGCCCTTGGTGTCGCACAGGATGATATTTTCTGGCGCAAAGCCCATCGCCTTCATCAGTTCGATGCAGGCGATGCCGGCAGCGCCGGCGCCGTTGCAGACCATTTTCGTGGTCTTCATGTCGCGGCCGGTGATTTCCAGCGCGTTGATCAGGCCGGCGGCCGAAATGATGGCAGTGCCGTGCTGGTCGTCATGGAAGACCGGTATGTCCATCAGCTCGCGCAGCCGCTGCTCGATGATGAAACACTCCGGCGCCTTGATGTCCTCGAGGTTGATGCCGCCGAAGGAGGGGCCGAGAAAACGCACGCAGTTGATGAATTCGTCGGCATCCTCGGTGTCGACCTCGAGATCGATGGAATCGACATCGGCGAAGCGCTTGAACAGCACCGCCTTGCCTTCCATCACTGGCTTCGAAGCAAGCGCGCCGAGATTGCCGAGGCCAAGGATGGCGGTACCGTTGGAGATGACGGCGACCATGTTGCCGCGAACCGTATAGTCGAAGGCGCGGCTCGGATCCTCGGCAATGGCGAGAACCGGCACGGCGACGCCCGGCGAATAGGCGAGGCTGAGATCGCGCTGCGTCGCCATCGGTTTTGTGGCGACGATCTCCAGCTTGCCCGGCCGCCCCATGGCATGGAATTCCAATGCCTCCTGGGCGCTGACGGAGGGCCCGTTGCTTTCGGATTTCTTGGCCATGATGCTTTCGGTTCCTCGCCCGTACGGCACCGCTTGAGATGGGTGCGCATGCTTTCTTTTGTGGAAGGTTCGGGATTAAGGCTACACTTCGCCGCTGTAAACCGCCAAGCATGGCCTGGAAAATTTTGGAAGCAGCTTCTTGAACGACGAGACGCCCATTCGAAGCGACAATGCCACGCCGGCCTTCGCGCCGGCGACGCCGATGATGGAGCAGTATATCGAGATCAAGGCGGCGAACCCGGATTCGCTGCTGTTCTACCGCATGGGCGATTTCTACGAGCTGTTCTTCGACGACGCCGAGAAAGCAAGCCGGGCGCTCGGCATCGTGCTGACTAAGCGCGGCAAGCACCAGGGGCTCGACATCCCGATGTGCGGCGTGCCGGTGCATGCCGCCGACGATTATCTGCAGAAGCTGATCGGCCAGGGGTTCCGCGTCGCCGTCTGCGAGCAGATCGAGGATCCGACGGAGGCCAGGAAGCGCGGCGGCAAATCGGTGGTGCGCCGCGACGTGGTGCGGCTGGTAACGCCCGGCACCATCACCGAAGACAAATTGCTGGCGCCGTCGGAATCGAGTTTTCTGATGGCGCTGGGACGGGTCAAGGGCGGGGCCGAGCATTCCTTTGCCTTGGCCTGGATCGAGATCTCGACCGGTGTCTTCCGCGTCGCCGAGACCACCGCCGACCGGCTGCTCGCCGATGTCTTCCGCGTCGACCCGCGCGAGCTGATCGTCGCCGAGCCGGTGTTTTACGACCCGGAGCTGAAACCGGTCTTCGACGTGCTCGGCCGTGTCGCCAGCCCGCAGCCGCCGTCGCTGTTCGATTCGGCTTCGGCCGCCGGCCGCATCGCGCGCTTCTTCGAGGTGGCGACCCCTGACAGTTTCGGCTCGTTTTCGCGCGCCGAGCTGTCGGCGATCTCAGGCGTCATCGCCTATGTCGAAAAGACGCAGAAAGCCGAGCGGCCGCCGCTGTCGCGGCCGGAGCGCGAGGAGCAGGGCTCGACGCTGTTCATCGACCCGGCGACGCGCGCCAACCTGGAACTGCTGCGCACGCTGTCCGGCAGCCGCGACGGATCGCTGTTCAAGGCGATCGACCGCACGGTGACCGGCGGCGGTGCAAGGCTGCTCGCCGACCGGCTGATGGCGCCGCTGACCGATCCGGCGGCAATCGCTGCAAGGCTGGACTCGGTGTCGTTCTTCCGCTCCGAGACGCGCCTTTGCCAGGCGGTGCGGGCAAGCCTGAAGAGCGTTGCCGACATGCCGCGCGCGCTGTCCAGGCTGGCGCTCAACCGCGGCGGCCCGCGCGACCTCGGCGCGCTGCGCGCCGGTTTCGAAGCGGCCGGCGCCATCGCCGAACTGTTCGGCCAGATCGCCTTGCCGGGCGAACTGGCCGCGGCGTTGGGAGCTATCAAGACGCTGCCCAATGAACTGGCGGCGCATCTGGCGCAGGCGCTGAGCGACGAGCTGCCGTTGCTCAAGCGCGACGGCGGCTTCGTCCGCGGCGGCTACCACGCCGAACTCGACGAGATGCGGGCGTTGCGCGACGAGTCGCGAAAAGTGATCGCCGGGCTGGAGCGCTCGCTGATCGACGAGACCGGCATCCGCTCGCTGAAGATCAGGCACAACAATGTGCTGGGCTATTATATCGAAGTCATCGCCAATCATCATGCGCTGATGACCGGCAGCGACGGCGCCAGGGCGCGCTTCATCCATCGCCAGACCATGGCCAACGCCATGCGCTTCACCACCACCGAACTCGCCGAGCTGGAAACCAAGATCGCCAATGCGGCCGACCGGGCGCTGGCGATCGAGCTTGCCGCTTTCGAGGCGCTGACGGCGCAAGTGGTCGGCCACGCCGACAGGATCCGTGCCGGCGCCGAAGCGCTCGCCGTGCTCGACGTTTCGGCCGCACTTGCCTTGCTTTCCGAGAGCGAGGCCTGGTGCCGGCCGTTGGTCGATGCGAGCCTTGCCTTCGAGATTTCGGGCGGACGCCACCCGGTGGTCGAACAGGCGCTGCGGCGTTCCGGCGAAGGCCCGTTCGTCGCCAATGATTGCGATCTGTCGCCGCAAGGCGATGCCAAGACCGGCGCGATCTGGCTGCTGACCGGCCCCAATATGGGCGGCAAGTCGACCTTCCTCAGGCAAAACGCGCTGATCGCCATCCTTGCCCAGACCGGTTCCTTCGTGCCCGCGGCATCAGCCCATATCGGCGTCGTCGATCGGTTGTTTTCGCGGGTCGGCGCCTCCGACGACCTGGCGCGCGGCCGCTCGACTTTCATGGTCGAGATGGTCGAGACGGCGGCGATCCTCAACCAGGCAGGCGAGCGCGCACTGGTCATCCTCGACGAGATCGGCCGCGGCACCGCCACTTTCGACGGCCTGTCGATTGCCTGGGCGGCGGTCGAATATCTGCACGAGAAGAACCGCTGCCGGGCGATCTTCGCCACGCATTTCCACGAAATGACGGCGCTGGCCGGGAAACTTACACGGCTCCACAACGTCACCATGCGGGTCAAGGAATGGGAAGGCGACGTGGTCTTCCTGCACGAGGTCGGCAAGGGTGCGGCCGACCGTTCCTACGGCGTCCAGGTGGCGCGGCTGGCCGGCCTGCCGGAAGCCGTCGTCGGCCGGGCCAAAGAAGTGCTGCACCAGCTCGAAGCCGGCGAGGTCTCGGGCAAGGCCAACCGTCTGGTCGACGACCTGCCGCTGTTTTCTGTGGCGGCGCAGCGGGAAGCGTCGAAGCCGGCGAAGAGTGATGGGCTGGGTTTGGCGCTAGCGGAGATCAATCCCGACGAGATGACGCCAAGGGAGGCGCTGGAGGCGCTGTACAGATTGAAGGGGATGCTGGCGAAGTAGGGCTTCTGCAATCGGAGCGGCGTCGGCGAAACCGCCAATCTCCCCCTCGAGGGACCCACCAGGGGGGAGATTGGCAGCTTCACCCTCAAATCATCGCCAAGCCCGACTTCCGCCTCGGCGGTGGGAAGGCGCGGTCAATTTCGGCGAAATCTTCGCTCGTGAGCTCGATGTCCAACGCCGCGGCATTCTGCCGGATATGCTCCGGGCGACTGGCCTTCGGAATGGCGATCACGCCCTGCTGCGCCATCACCCATGCAAGTGCGATCTGCGCCGGCGTCGCACCGTGGCGGGCGGCGATGGCATCTAACCTGGCGTTCCGCGCCAATACCCCCTGATCGACCGGCGAATAGGCCATCAGCGGCATGCCGCGTTGCCGGCTCCACGGGGCAAGGTCGAACTCGACGCCGCGCTGCGACAGATTGTAGAGCACCTGATTGGTCTGGACGTTGCCGCCGGCCGGCAACCGAACCAGCTCTTCCATCTCATCGGTATCGAAATTGCTGACGCCCCAATGGCGGATCTTGCCGGCCGCCTTCAACGCTTCGAACGCCTCTACCGTCTCCATCAAAGGAACGCTGCCCGGCCAATGCAAGAGATAGAGATCGATGCGGTCGGTGGCGAGATGCCTCAGGCTGTTCTCGCAGGCCCGTTTCACGCCGGCGCGCGAGGCATTGGACGGCAGCACTTTGGAGACCAGGAAAACCTCGTCGCGGTGCCCGGCGATGGCCTCGGCCACCACCTGCTCGGCACCGCCGCTGGCATACATTTCGGCGGTGTCGATCAGCGTCATGCCGAGATCCAGCCCTAGCTTCAGGGCATTGGCCTCGTCGGCGCGGCGGCGGCCGTCCTCGCCCATCTTCCAGGTGCCCTGGCCGAGCACCGGCACGGCTTCGCCGCAGGGCAGGGTGGTCGTTCTTATCGTCGATGCCATGGCATGCTCCAGTCCGAGGCCCGGATAGCACCATAGCCGCCAAGGGAAATCCAGGTGAAGCAGAAATCCAGGTGAAGCCTCTCGCCAGGATTCCCCGACAGCGTGACGCCTACTTCACCGGATGGGCGGCGAGCCAGTCTTGCATCTGCTTGATCTCGGCTTGCTGCGCGGCGATCACTGCTTCCGCCAGCTTGCGGATTTCCGGATCCTTGCCATTGGCGAGCTCGATCTTGGCCATATCGATGGCCGCCTGGTGATGCGGGATCATGCCGCGGGCGAAATCGACATCGGCATTGCCGGAATATTCGATTGCCATCATGTCGGTATGCATCTTGTCCATCGCCGCCTTGTAGCCCTCGGTCGAGGGGCTCTGCGCGCCCATTGCGCCCATGTCGTGCTTCATCTCCTCGGCTTGTGCCGGAACGCTTTCGAGGAAAACAGCAAGCAGCATTCCCGCCGCCATCATCAGCAGCACGATCTTCTTGGCCAAGGTCATTCATCGTCTCCTTTTTGAACAGGGTCTATCTGGAAGTTTTACTCAGAGTTTCAACGTCCTGAGCCGCAATGCGTTGGCGATGACCGAAACCGAAGACAGGCTCATCGCCGCCGCCGCGAGCATCGGCGACAACAGCGTGCCGGTGAGCGGATAGAGCACGCCGGCAGCGACCGGCACGCCAAGCACATTGTAGAGGAAAGCGAAAAACAGGTTCTGGCGGATGTTGCGGATCGTCGCGCGGGCCAGCGTCCTGGCCCTGACGATGCCGTTGAGATCGCCCTTGACCAGCGTTATTCCCGCGCTTTCGACCGCAACATCGGCGCCTGTGCCCATCGCGATGCCGACATCGGCGGCGGCAAGTGCGGGCGCATCGTTGACGCCATCGCCGGCCATGGCGACGCCCGCACCGCCGGCACGCAATTCCTCGACCAGCGCGTTCTTCTGTTCGGGCAAAAGCCCGGCACGCACCGCGTCGATGCCGAGCTTGGCGGCGATGGCCTTGGCGGTGCGCTCATTGTCGCCGGTCGCCATGACGATCTTCAGCCCGCTGTCATGCAGCGCCTTGATCGCCTCGGCGGTCGTCGCCTTGATCGGATCGGCGACGGCAACGAGGCCGGCGAGCTTGCCTGCGACAGCGACGAACATCGCGGTCTTGCCATCGGCCTGCAGCGCCTCGGCACTGGCCAGGACCGATGCCGTGTCGATGCCGAGATCGGCCATCATCGCGGCGTTGCCGAGCGCCACCTTCTGTCCCGAGACCGTGCCCGAAACGCCCTTGCCGGTGACGGCCTCGAAGCCGCTCGCGTCGGGGACCTTCACGTAGCGTTCGTGGGCGCCGTCGACGATAGCCTCGGCCAGCGGATGCTCCGAGCCTTTTTCCAGCCCGGCGGCGAGCGCCAGCAGATCGTCTTGTGCCATGCCTTCGACGGCGACGACGTCGGTCAGTCGCGGCCGGCCTTCCGTCAGCGTTCCCGTCTTGTCGACGATCAGCGTGTCGACCGAGGCAAAACGTTCGAGCGCCGCCGCTTCCTTGATCAGCACGCCGGCATGCGCGCCGCGCCCGGTGGCGGTCATGATCGACATTGGTGTCGCGAGGCCCAGTGCGCACGGACAGGCAATGATCAGCACCGAGACCGCCGCGACGACGGCAAAGACCAGGCTGGGTTGCGGTCCGATGACCGCCCAGGCGACGAACGCAATGATCGCGACCAGAACGACAGCCGGGACGAAGTAGAACGACACGCGGTCGGCCAGCCCCTGGATCGGTGCGCGTGAACGCTGCGCCTTGGCGACCAGCTCGACGATGCGTGCCAGCGTCGTCTCGGCGCCGATCTTTTCGGCGCGCATGACCAGGGAGCCGTTCTTGTTGAGCGTGCCGCCGGTGAGGTTGTCGCCTTCGGTCTTTTCGACCGGCAGCGGCTCGCCCGTGATCATCGATTCGTCGATGGAGGAGCGTCCTTCGAGCACAATGCCGTCGACCGGCACGGCATCGCCGGGGCGGATGCGCAAGCGGTCGCCGGCCTTGATCGTATCGAGCGGCACGTCGTTTTCGGAACCGTCCGCGCCGATCAGCCGCGCCGTCTTCGGCGCCAGGTCGAGCAGCGCACGGATCGCCGACCCGGTTTTCTCGCGGGCACGCAATTCCAGCACCTGGCCGAGGAATACCAGCGCGACGATCACCGCCGCCGCCTCGAAATAGACCGGCACGGTGCCGTCATGGCCGCGGAACTGGTGCGGAAAGAGGCCCGGAAACAGGGTGGCGACGACGCTGTAGAGATAGGCGGCACCGACGCCGAGCGAAATCAGCGTCCACATATTGGGGCTGCGGTTCAGGATCGAATCCCAGCCGCGGTGGAAGAACGGGAATGCCGCCCACAGCACCACGGGACTGGCCAGCGCCAGTTCCAGCCCGACCTTCGCACCGTCGTCGATGAAAGCCTGGAACGTCAGGCCGAGCATCGGTGCCATGGCGATGACCAGCAACGGCACGGACAGCACTGCGCTCACCCAGAAACGCCTGGTGAAGTCGACCAGTTCGGGGTTCGGTCCCTCGTCGCCGGTAGGCACCCCCATCGGCTCTAGCGCCATGCCGCAGATCGGGCAGGAGCCGGGCTTGTCGCGGATGATTTCCGGGTGCATCGGGCAGGTGTATTGCGTACCTTTCGGCATCGCCTGCGGCGCCGGCCTGTCGCCGAGATACTTTGCCGGCTCGGCCTCGAATTTCGCCTGGCAAGCGGCGGAGCAGAAATAGAAACCCTGGCCCGCGTGCCGCAAAAAGTGCCTGGCCGTGGCGCGGTCGACGCTCATGCCGCAGACGGGATCGTTGGCCGTCAGGTATTTTTCCGGCTCGGCGATGAATTTCGAGCGGCAGCTTTCGCTGCAGAAATGATAGCGATGGCCGCCATGCTCGGCGGTCGGCTTGCCGGCAGCCGGATCGAGGGTCATGCCGCAGACCGGATCGCGGGCGACGGCGTCCGCAGCAGAGGTGGCGCCTTTTGCCGAGCAACAGCTGCCATGGGCGTGATGATGGTGGTCGGAATGCGTCATGCCGAAAGCCCCTGTATTTCGATGTTGCGGCGGAGGTAGTGCTTCCAGTAACTGGAAGGTCAAGGGCCGATTTTCGATTTTTCGCGGCCAATCCCAAGCCGAACCGGCTGCGGGCACGAGACGATCGTCCTGTTCCACCCCTGCGGAGAACGCGTCCGTCAGCCCCATACCCAGCGCCGCGAAAACGCGCTATAGACGCCGCCGAAACGGCGAGGCCGAACGGCATCCATGGCAAGAATATCACTGAAGCTCGAGGAATTGGTCGACGGCGAGGCCTTGCGTCGCGAGATGACCGAAGTGACCGCGGCCACGGCAGGCGACGGTTCGGGCAAGGCCGCGCGCAGCGGTGTTCTCAAGCTCCTCAAAAGCCGGCTCGCCGACGGCCGCACGGTCGCCGAACGCATGCTGATGGACGACGGCAGCGGCACCGCCTGCGCCGCCCGGCTGTCGCATCTGATGGACGAGATCATCCGCGCGCTCTACGATTTCGCCGCCACCCACGTCTATCGCGTGAAAAACCCGTCATCCGCCGAGCGCATGGCGGTCGTCGCCGTCGGCGGCTACGGCCGCGGCACGCTGGCGCCGGGCTCCGACATCGATCTCCTGTTCCTGCTGCCCTACAAGCAGACGCCGTGGGGCGAGCAGATTGTCGAATACATGCTCTACATGCTGTGGGATCTGGGGCTGAAGGTCGGCCACGCCACGCGCAACATCGACGAATGCCTCAGACTGTCGCGCACCGACGTCACCATCCGCACCTCGATCCTGGAAGCGCGTTTCCTATGGGGCGAGCAAAAACTCTATGACGAGCTTTTGCAGCGCTTCGACCACGAAGTGGTGCGCACTACCGGGCCCGAATATGTTCAGGCCAAGCTCGCCGAACGCGACGAGCGCCACGCCAAGGCCGGCGAGAGCCGCTATCTGGTCGAACCCAACGTCAAGGACGGCAAGGGCGGCCTGCGCGACCTGCAGACGCTGTTCTGGATCGGCAAATATTTCTACCGGGTGCGCACCGGCGAGGAACTGGTCGAAAAGGGTGTCTTCACCGACGCCGAATACAGGGAATTCCAGAAGGCCGAGGACTTCCTGTGGGCGGTGCGCTGCCACATGCATTTCCTCACCGGCAAGGCCGAGGAGCGGCTGCATTTCGACATCCAGCGCGACATTGCCGAGCGGCTCGGCTACACCACCCATCCCGGCCTGTCGGCGGTCGAGCGCTTCATGAAGCACTACTTCCTCGTCGCCAAGGACGTCGGTGACCTGACCCGCATTTTCTGCGCCGCGCTCGAGGAGGAGCAGGCCAAGCATGTGCCGGGCTTCAACCGCATTTTCCTCACCTTCTCGCGGCGCAAACGCAAGCTCGCCGGCACGGCCGACTTCATCGTCGACAACCACCGCATCAACATTGCCGACGACGAGGTGTTCGAGCGCGATCCGGTCAACCTGCTCAGGCTGTTCTGGTTTGCCGACAGGCACGGCCTGGAATTCCACCCCGATGCGCTGAAGCTTCTCACCCGTTCGCTCGGCCTCGTCGGCAAGGCGCTCAGGCGCGACGAGGAGGCCAACCGGCTGTTCCTCGACATCTTGACCTCGGACCGCAACGCCGAGCTCAACTTGCGGCGCATGAACGAGGCCGGACTGCTTGCCAAGCTAATCCCGGACTTCGGCAAGATCGTCGCCATGATGCAATTCTCGATGTACCACCACTACACGGTGGACGAGCATTTGATCCGCTGCATCGGCGTGCTGGCCGAGATCGAACGCGGCGACGGCGAAAAGATCCATCCGCTCTCCCACTCGCTGATGCCGGGGCTGAAGAAGAGCCGCGAGGCGCTCTATGTCGCAGTGCTGCTGCACGACATCGCCAAAGGCAGGCCGGAGGACCATTCGCAAGCCGGCGCCAGGATCGCCCGGCGCATCTGCCCGCATATGGGGCTCTCGCCGGCCGACACCGAAACGGTTGCCTGGCTGGTCGAGAACCACCTCGTCATGTCGATGACGGCGCAGACCCGCGATCTCAACGACCGCAAGACGATCGAGGACTTTGCCGCCATAGTGCAGTCGGTCGAACGGCTGAAGATGCTTTTAGTGCTTACCGTCTGCGATATCCGTGGCGTCGGGCCTGGTGTCTGGAATGGCTGGAAGGGCCAGTTGCTGCGCACGCTCTACTACGAGACCGAGCTTTTGTTGACCGGCGGGTTTTCGGAGGTGTCGCGCGCCAAACGGACGGCGGCGGCGCGCGAACAACTGGCCGAGGCGCTTGCCGACTGGCCGGAAAAGGCCCGCAAGCGTTATGTCGGCCAGCACTACGAGAACTATCTGCTGGCGGTCGATCTTCCCGACCAGCTCCGCCATGCCGAATTCATCCGCGAAGCCGACCATGCCGGCAAGAAGCTCGCCACCATGGTGAAAACCCACCAGTTCGAGGCGGTGACCGAGATCACCGTGCTGGCGCAGGACCATCCGCGCCTGCTCTCGGTGATTGCCGGCGCCTGTGCCGCGGCCGGCGGCAACATCGTCGACGCGCAGATCTTCACCACCTCGGATGGCCGCGCGCTCGACACCATCCTGATCTCGAGGGAGTTCGACCGCGACGAGGACGAGCGCCGCCGCGCCGAGCGCGTCGGCCGGCTGATCGAGGACGTGCTGTCGGGCAAGAGCTGGCTGCCTGAAATGATCGAGAAGCGCACCAAGCCGCGGCGCGGCGCCAAGGTTTTCCGCATCCCGCCACGCGCCGAGATCCGCAACACGCTGTCGAACCGGTTCTCGGTGATCGAGGTCGAGGGGCTGGATAGGCCGGGCCTTCTGTCGGAGATCACCGGCATGTTGTCGGACCTGTCGCTCGACATCGCCTCGGCCCACATCACCACCTTCGGCGAAAAGGTCATCGACACGTTCTACGTCACCGATCTCACCGGCCAGAAGATCGACAGCCCGTCGCGTACGGCGACCATCCGCAACAGGCTGATCGCGGTGCTCGAGGGCACGGCGTCCGAGCGCGGCAAGACCAAAACGGCCGCCGAGTGACTGTTACCTTCCATTTGCCCCAATCCCACAGGCAGTCTTCAAGCGCATGAGCCTTGTCAAGAAATTCGCCACGGTCGCTTCCGGCACGCTGATGAGCCGCGCCCTCGGCTTCGGCCGCGAGATGCTGATGGCCGCCGCACTCGGCACCGGGCCGATCGCCGACGCCTTCAACGCCGCCTTCCAGTTCCCCAACACCTTTCGCCGGCTGTTCGCCGAAGGCGCCTTCAACGCCGCCTTCGTGCCGCTGTTCGCCAAGGAGATCGAGACGCACGGCACCGACGGCGCCAAGCGCTTTTCCGAAGAGGTGTTCGGCGTCTTGTTCACCGCGCTTCTGGCGCTGACCATCGCCATGGAACTGGCGATGCCGCTGATCGTGCGCTACCTGGTGGCGCCGGGCTTTGCCGACACGCCGGGAAAATTCGAAACGACGGTGGCACTGGCGACCGTGATGTTCCCCTACCTGATCTGCATGTCGCTCGGCGCCATGATGGCCGGCATGCTGAATTCGCTGCGCCGCTATTTCGCCGCCGCGGTGGCGCCGGTGTTCCTCAACGTCATCCTCATCGCCGTGCTCGCCTATGCCTGGTACAAGGGTTCGGACGCCCGCACCGTTGGTTTCGGCCTGGCCTGGGGTGTGCTGGCGGCCGGCCTGGTGCAACTGGCGATCGTCTGGGCGGCGGTGCGCCATGCCGGCATCTCGATCGGCTTCCGCCGGCCGAAGATGACGCCGAACGTCAAGCGGCTGCTGATCCTGGCGCTGCCGGCGGCTATCACCGGCGGCATCACCCAGATCAATCAGCTGATCGGCACGGCGATCGCGTCGGCGCAGGACAGCGCGGTGTCGTCGCTGGCCTATGCCGACCGCGTTTACCAGCTGCCGTTGGGCGTCGTCGGCGTCGCCGTCGCCATCGTGCTTCTGCCGGAACTGTCGCGGGCGCTGAAATCGGGCAATCTGGTCGAGGCCGCCAATCTGCAGAACCGCTCGGTCGAGTTCACTCTGTTCATGACGTTGCCGGCGGCGGCCGCGCTGCTGGTCATGTCCGAGCCGATCGTGCGGCTGGTCTATGAGCGCGGCGCCTTCGCCGCCAACAATTCGACGCCGACGGTCGCGGCAATCCTGGCGATCTTCGGCCTCGGCCTGCCGGCCTTCGTGCTGATCAAGGCGTTCACCCCAGGCTATTTCGCCCGCGAGGACACGCGCACGCCGATGATTTTTGCCGCCATCTCGGTGGCGGTTAACATTACGACGGCGCTGACGCTGTTTCCGATCATGGGCGCGCCCGGCATTGCCGTTGCCTCCGCCGTCGCCGGCTGGGTCAATGCGGCGATGCTGCTCGCCGTGCTGATCCGGCGCGGCCATTGGGGCCGCGACGTGCCGCTCATGAAACGCATCCCGCGGCTGGTGCTGTCGGCGGCGGTGATGGCCGCGGCGCTCTATTTTGCCGAACACTGGTTCGCCGCAAGTCTCGGCTCCGGCTCGCCGCTGGTGATCAAGGCGGTAATCTTGCTTGCGCTCGTCGCCGGCGGCGCGCTGCTTTACTTCGTCACCGCCTTCGCCACCGGCGGCGCCGATTTCGGCATGATCCGCCGCAATATCGGGCGGAAGGCGTCCCAGCCGGTCAAGGAGCACTCTCCGGATCCGTGAGGGGGAAAATTCATCAGCGCCAATTTTGTTCTTGCTTTGTGCCGGCAGCTATGCTACTAATCTCGGTATGGTGCTAATTGGCTCCAACGACCCGCCCACCGAGGCGGGTTTTTATTTCTGGTCGGCGCCATCCCTCAAACAGCCGTCTGTTCGGCCGACGTCAAAGCCTGCGCGCCCTGGCCAACGCCCCTCTTGATCGTCTCCTCGCTCTCGTCCATAAGCGCGCCGTCGCAAGACTTTCGCCGCGCGCGAAACGGCCCTCCACAAGCCAGGGAAACACCATGACCGATCAGCCCGCCTTCAAACAGCTCGTCTTTTCCGGCGTCCAGCCAACCGGCAATCTGCATCTCGGCAATTATCTCGGCGCCATCAAGAAATTCGTCGCCCTGCAGGACACCTCCGATTGCATCTACTGCGTCGTCGACCTGCATTCGCTGACCGCACAGCTCGTCCATCAGGATCTGCAGGACCAGACGCGGTCGATCACCGCGGCGTTTCTCGCCTCCGGCATCGACCCGACCAAGCACATCGTCTTCAACCAGTCGCGGGTGATGCAGCACGCCGAGCTTGCCTGGATCTTCAACTGCGTGGCGCGCATCGGCTGGATGAACAGGATGACGCAGTTCAAGGACAAGGCCGGCAAGGACCGCGAGAACGCCTCGCTCGGCCTGCTCGCCTATCCCTCCCTGATGGCCGCCGACATCCTCGTCTACCGCGCCACCCACGTGCCGGTCGGCGACGACCAGAAGCAGCATCTGGAGCTGACCCGCGACATCGCGCAGAAATTCAACAACGACTTTTCGGACCGCATCGCAGCGCTTGGCGTCGGCGTCGAGATGCAGGTCGGCGAAGAGACGGTGAACGGCTATTTCCCGCTGACCGAGCCGGTCATCGGCGGCCCGGCGGCGCGCATCATGTCGCTGCGCGACGGTTCGAAGAAGATGTCGAAATCCGATCCGTCGGACCTGTCGCGCATCAACCTGACTGACGATGCCGACGCCATCTCGAAGAAGATCCGCAAGGCCAAGACCGACCCGGAGGCTTTGCCCGGGGAACTGGACGGCCTTGCCGGCCGGCCGGAAGCGGAGAACCTCGTCGGCATCTATGCCGGCCTCGCCGAAATATCGAAAGAGGCGGTGCTGCAAGAGTTCGGCGGCCAGCAGTTTTCGGTGTTCAAGCCGGCGCTTGCCGATCTCGCCGTGGAAAAGCTGGCGCCGATCGCCGGTGAGATGCGCCGCATCTCCGGCGACCGCGCCTATGTCGACGCGGTGCTGCGGGATGGCGGCGAGCGTGCCGGCACATTGGCCGAAGCGACCATGAAGACCGTGCGCGACATTATCGGCCTGCTGCAAGGCTGATGCATGTCGCGCAAAGTGTGTAGCGGTTTGCGATAACGACATGCATAAAACAAGAACCTGAAGCGCGTCGCTGGTCGAACGCGACGCGCTTCAAGCCGCACCAATATCGCCACCGCCGCCTGTCGCTTGCGGGCGGGCTGTGGCGGTGGCAGATTGCGACCGAAACCATCGAACAGGGTGAATATGGTCTCCAAACGCCTCAGCCGCGAAGCCGGTCATCGCCGTAAGTTCCTGGCGATCATCGACGACACGCCGGAATGCGAGCGCGCCGTCGCCTATGCCTCGAAGCGGGCGCAAAGCACAGGCGGCGTGCTGGTGCTGCTCTATGTCATCGAGCCGGATGATTTCCAGCACTGGCTGGGCGTCGAGAAGATCATGCGCGAGGAGGCGACCGCCACGGCGCGTGCCGCACTCGACAGCTATGCCAACAAGGTGCGCCAGAAGCTCGGCATCGAGCCGGAACTGGTGGTGCGCGAAGGCAAGCCGACCGAAGAGATTCACAAGCTGATCGAGGAAGACCAGGACATCGCCATCCTGGTGCTGGCGGCAGGCGCCGGCAAGGAGGGGCCGGGGCCGCTGGTCGGCGCGGTCGCCGGCAAGGGCGCCGCCTTTCCGATTCCCGTCACGGTGGTGCCGCAGAACCTGTCGGACGAAGAGATCGACAGCCTCGCCTGAGATGCGCTGATATTCAGGTGAGGCCGGCCTGCAATTGGCGGCTTCCTGCGCTTCCGGTGCTCACGTACCAAAAGTACGCTCCGCTCCGGTTCTCGGAACCCACCATTTTCGGCTCGGCCTGACCTGAATCTCAACACATCTCCAAGCGTTTCAGGGCGCTAGCAAAACATTCCGCCAGCCAGCCGTTCCCCGCGATGCCTTTCGCTTGAATGTCGGGCGGATAAAGCCTAATTAGAACTATTCCAAACTAGTTGCCCGAAATGGGCACGGAGACGGCCATGTTCATCCAGACCGAGTCGACGCCAAACCCGGCGACGCTGAAATTCCTGCCCGGCAAGGAAGTGCTGCAAGAAGGCACCGCCGATTTCCGCGATGCCGATAGCGCCGCGACGGCTTCGCCGCTCGCCGGCCGGCTGTTCGAAATCCCCGGCGTCACCGGCGTCTTCTTCGGCTATGATTTCATCACCGTGACCAAGGACGGCCCCGACTGGCAGCATCTGAAGCCGGCTATCCTCGGCGCCATCATGGAGCATTTCATGTCCGGCGCCCCGGTGATGGCCAAGGCCGGCCCCGCCGCCGAGACCAGCCAGACCGGCGAATTCTACGACAAGGCCGACGAGGAGTTGGTCGTCACCATCAAGGAGCTGCTCGACACGCGGGTGCGCCCAGCGGTGGCCCAGGATGGCGGCGACATCACCTTCCGCGGCTTTGAGAACGGCACCGTGTTCCTGCACATGAAGGGCGCCTGCGCCGGCTGTCCGTCGTCGACGGCGACGCTGAAGCACGGCATCCAGAACCTGCTCCGGCACTTTGTGCCGGAAGTGCAGCACGTCGAACAGGTCTCCTGACGCACCGTTCCATCGTCAACGTCGATAGACAACAAAAAACCGGGCCAAAGTGCCCGGTTTTCTGTTTGCGACGTCTGTGTTGTTGCCTAGACGGTCCGCGTATAAGGGTTTTATATCACAATGACCTTGGCGCCGACCGAGGTGCGGTCGTAGAGGTCGATAATGTCCTGGTTCATCAGCCGGATGCAGCCCGACGACATCGCCTTGCCGATCGAATTCCATTCCGGGCTGCCATGCAGGCGATAACCCATGTCGCCGCCCTTGTTGAACAGGTACATGGCGCGCGCGCCGAGCGGGTTCTTCAACCCCGGCTCCATGCCACCGGCAAACTTGGCCAACTCCGGCTGGCGCTTGATCATCTGCGAAGGCGGTGTCCAGGTCGGCCATTCGCGCTTCAGCGCGATATGGGCGGTGCCGTGCCATTCGAAACCCTCACGGCCGACGCCGATGCCGTAGCGCATCGCTTCGCCGTCGCCCATGACGAAAAAGAGGAACTTGTTCTGCGTATCGACGATAATGGTGCCCGGCTTTTCCCTGGTGTCGTAGTCGACGATCTGCCGGCGGTATTTGAACGGCACCTTTTCGATCGGAACGCGCGGCAGGTGATAGCCGGCGTCGGTCACCGCGCCGTAGTTGTTGGTGAAGATCTGCGAGCCGATGGTGCTGCAACCGGCGACAGCCGTCGACAGCGCCAGGGCCGCGACGATTGCAAGTGACTTCATGCGCATGAAAAGGTCCGATGCCTGCCCAAACAACAGCGGCTCGAGTCGGCCGCTTTTTTCATCTTCATTCATGCTGGCATTTGCTTTGCTTGCCAAGCGGGCGATGCCTATATCCTTGCGCTTGCGTGCTGGTAAACCTGCGACTATGGCATTTCGGCAACAGCCCCCGCAGGATTATGTTGCAAAATCAATGGGCCAGGAACAAGGACCAGGAGACGAAGAAATCACCCATGAATGTCGGTGACGCTGCCCGGCGCTCTGGCCTGCGGCCAAGACCATCCGTTGCTACGAGGAGATCGGCCTGAGACGCGGCCGCCGCAGGGGAAAGTCCAGACAGGCCGGGTTTAATAAAGGACGCCGCGAAGCACGGCCCAAGCCAGAAGCCCGAACGTGCCGATCACCACCAATGCACCAAGGACCGTGCCGATCTTTTCAGGCAATCCATCGGGGCGACCAGGATCGTTGGCCATTCAACTATCGATCATGACGTAGGCCGCACCAAACACGGCAACGATAATTGCCCCAAGCACCGCCCAGCCTCCGATGGCCGAGCGGATTTCCTCCGGCGTCGCCGATTTCCGGTCGTCATCTTCCGTCATCTAATGCTCCTCCTAAAATCCGTGGCAGACATTGAAAGCGCAAGCTGCAACGTGCGCCGTCCGAGAGCAAGCGTTCCCCAGCCTTCGACACTCCGCAAAGCGCGGGCGGCGGTCACGATCCCGGTGGGCGATACCGGATCGACTTGGCTTTCCCAAGAGCGTCCATCGTCTCTTCGACACTTAACAGCACGGTGGTCTGGTACGAGCTGAGCGCGCCTCCCGCACCGATGGCGAGCATGACGGATGCCATCGACACGTTGTCCGGCGCCTCCCATAGGTTCCAGCCGTCGTACTCTCCGAAGGCATACCAGAACCCGTGCAGCTTTCCGCCGACCGACTCGATATAGGAACGGGCAGCCTCGCGTCTATCCTCGGGATTATCCATCAAGCGCGCCCAGGTTTCGGGCCTGTAGCTGAATCGCGTGAGATACATCGGCATGGTTCGTCTCCTCCCAGAGCTGCCCCCACCAAGACAGTTAAGCGCCCCAATCCGGGAGAACGCGAGTCGTTTCCGAGGCGTAGTACCGCTGGCTTAGTTGCGGGGCCGCTAATAGACCTGTTTCAATGTTTTTTTCAGGGAGTAAGGTCAATGGCCGCATATCTCATTGCTGATGTCGACATAACCGACGCCGCCGTTTTCGAGGAATACCGCCGGGACGTGCCGGCAACCGAAGCCCGCTATGGGGGGAGGTATATCGCTCGCGGCGGAGCCACCAAAGTTCTGGAGGGCGATTGGGAACCTCATCGCCTCGTCATTGTCGAATTCCCGGACATGGCGTCCCTCCTGGCATGGTACGACTCTCCAGAATACGGCCGCCTCAAAACCATCCGCGAACGCTGCGCAAAGACGAGAATCATTGCCCTGGAGGGCATGATGCCGGTTAGCTGAGGGCCGGGTTTGTCAGCCGGACAATCGCCAATTCAACTGGATCTGATTATCATCCATGAGGCCGACTTTCGCGATGAAGGCAAAACGACTCCTGCATTTACGAAAAAAGAAGTAGTCTCTACCGTTACTTCAGCAGGAGGGATTCTTATGGCCGGCCAAACAACTGATCTACATCGGGCAAAGAGGGGCACGGCAATCCTTGCCGCTTGCATCGTTCAAACTCTAAATGAATCAGATCCATCCTTTGAAGAGCGTTTTTTAGAACGGCTTCGCCGGGCATATTATGAGCTCCGGGACAACACTGAGGGGGACGTGATTCAGGAATTGGAACTGCTATCTTGGACACGCGAATACCTCACCGGCTTCAGTAATTTTACGGGCCAAGGACAGCCGTTTTTAGCGGACTGACCCCAACGCCCGTTCACCCTAAATTCACGAATCGGAACCTATAGTGTTGACAACCGTTAACAGCTGTCCCATTTTGGGGGCGCTGGCATGAGCAGGCGTCCCAAGCACCCAAACAAGGAGATTGAGGCCGCGATCTCTCATTTGGAATCTCTTGGATGGTCCTATCGAGCGACCGGGAAAAGCGCTCATGCCTGGGGGCGCATGCTATGCCCCCAGCACGACCGGTCGGGATGCCAAGTCTCGGTTTGGTCCACACCCAGGGTTCCCGAAGACCACGCAAATCAACTGATAGGGCACGGTAAAAAATGTGCCCACGAAAAAGAAGGAGGCAAAAATGAAGAAGTTTGAATTCACGATTGTAGCCTCTGGCCTCGATCATGAGGATGAGCACTTCGAAGACCGTTTCTTCGAAGCTGGATGCGATGACGCTACAATAGCTGTGGCGCGTGGCGCAATCATCCTTCAGTTCGCCCGCGAGGCAGAAGATTTGAGTTCTGCCGTTGATTCCGTCATTGATGCGGTGAAGTCCACGGGTGCCACAGTCGAACGGGTTGAGCCTGACTATTTGGTCAGTCTTTCCGAGATAGCCGAACGGGCAATGCTTACAAGAGCAGCTGTCAGTTTGTATTCCAAGGGGCAACGCGGCGAGGACTTTCCCTTGCCTGTAGCTAGAGTAACCACTCAGAATCCGCTCTGGGATTGGACAGATGTGGCCTTTTGGTTATTCGAGCGCGGCCAAGTGACGCCGGAAGTCGCCCTAGAGGCGCTGATCCTTCGGCAAACAAACGCTCGCCTTGAGGAAAGCCACGAGGCGGTGCATGAGAAGGAACGAGAGAAGGAACGAGAGCGTCTTTACGCTTAATTCTTGTTGGCCCGCCGCTCGGCGGGCTTTTCTTATCTGGCTTTGCCACGATACCTGTCTTTCCGCGCGGCTTCGGCGGTGTCTCGAGCATCCGCTTCACGATTTCGTTGAAGCGTGTATCGTCGGCTTTGTCGCCACCACGATTACCAGGTGATTCTTTAATTGGAACCTATCCAGCGAGAAGATTTTGAACGCGCCATCGGCAAGCTAGCCATCAATTGGGCGGCCGCCGAACACGCGCTCGACCACTGTCTTTCTATCCTATTTTACGAGAAAGGCGCTAGTTCTCTGGCTGCCCTCCTACCGCTCAATGCCCGAGCAAAAATCAAATTCTTCCATAAGGCAGTGAAGGCCACTCCCGAGCTGGCGAGCGCTATCGCACGAGCGGGGGAACTAGCCAACGCAGCCTTCCGAATCGTGGACGATAGAAACTGGTGCATCCATGGGACCGCTTCAATGATTGGTGGCACACTTTATGATCAGCCGTTGAATCTCTCCCGCTTTGAACGCCCCGCAATGGAGTTCCTAGAAAGTAGGGAGATTACGATGGATACTATCCGAGAAACCACCGGCAAATGCGGCCATCTAGCATTGGCGATGATGGTCTTCACGATTAGGCACCTTGGCATTCTCAGCGAAGAAGAGATTGAGGACACGCTGCGCGGTGTCCGCGAAGATTTCCCCTTCTAGCTCCGCGTCCCTGAGAATTACCTCTATCTGCGCTTTCGGATCGGTGCCGGCCTGTCGACTCGAATCATAGGACATATTCCCGTGCTCTCTAAGTATATAATTGGGACAATAGTCCTATTGCCGGTGGGTTTGTCAGCCGGATAATCGCCCAAAAAATCCAGGTTCAAACCGTGAACAAAATCTGGCATGGTGTCGCCATGCCGATCATCTCACCTCTACCCCTCAACCCCCTCATAGACGGCCGCCAGTCGGAGCGCGCTATGCTGGTCAGGCGTGGCGTGCAGCGGCTGCTCAAGCAGATGGGCGCACATGTGCTGCCCGAACTGTCGCTGGCCACCGGTCGGCGGGCCGACCTGGTTGCGCTGACCCGCCACGGCGACATCTGGATCATCGAGATCAAATCCTCGATCGAGGATTTCAGGGTCGACCGCAAATGGCCGGACTACCGGCTGCATTCCGACCGCTTCTTCTTCGCCACCCATCCCGGCGTGCCTTCGGAAATTTTTCCGCAGGAGTGCGGGTTCATTCTTTCGGACGGTTACGGCGCCGAGATTTTGCGCGATGCGCCCGAGCACCGCATGGCGGCGGCAACGCGCAAGGCGCTGATGCTGAGGATCGCACGCGCCGGTGCGTCGCGGCTGCTGGCGGCGGAGCTTGCCGGCGTGTCGGTGCCGGCGCTGGACGGCGAGAGCGAGTAGGATTTCGTTCGCCGTAATTGAGGGTTGCGCTACCCGGCTGCCGCCACCTGCTCCCGTGCACCGCAGCGGATTCTTGCGAAGAAGACCCCCACCCCTAGCCCCTCCCCACAAGGGGGAGGGGAACTTCGCAGCGGCAGCGCCACTTAGCATTAACTTCGACAATTCTAGCCGAAACAGCAGCGGCATCGTCTCCCTCCCCCTTGTGGGGAGGGGTTAGGGGTGGGGTACGCGGCCTGGCAAATGCCCATCTGGTACCGAATATGGCCGCCTCACTCGTCCCACGCCTGCACGACGGTCTGCCGCGCGATCTGGCCGTTCTTCAGCTCCAGCATCGCCGCGCAGAATACCTTGGTCCCGTCCGGATAGGAGCAGGCCTGGGTGAAGGCGAGGTTGTTGCCGTCGGCAATGGTGGTGTCGACCTTGTGGGTCATCGCCCGACTGCAAATGTCGTCCCAGAATGTAGTGATCGCAGCGCGCCCGCGGATTTCGCGCGGCTTGCTCGGCGGGTTGTTGCGGTCGATCACCCGCACCAATGCGTCGTCGGCATAGAAGCTCGCCAGCAATTTTCCATCACGGCCCTCAATCGCCTTCTTGATCGCAGCGCCGTCTATCGTCTGTGTCTTGGTCAGCATTTTTTCCTCCATAGGCCCGTCTTCTCGGATCGGGTGGTTGCTTGATCAGGCACTGCCCGGCGCTCGCCGCCGGGCAGTGGCTTCTTCACTGCGACTTCGCCTTGACGGCCGCGAACACCTCGTCGGACTGCTTCTTGAAAGTGGCGAGATCGACCTGGCTGCCGTTGAGCATCGTCGACCAGTGGCGCACGATCGCCGCCATAGCCACCGCCTCCTTGATCTCCTCGTCGCTGGCGCCATTGAGCTTGGCCGCCTGCGTGTGGAAATAGATGCAGTACTGGCAGGGGATCTGCGAGGCGACGGCGAGGCCCATCAATTCCTTGGTCTTGCCGTCGAGCGCGGTGTTCGGGTTGAGTTGCACGCCCTTGATCTCGGCCCAGGCGCCGGCAACGGCGACATCCGGCAGCGTCTTGAACATGTCCGGCACCGAGCCGAGCGTTGCCTGGATGTCCTTGTAGGCAGCCGTCGCCGAGGCGTCTTCGGCCTTGGCAGGAACGATCGCCAACAGCGCGCCAACGCCTGCCACCAGCACCAGTGATTTGAGTGTCGACTTCAGCATTTTATTCCTCCCTTCGCAGCGCCTTTCCCGGCGACATCCGCCTGGCCTGCATGGGACGAAGTGATAGCGCTTACGCATGCCTGGCCGCTTCGCCCGAAAGCGCCATGGCTGCTATGGCCCGTGCGGGCCAGCGTGCCGGGCCGAGAACGCCGCCGCCGCCGCCCGCGACGGCAGGTCCAGCTTGAGCAGAATATTGGCGACGTGACGCTTGACGGTGTGTTCGCTCAGCCCGAGTTCGGCGGCGATCGCGGCATTGCTCTTGCCATCGGCGATCAGGTTCACCACCTCGCTTTCGCGCGCCGTCAGTGCGGCCGGCTCGGCAGCCTTGGCCTTCGGCCGGCAGGCCGGCTCCAGGTGCTGTTCCGAGGGCGCTGGAACCTGCGCCAGGGGCTCCTCCAGCGCGGCATGCGCGTTGCGCCCGGGTTCATTGAAATTAAGGCCTGAAGCGGGGGCGAGGTCGGCGACCTGCCGCGAAGCGAGGATGTCGCCGCGCCC
>NZ_JAMYUV010000011.1:0-132573 GCF_040323405.1 Mesorhizobium sp. M0048 | reverse complement strand
CCGGGAGCGCCGCCAGATCGACGGGTATCTTCAGATCGGTGCCGGCGACCGGCCACAGCACGGAGCGGCCGGACCAGGTGTCGCGCCGTTCGAGCAGGCCGGCAATCTCGCCAGAAGCATCGAGGCCATAGGCGGCCGAAACATCCTCGAAGCGGCGGCCGATCACGTCGGCGGCAGGCCTGCCGACAAGCTCGGCAAATTCCGGCGACAGGGCGCTGAACCGGCCCTCCGCGTCGGTACGCCAGACGAAACGCATGGGCGCGGCGGTGCGATCGATCGCCGAAGCGCGGCGTTCGGCCGGGGAGGCGGCTTTGGTGGCTTTTGCGGCGCTTTCCGGCGAAGTATCCGCGCCGGCCTGCGAAGCGTCCGGGCTGTTCTCGGCTTTGCCGGACGCAGCTGCCCCGGGCGGGACCTGCGCGTCGTCGCCGGCATTGAAGTACCAATGATCATGCTGCGTTGGCGTTTCGCCAACCGTGTGTTGATTGTCAGCCGCGTCGACAGCTTCGTGCTCCGCCGATGCTGAGGTGCCTTCCATCGCTGCAAGGTTGATCTCCGCCGCGCCCATTCTGGCGATTGGCGGCTCGTTGTCTTGGCCCGTCGGCTGGGGAAGATCGCCACCGCTCGGTGCCGTTGCTGCTTCGCTGCCGGTTTCCCCCCCGGCGCGCTCGCCATCAGGGGCCTCGCCGTCGAACCGGTCCTCGTCGATCACCACCAGCAGGTGCCGCTCGTCCGTCAGCCGGGCAAGGCCCGCCGGATAGGAGCTGGATCCGCCTGGGACCAGGCGCTTGACGATGCGGTCGCTCTCGTTCGCCACGTCGGCGACAAGCGCGGCCAGCGTCTCAGGCCGGATGCCGAGTGCCGAAAAGCCGTCCGATGCGGCGTCGATATTGCCCTTGGCGTCGACAAAGGCGATGTAGTGGCCGTCTTCCGTAAAACCACCGATGGCGCGATCGGCGATCTCGGCCGCGCTGCGCGAGCCGGTCTGCGCCGCCGGCAGCGCCAGCATGATTGCTTCCTCGCCATCGGGCATGGTCACTGCGCTGGCCAGGAAGCCGACCGCGCGGCTGGTCAGGCCGGTCGCCAGCCGGACCGTGATGGCACGGTCGCGGCCGATCTGCGGAAAACCGCTGGTTGCCATGATCTGGCGCCTGGCGATCAGCGGCAAACCTGCCGAGGCGCCGATGATCGCGCCGATGTCGGGATAGCCGAATACCGCTGCGCCGGGGCCGTTGGCCCAGATCACCTGCTCGAGATCGGCCGACAGAATAGCGATCGCGTCGCCTGCGGCGAAGCGCAGGCGGACCGGGTCGAGCACGGCGACATCGAGGAAGGAGTAGTTTTCAGCCGGCATGCGTTTGGCGACCCTCACAGAGCGGGCAATTTGCGGTTAACGCTTTGTTAATAAAAGCCGACGGCGCGAAGGTCCACAAGTCATAGCGTGCAACCAATGGAATCTCTAGGCGCGTGGTTAACGCCACGAATAAATAATATATGGTGCGATGCAACAAACATGTTGCAATGCACAAAAATTGCCTTTATATTGCCATGATACATGAACGAGACGGCTTTTCGTCAAAGCCGCTGCCGCTGAAAAGGATGGAAAATGTCCAGGACCAAGACCGCTGAAACGATCGAAAACGCCGAATTCCCGAGCTTCGACGCTTCCAAGGCCACCGACCAGATCCGCGCTTTCGCCGAAAAGGGCGTCGAGCAGTCGAAAGAGGCCTATGCCAAGCTGAAGACCGGCGCCGAGGAGACCCAGAAGGCTCTGGAGTCGACCTACGAGACCGCCAAGTCCGTTTCCAGCGACCTGTCGCTCAAGACCATCGCCGCCCTGCGCGCCAATGCCGAAGCCGGCTTCTCGCATTTCGAAGCGCTGATCGGCGCCAAGTCGCTGTCGGAAGTCGTCGAGTTGCAGACCGCTTTCCTGCGCAAGCGCGTCGAAATGACCGTCGAGCAGGCCAAGGACTTCCAGGCGGTTGCTGCCAAGGCGGCCGAGGACGTATCCAAGCCGATCAAGACCGCCTTCGAGAAGGCCGTGAAAGAAATCAAGATCGCCTAATATTTGCACACAGTTTGACGATGCATCAAAAGGTCGCATTTCGTCAGACAAATAGATGTGCGATATAGTCGTTCAAACGAATACCCGGCGAGTGGAACCTCCTCCCTCTGCTCACCGGGGTAACCAGCCAGCACCTCCTCCCGCTGGCTCGTAACAGGAAAAGGCCGGCACCTCCTCCCGCCGGCCTTTTCTTTGTCCGGCGGAAAATGACGCGATGCCGGAGCGAGCTTTTGCCTTGCCAAAAGCCTTGAATTAAACTCCGATAGCCCGTATGGACGCATCGCCGAACGACAGAGCGGGTCCCGAACGTTTCATCTCGATCCCGCTCTGGCAAAACGTGCCGTTGTAGCTCAGATGGTTAGAGCGCCGGATTGTGGATCCGGAGGTCGCTGGTTCGATCCCAGCCAACGGTACCATCACCTTTCAGCTACACTTCTGACCGGCAAAATACTGCTAAAGCGGTCTTATGACCGGTTGCCTCACCCAGGGTCCCGCGCCTGACGCGCGCCGCGCAGGTGGTCCACGAGGGCTCTCAGCTTCGGCGCGACATTCCGTCGGCTGGGGAAATAGAGATAGAAACCAGCAAACGGCGGGAAATAGCCGTCGAGGATTGGTACAAGCTCGCCGCGGTCGATCCAGGGGCGGAATGTATCCGCCATGCCGAACGTGATCCCGGCGCCTGCAACGGCCAGCCGGATCATCAGCCACATGTCGTTGGTCGTGATCTCGGGCGCAACCGCCACGTCGAATTCGCGCCCGTCCTCGCCAAACTCCCACCGATAGGGCGAAACTCCCGGCGCCGGCCGCCAGCCGATACAGCGATGAGCCACAAGCTCGCGCGGATGGGCGGGTGCTCCGAACTTTTCGAGATAGCGCGGGGCGCAGACGGCCATCTGCCGCTGATCGCCCGATACCGGCACGGCAATCATGTCCTGCTCGATCACTTCGCCGAGCCTGACTCCGGCATCATAGCCTTCGGCAACGATGTCGAATTCCTCGTCTGTCACCACGATGTCCAGATGCACCTCGGGAAACGTTTCGGTAAAGGACGCCAGCAACGGTCCTGACAGAAAGGTCTCTGCGATAGACGAAACCGCGATCCGCAGGCGGCCGCGCGGGCGGTCCAGAAACTCCGTGGTGGCTTCGACTGCCGCGTTCACGTCGGCGATTGCCGGTGCGACGCTCGCCAACAGGCGCTCGCCCGCTTCGGTCAGGTTGACGCTGCGTGTCGTGCGCTGCAGCAATGCGATCCCCAGACGCTGTTCAAGCCTGAGGATGCTCTGGCTGACCGCTGAGCGCGTCACGCCCAACCGGTCCGCAGCAGCGCGAAAATTGCGTTCCTCAGCGACCGTGACGAAGACAGCAATTGCATTGAGATCGACGTCCATTGGTTAGCGGCACTTACCTTAGAGGTTAACAATAGGCGGCTTATCGCGACAATGCCCTGGCTCTATCTCTGTCGCAACGGCAAGAAGGCTTGATCCTCCCGATCCAAGCCGAAGCCGACCGACAAGGAGTATCCCATGACATCACTCCCTTCCTCCTGGGACCTGGATGGAAAAGTCGCCCTCGTGACCGGCGCGGCACGCGGCATCGGTCGCTGCACGGCGGAGCTGCTGCGTGCGCGCGGTGCCCGGATCGTGGCAAGCGATCTCAGCGACACCGTACGCGAATTGGAAGCCGAGGACGTGGCAACCCTGGTCGGCGACGTCGTCGACGAGGATCTGGCCCGACGCTCGGTCGAGCTCGCGGCGAAGCGCTTCGGACGCCTTGACATCGTCGTGAACAATGCCGGTCGCACGCTCAACAAACGTCTGACGGAGACCTCGGTCGACGACTACGACCGCATTCTGCAGATCAACGCGCGCGGCAGCTTCGTCACCGCCCGTGCCGCTGTGGAACTGATGGCCGCCGGTGGTGGCGGCGCGATCGTCAATGTCTCATCGATCTCGGCCGTCGCGGCCTTCGAGACGCAGGCGGCCTATGCCTCCTCCAAGGCGGCTGTCGCACAGCTGACCAAGGTAATCGCGATCGAATATGGGCGTATGGGCATTCGCTGCAACGCCGTTGCCCCTGGCGTGATCGAAACCGACATCATGGAAGGTGTGGTGGAGAATGGCCGGGAGATGCTGCGCAGTTTCGGCAACGCGCATCCGATCGGCCGGATCGGCCAGCCGCAAGAAGTTGCCGAGGCCATCGCCTTTCTTGCCTCGCCGGCATCCAGCTTCATCACCGGGGCGTTGCTTCTGGTCGATGGCGGCTACACCGCCCAGTGATCCCCTATAAAGCCGGCGCGCCGCGGGAGCTCATCCGCACGCCATCCCTTCACATCGTGAAATAATCACAAAACCAAAAGGATCGTCTACGATGACCATGAACAAAGTTGTTCTGATCACCGGTGCCTCCAGCGGCATCGGTGCTGGCATCGCCCGCGAACTTGGCGCGGCAGGTGCAAAGCTGATGCTCGGCGCGCGGCGCGCCGACCGCCTTGAAGCGCTTGCGGCAGAAATCGAGGCGGCTGGTGGAACGGTTCGCGTGCGAGCGCTCGACGTCACCAAGAGGGCGGACGTCGCAGCATTCGCCGATGCCGCGCGGGCCGAATGGGGCCAGGTAGATGTCATCGTCAACAATGCGGGCATCATGCCGCTGTCGGCCATGGCAGCCATGAAGGTCGACGAGTGGGAGCTGATGGTGGACGTCAACGTCAAGGGTGTTCTGTACGGCATCGCGGCGGTGCTCCCTGAGATGACGGCACGTGGCTCCGGGCATATCATCAATATCGGTTCCATTGGCGCACTGGCCGTCTCGCCCATGGCTGCCGTGTATTGCGCAACGAAATACGCTGTCCGCGCGATTTCCGATGGGCTCCGCCAGGAGAGTGATGATATCCGCGTAACCTGCATTCATCCCGGTGTGGTGGAAAGCGAACTGGCGGACACGATCACCGACGAAGCCGCTGCCGCCGCCATGAAAACCTGGCGCGCTATTGCCCTGCAACCCGGTGCCATCGCCAGGGCAGTGCGCTACGCAATCGAACAGCCCGACGATGTCGACGTCAACGAGATCGTCGTGCGTCCGACGAAGGCGGCGCATTGATGCCATCCACTTTGACCGCAGTGCATACGGGCATTGCCCTTGCTGTAACTCCAGCCGGCCTGACCCTTCCTTCAACTCCAATCCTTGCAGAGGAACCAATGACGCAGCAAGATCATCCTTACGTCGGACTGTGGGTCACCGAGGATCGCCATATCAGGCACGAACTCCTGCCGAACGGCCGTTATGACGAAGCGCGCGGTGACCGCGAGAGCGCCTATCAGGGACGCTACGAAGTGCGGGGCAACCACATAGAATACTGGGACGATACGGGCTTCACCGCGGATGGTGAGTTCGTCGAAGGCGTCCTCTATCATGCCGGCATGATCCTTTACCGCCAGCGGTAGAGAGCCACCCTGAGACAAGCACTTCAGGGCTCCACAAGACGCTATTGCATGCCTTGCATAACGCGCTCGGCAGCTTGCACTGCAAGGCCGGTCACGCCATATCTCTCCCAGCAAGCGCGGCGGAAAGAAGCAGGACCGCGAGCAGAGTCGACATTGCAAATGGTTGTCACTATATAGCGGCGGCTTTGACGGCTCGCCTTTTACGTCGTGCCAGCGAGAGCGCGGTAAATGTGCTAGCTATTGTGACATCTATCGTGATCTAAAACGGCTTGAAAACCGAAAAAAAGCAAATAGAAACAATAGCGCGGGTCGAACGAGTTTCCTCGAGAGAATCAGTCCTCAAAAACCAGAACGTGCTCCTTGAACCCTCCATTCCCTTCGGCTCTGTGGACCTCGGACAAGTTCGGCTTGCCGGGCGAAGCCGACTCGGCTCGAATGGCAGCACGCATCTTTTCGAAGATGCCGACGTTTATGATTACCAATCGGGACAGCCGCTAGGGAAACAGCAGTATGAGTGAACACGCGATCGAGTTCTTGCGCGGGTGGATTGGCGAAAAAGTCCACTGCCAGCCCTCGCCAGCCAGAATCGAGAAGCAGGCCGAGACCCTCGCCAGGGAATGCGCGGCCAAGGCTGCCGAAGCCGGCATACCCCTGGAGGATATTCAGGAAGAGGTCGGCGACATTCAGGAGCTCATTGCTTCGAGGCTCGAAGAGGCGGCCGAGGCCGAGCAGGACGAAAAGAATTCGAACAAGCCCGCCGAGTAATATGCTTAGGAACAGTATGCGACAGTGGCTTGTCGAGATCGAAGTTCCTGGCGCCAGCTATTTGAAGCACAGCATACACCATTAATTGCTTGCTGGGTGAAGCTAGCGGGTTTTCAGCCCAGGAACGCGTTAATGTCGTAATTTCCAATGGTCTTTGCGAGGTCTTGCGGCGAACAGCCAAGCTTGTTTTTCAGTGTCTTATCTGAGCCAGCTGAGAGAAGAAGCTTGATCAACTCGCCACGGCCCCGTGATTCAAACACGGCACGCCACAGGGGCGTGTTTCCATGAATGTCTTGGGAAGAAACATCTGCGCCGCCCTTGACTAGAAGTTCCGCCACCTCGAGCCGATATTCGCGAGCAGCAAAGTGCAGCGGTGTTTCCAGATTCTTGTCCTGCACATTCACCTTCGCTCCACGCTCGATCAGTGCAGCGACGATTGCGGTCTCGCCATCTTTTGACGCATAAAACAACGGCGTCCGGCCTTCGCGATCTAACGCATCGACATCTTTCCCCTCTGAGATGGCCTGGATGACTTCAGCCGAGCTATGTCTCATCACCGCCTTGTGCACGGGTGCGGGACCATCTGGGTTGCTCATACTATGGCTCCGATTGGGCGATGAGTCTTCCAATTGATATTTTTTGGGGTCGTTTATTCGTCGTTGAGCTGCTTTGGGTTAATCCTTCGCGGCTTCCAGGCCATTCCTGCCGAAGACGGCGAAGACCGCGAAAGCTTAACCAAGATCTGCAGTGTGATGCGCCCCGAATCTACCTTCGAGCCACCCTTTCGGCAATGCCGGCACGAAATTGCCGTCGCGCCCGCTCATGTCTTCGTTGGCGATCAAAGCATTGAGGATTGCTTCCTCCACGCTCTGAATGACGGCGTCGAAGAACGGGTTGATGTCGGCATCCGGTATGTAACCGGCGCTGGCCAATTTGCCGGCCGCGCCGCGCGCCGCATCGGCATTGGCCGTGCTGAACGCAAGAAAAATATCGCCGGACGAATTGTATCCATAGCCGCCGGTCAGCGCGACCCCGAGGGGCACGCGTTTCGCCAGCCGTTTCAACTGGTGCGGCATGAATGGCGCATCGGTGGCGACGATCGCGATGATCGAGCTCTTTTCCGCTCGGGGCGTGTTGTCCCGGATCGCCGGTTCGGCGAGTTCCGCTCCGGCCCTGATGCCACCTATGACGAGGTTTCGCCTTGCACCGAAATTCGACTGGACGAAGCAGCCGATCGTGAAACGCTCTCCGTTCCAGTCGACGCTGCGCGAGGATGTGCCGGACCCTGCTTTGAAGCCGAAGGTGATCATGCCTGTGCCGCCGCCGACGCTGCCCTCTTCATCGGCCCGCTTTCAGCCGTGTCGAGCGCGGAAAACACGTGCTCGAAGCTCAGATGATGGCCGTTGATATCGTTGAGAAAGCCATCATAAGTCTCGCCCGCCACCGGCAGCGCCCAGGCGCTGTCGAGCGCGTGCGGCAGCACCGTCTGCATCCAGCGCAACGTTGCGTCGCGGCTGACGCCGCAGGAATGCGTGTTGGTGATGGTGATGGGAAGATTGAACGCTCCGAGCTCCTCTATCAGATGCGAGCCGGTCAGTTCGCCATTGCCATTGGCGCTGAACACACCGGCGAACGCCGGGACGGCCAACTCGTCTCTGGGCCTTGGCAGGATCGCGGTCACGCCGGTGCGTACCGGACCCTTGCCGACAACGAGCGGCCCGTCCCCTGAGATCAGCGTCGTATAGCCGACCGTCACGCCGGGCACATCGGTGATGGCATTGAAGCGGCCTGGGGTGCCTTCGAATGGGATATCGACGGCGCGTGCACGCAGTTTGCCCGAGGGCGTCGTAAGATGCGGATCGGTCATTTCTTCCTCAGAAAAGCGCCTTGGTCTTCCTCAGAAAAGCGAGCCTTGGCCGCCCGGCGCCTTGAGCTTGGCTGCCGACTTGGCAATCGCCTTCGGCCGCGCCGTGCCACTGATGGCGACGGCATCGGCGGTGCCGTCGGCGAACTCCAGCGAAAGCGCCATTCCCGACACGACCTCCGCCGAACGCTTGACCACCGCGCCGTCCGCATCCTTGACCAGTGCGAAGCCTCGCGCCAGCACGGCCTTGTGCGACAGCGTCGCCAGCAATCGATCGGCCTGCGTCAGTTTTCCACGCAGACGGTCCAGCCGCCGCGAAATCGCCTGGTCCTGCCGCCATGCCAGTGCCAGCAGGGCATCGCCTCGCAGTTTCTGCCGTCTGGCGATCGGCGCCGATGACAGTCTGGCGGCCGTGCGCGAAAACCGTGCCCGACGCTCGCGCACGATGGCGAAGAACGCCGCTTGCGCTCGGGCGAGGTCGCGGCGGGTCAGTGTGCGGGCTTCGTTCATGCGCCGCGACAAGGTCGCCGGTGTCAGACGCTGGCCCAGAAGCCTGGCCCGCTTGCGCTCGACGCTGACCGACAGCGCCCGGCCGAGCCGGCTCGTCGCCTCGTCGAAGCGCCGCCGGGGCAGCGCCAGCAACTGGTCGGGCGAGGGCAGCGCCCGGGCGGCTGCGCGCGCCGCCTGCCGCTTGCGTTCGAAATTGCGCGACAGTGCGGTCTTCAACCGCGCGCCAAGGCCGGCAAGCGTCGCTTCGAGATCGACTTTGACCGGCACGGCGATCTCGGCGGCGCCTGTCGGCGTCGGCGCCCGCACATCCGCTGCCAGATCGATCAGCGTCCAGTCGGTCTCGTGGCCGACCGCGGAAATCACGGGAATACCCGAAGCGGCGACGGCCCGGGCGAGCGCTTCGTCGTTGAAGCCCCACAGATCCTCCAGGCTGCCGCCGCCGCGCGCCACGATCAACAGATCGGGCCGCGCGGTGGCGCCGTCCCAAGGCAGTGCATTGAAGCCGTTGACGGCAGCGGTCACTTCCGCGCCCGCCGTCTCGCCCTGCACCCGCACCGGCCAGACGAGCACGTGCAGCGGGAACCGGTCCTTGATGCGGTGGATAATATCGCGGATCACCGAACCTGTTGGCGAGGTGACGACGCCTATGACGCGCGGCATGAACGGCAGACGCCGCTTGCGGGCCGCGTCGAACAGCCCTTCGGCCTGCAGCCGGCGCTTGCGCTCGTCCAGCAGCGCCATCAGCGCACCGGCACCGGCCGGCTCGAGATTGTCGATGACGATCTGGTAGTTGGATTTTCCGGGATAGGTGGTGAGCCTGCCGGTGGCGATCACCTCCATGCCTTCCTCGGGACGGAATTTCAGCCGGCTCATCGTGGTCTTCCACACCACGGCATCGAGCCGCGCGCGATCGTCCTTCAGGCAGAAATAGGCATGGCCGGAGGAATGCGGTCCGCGATAGCCGGAAATCTCGCCGCGCACCCGTACATTGCCGAAGACGTCCTCGACCGTGCGCTTCAGCGCGCCGGAAATCTCGCTCACCGTATACTCGGTGGCGTTGGTGCGTGATTCGGGTGCTGCGTCGCTCATCGGCCGATTGGGGAACGGTTGTTGGCCGCCGTCAAGGCGGCCGTGTTCGATGTCGGCCCCAATCGCGCGATCACCAGCCCGGCAGGATCTGGCTCGGCTTCGTCCGTTTCATCTTGGCGAAGGCGAGGGCGGCGAAATCGAACGTGCCGGTCTCCTGGCCGAGTGGCACGGAAATATTGTCGAGGCTCTCCGAAATGTGGCGCGCAAGCGCATCGACGATCTCCGGCCGCGAGGTCTGGCCGCGCATAATGCCGATGCGGCAATCGGGCAGGGCGCCGAAACCGTCGGCCTCGCCCAGCACCCGCATGCCGGGCCGCAGCGCGCATTCCGGCAGCACCGAGATCGCCAGGCCGGAAAGCACCGCCGCGGCGATGACGGTGGCAGAGAAGCTGGTGAACAGGATGCGGTAGTCGCGGTTCTGCTGGTCGAGCACGTCGGCGGCCGCCCGCCGCCAGATGCAGTTCGGCCGGCCGAAGGCCATCGGCAGGATCGGCTGCTCATGCGTCGCGTGGTTGGCCGAGGTAACCCACAGCAGCGGTTCGCGCCGCACCACTTCCGACTGGCCGCGCGCGTCATTGTGCGTCACCAGCGCCAGGTCGAGATTGCCGCGCTTGATGTGTTCGACCAGTCCCGGCGTCGGTTCGCAGATAACGGTCAGTTCGACATGCGGGTTGGAGCGGGCAAACCGCGCCATGATCTCTGGCAGGAAGCGATCGGCATAGTCATCCGGCGTGCCGATGCGGATGGTGCCTTCGAGCCGGCGGTCGTCGAAGGCGGCCAGTGTTTCCTTGTTGAGATAGAGCAGCCGCCTTGCGTAGGAGAGCAGTCTATCGCCTTCCTCGGTCAGCCTGTTGGTGCGGCCGTCTTTTTCGAACAGCGGTTTGCCGATCCGTTCCTCCAGCCGCCGCATCTGCATCGACACCGCAGACTGGGTCCGATGCACCGCTTCCGCCGCGCGGGTAAAGCTGCCGGTGTCCACAATCGAGATGAAGGTCTGCAACTGATCGAGATCGAGCGGCGCTTTCATTGGCCTAATCCATCATTGATGCTGATGCTAAAGATTAGAAACATTCGTTGGATTAATCAATCGGGCCATGGCAAATTCCGATTGTCCACATGAACGCATGTGAATCGAAGCCGGAACGGCCGCTGTTGCCAGCGCCCGATCGACCGGTTTCGCCCGTTCGAATGTGAAGGAGACCGACATGGCTACGTTTGATTTCGCTACCGAGACCTCGCGCATCACCTCGCGTCCGGCCGTTGCGACGCGCGTGGCCAATGCCGCTGCCAATGTTTACCGCGCCTGGAAAAACCGCCGCGCCTTTTATCGCCTCGGCGAGATGTCGGATGCCGAGCTCGCCGACATCGGCCTGACCCGCGCCGACCTGCACGTTGCTGTCGGTGTACCCTTTGGCCGAGATCCGACAGAAAGGCTTCGCGTCATCGCCATCGAGCGCGCCGAAACGATCGAGGATCTTGCCCGCAAGGTGGTGTGATCGCACGAATTCGCGATTTTGGTCGCATTGAACCTTTTGAGGCACGACGCCACCAAGTTACGCAGGCTCCCCACTCCCTGCCGGATCCCCCCGGCCAGCCTGCGCGCTGCCCGGTCCTCCCAGGACCGGGCTTTCTTTTTTGGGCGGCACTGATGATTGGGGTTGCCGGTTTCTGGTCTAGCGCCGGCCCATGCCCTGCTTGAACTGGTCGAAGATCGACTCCATCCCTTTCTGGTAGTCGTCGCGCTGCTGGGCGCCTGTCTCGAACATCTTGCCGAACAGGTCGTCGAACGGATTTCTCGGCCTGCCGCTCGGATTGGTCTGCGGCTGCGGCGTCTGCTGCGGCGCCTGATGCGGCTGAGACTGTTGTGCGCCACCGCCGAACATGTCCTGCAGTACTTTGCCGAGCGGATTGTCACCATAAGGGTTCTGTGTCTGCTGGGGTTGGTTCTGCGGCTGCTGTGGCTGTGGTGCACCGCCGCCGAACATATCCTGCAGCACCTTGCCGAGCGGATTGTCACCATAAGGGTTCTGTGTCTGCTGCGGCTGGCTTTGCGGCTGCTGCCCGCCGCCGAACATGTCCTGCAGCATCTTGCCGAGCGGGTTATCCGTGTGGCCTGCAGGCTGAGGGGCCGGTGCCTGGCTGCCGCCGCCCGCCTGCCGCATCATCTGCTCGATGAGTTCGCCGAGCGGATTGCCGCCACTGCCTGCCGCATGCATCTGTCCGCCTAGCTGGTTGGTGGTCTGCTTGAACAGCCCGCCCATCATCATCGAGGCGATTGCCGGCAGCATCTGCTGCAGCACCTGCTGGCTGACGCCACTCGCCTGCGCGGCCTGGTTGGCAACGGCCCGCGACAGGTCCTTCGAGCCGAACAGATGGCCGAGAATGCCGTTGCCTTCATCGAGGCCCTGCGGCGAGAAGGCCCGGCTTGCATCCTCGAAATATTTAGCGTGCTGGCCGCTGGCCATCGCCGTCATGAAGGAGCCGAGCCCGTAAGGGTCCGCCGTGTTGCGCTTGAGCCCCTGCGAAAAGGCCGGCAGCAGCGCCGCGACCGCCGCCTGCGTCTGCTGCTGCGACAGCCCGAACTGCTGGGCCAGCGCCTGCATGCCGTTGCCGTTCTGGGCCTGTGCCAGAATATCGAACAAGGAAGGCATTGTTTTCTCCTCCGGGAAAATCCTCGTTGGAGAAGCCTAGTTCGTTTCCATCACTGATTGAAGCGAATTTGCCGGACCGTGGCTCATGCGGATTGCGAAGCGTTAATACGCGTATTCCATGAACACCGGCTCGATCGAGCCGCCCCAGCGTGTGTGGTAGGCGGAGAGCATCTCCTCGGCGCTGGTCGTGCCGCGCGCGACGACCTCGTCCAGCGTGTTGAGGAACGAGGTCTCGTCGTAGCCGTCGCGGTTCTTGCGGCCACGGTTCTTCAGTCCCATGCGCGAGATGACGAGCACGTCGCGGGCGATCTCGCGCAACGTCGTGTTGCGGAAGGGCGCCGAAATGCCCTGTTGCGGCACCGCGTTGCGCATCGCCAGCACTTCGTCATAGCTCCAGCTCGAGGTCAGCGCCTCGGCCGCGTCGAGCGCTGCCGCGTCGTAGAGCAGCCCGACCCAGAAGGCCGGCAGCGCGCAGATGCGCCGCCACGGCCCGCCATCGGCGCCGCGCATTTCGAGAAAGCGCTTCAGCCGCACGTCCGGGAACAGCGTCGACAGATGGTTCGCCCAGTCGCCCATCGTCGGCAGCCCGTCCGGCAGTTCGTCACGGGCAGCGCCCGCCATGAACTGGCGGAAGGTGATGTGCGTCATGTCGTGGTACTGACCGTCGCGGATGATGAAATACATCGGCACGTCGAGCGCCCATTCGACATAATCGGCAAAGCCGAAATCGGGCGAGAAGCAGAATTCGAGCAGGCCGGAGCGCTGATTGTCGGTGTCGCGCCAGATCTCGCCGCGCCAGCTCTGCAAGCCGTTCGGCCGGCTTTCGGTGAAGGGCGAGTTGGCAAACAGCGCCGTCGACAGTGGCTGCAATTTCAGCGACACCTGCATCTTGCGGCGCATGTCGGCTTCGCTTTCGAAGTCGAGGTTCACCTGGATCGTGCAGGTCCGGTACATCATGTCGAGGCCCTTGGTACCGACCTTGGGCATGTAGCGGGTCATGATCTCGTAGCGCGATTTCGGCATTTTCGGCGTCTCGGCCAGCGACCATTTCGGGCTGCCGCCAAGGCCGAGAAAACGAATGCCCATCGGTTCGGCGATCTCGCGCACCTGCGCCAGATGGGCATTGCCTTCGCGGCAGGTCTGGTGGATCGTCTCCAGCGGCGCGCCGGACAGCTCGAACTGGCCGCCTGGCTCCAGCGAGATCGCGCCCTGACCGGTCGGCTCGACCAGTCCGATGATGCGGCCGGCATCCATGATCGGGTCCCAGCCGAGTTTGTCCTGCATGCCTTCGAGGATGGCGCGGATGCCGCGCTCGCCGCCATAGGGCACCGGGGCATTGCCGTCGACATAGAACGGGAATTTCTCGTGCTCGGTGCCGATGCGCCATTTGTCGCGCGGCTTGTTGCCTTCGGCCAGGTGCTCGACGAGTTCGTCGGCGCCTTCGATCGGCCGGAAATCGGTGGTATCGCGCGCCATAATAGCCCTCCGCACATGACCCCGAAAACCGGCTTCGATTTTCTGAAGGGATCAGGTGCCCAATCAAATGCTACAGCGTCCTTTGCGCGTCCGAAAGGACACGCGGCCACTGCCGGCGCTAGATGGACGAAATGTCAGTAGCCGATCAAGCGAAAAATCCTGAGCCAGAGGGTAACGGGAATTGATCACCAATCGCCGATTGTCGCCTGGATCAGCGCCAGTGCCGCCACCGCCGCCGTATCCGCTCGCAGGATGCGCGGCCCGAGCGGAATGGCGGTAACGAAGGGCAGCGCTCTCAGCATCCTGCGTTCCTCGTCGGAAAAGCCGCCCTCAGGCCCGACCAGCAGACCGAGCTTTCTCTCCCGCACCGCCTGCAATGCCGGCAGGGGATTGTTGGTTGATGCATCCTCGTCGCAGAAGATCAGCCGCCGCTCGCGGTCCCAACCCGCCAGCAGGCGCTCGAATTTTTCCGCTTCGCGCAGCTCCGGCACCGCCAATATGCCGCATTGCTCGGCCGCCTCGACGACATTGGCGCGCAGGCGCTCGATACCGGGTTTTGCCACTTGCGTGTGCTGGGTGATGACCGGCTGCAGGATGCCGGCGCCCATCTCCACCGCCTTTTGCACGAGGTAGTCGAGCCGCCCTTGCTTCAGCGGCGCGAAGCAATAGACGAGATCGGGCAGCGGCGGCTGCGGCCGCTGCAGCTTCATCACCTTCAGGCGCAACGCCTTCTTCGACTTCGCGGCGATCGCCGCCGACCATTCGCCGTCGCGCCCGTTGAAGACCAGAATTTCGGCGCCTTCGCCGAGCCGCAGCACATGCGAGAGATAATGGCTCTGCTGCTGGCCGACGTCGAACTCGATATCCGGTCCAAGTTCGTCCGGCACGAATAGCCGCTGCATCTTGTAATTGGCGCGCATCGCCGAGGAATGGGCGAGGCCGTCGCCGGCGTCAAGCCTCCGCGCTGGCGTACCAGACAGGTCTGTAGCCACGCTTCAGCACGGAAACAGTTGTCGCCGGCGTGAGCATGCCGATTGGACCGTCGGCAAAATCGCCGAATCCCACCGGATCGCCATAGCCGCCGAAACTCCAGGGCAGCGCGGCGCCGTCAAACAGGGCGTACGCCCTGTTTCCTGACGAGATCATCGTGCCGTCCGGCAAGTCCGCAAGCGCCTCCGGTTTCAGTCGCGGCGCCCGCCCGCCCGATGCCAGGCGCTCCTTGTGCAGGCGCTTGTCGAGCTGCGGCGCGCGTGGCTCGGCAAGGCCGAAGGCATCGCCGAAGCGCTGGACAAAATCCCTGGCCCGCTCGCGCCGGCAGAAGAAGCAGGGCCGGTGCCCGGCGGCAAGTGCCGTCACCTCGTCGAGGAAAAACAGCTCGGTCCAGCCGGCCTTGCCGCCCAATTGGTCGTCGCTTTGCCGGTTGCGCCCCATCGGCTGGCGCCGCACGTCGCCGTATTCGCAGACACAGATGATCCAGGCTTGCAGCGCCCAGCGCTTCTTCAACAGCGTTCTCGTCTCGGGGTCGTGAATGATGCCGCGATTGCCCATGAACAGGCCGCGCTCCGGCACGGCATGGATGGCGCCGAACGGGTCGACCCGGTTTTGCAGTGGCATAGGCGTTCCCTGTTGGCTGCAATGCTGACGCCATGATATCGCTCGCTGCATCAATTTCATGTCAGCAGGTTTCGATGCGGGTCTTGGTCGTCCAGAACTTCGACAATGAGGGCCTTGGCCAGATCGGCGCGGCGCTTGTCGAGGCGGGCGCCGATATCGACCTGCGCCGGCCGTATCGCGGCGACGCGCTGCCGCAAGATAGCGGCTGGCATGACGCCATGGTGGTGCTCGGCGGCGCCCAGAATGCGCTCGACGACGAGCTCTGCCCGTATTTCCCGGGCCTGCTCGATCTGACGCGCAACTTTGCCGACAGGGATCGCGCGGTGCTCGGCATCTGCCTTGGCAGCCAGTTGGTCGCGCGCGCCTTTGGCGGCGAGAACCAGATAGGCGGCGCCTCGGAGTTCGGCTGGCACGAGGTCGCGCTCACCGCGGCGGCGCAGGCCGATCCGGTGCTCGCCGCCTTGCCCGAAAAATTCCCGATCTTCCAATGGCACGACGACACCTTTCTCTTGCCCGAGACTGCCGTGCGGCTGGCCGGCAATGCCGTCGCCGAGAACCAGGCGTTCCGCATCGGCCGCGCCATCTACGGCTTCCAGTTCCATTTCGAGGCCGACAGTCCGATGGTGCGCGACTGGAGCACCTCCTTCGCACCGCTGATCGCCGAGCGGCATCCCGATTGGGCCGTCCGGCTCGACGATGAAATGGCCCGCAACGGACCGCAAGCCGATGCCGCCGGCCTGGCCATCGCCCGCGCTTGGGTGGCGACCATCTGACGGCTCATACAGCCAACGTATTTGGCGACGTTGCATATTTGGCACGCGGCGGCAAATCCGCCGGGGATAACGCGTTTCATCCTTGGCCTGTGTCAGTCCGCCAGCCTAAAAGGCGCCCGCTCTGCATCTTGCGTGCAACCGCGATGAACCTTTGCTGTGACCCGCGCGACACACCGCCGATACAGAACATGCCTAGAAGCGCGAAACCGTCAGACATTTGCGACGTATTTCGCGTTTCAACGCATTGGTAACCCGCTCGTGCATAGATGCAGAAAGCTCAACAAGAGATGACGTCCGTGAAAGCAGCCTTTTTGTCCTTTGCCATGTTGTCGGCCATCGTCTTGTGCGGCCTCGGCATTTATTCCGCCGACGCGGCCAACGACCACAATGCCGTTGACGGCTACGGCGTCACCGCCGCGCTTCGCTAGCCTCTCTGCTCATAATCCCACGCCTTACCTACGCCCGCTCACCCGTCACTGTCAGGATATGCTTGTCAGCGCCGTCCACGACGAGCGCGGTGAGGTTTCCCGACTGCCAGGCGAGGGTGTCGACATTGACGCGGTTGCCGGTGATCTCGGGCTTGGCCACCGGCGTATGACCGTGCACCACGATCTTCGGATGAAGACCGGTGTGGTCGTGGAAGACCTCGCGGATCCAGATCAGGTCCTGCCGGCTCTGGCTTTCCAGCGCAATGCCGGGCCGGATGCCGGCATGGCAGAAGAAGAAATCGCCGAACGTTACTGAAAAGGGCAGCGAGCGCAGGAACTCGACATGGTTCTGCGGCACGGCCTCGATCAGCGCGGGGTGCCCTTGCCGCAATGCCGCATCGGCGCGGCCAAACCAGGCGCTGCTCCCACCGAGCGACACGCCATAGGATAGCGCCGTCTGGATGCCGCCATAGCGCATGAACAGCCCGTCCGGGTCGGGGACATCGAGAAAATCGAGGAAGCCGAGATCATGATTTCCGGCCAGCATCAGGTGACGCGGATCGCGTCTTTGCGCGTCGATCAGGAAATCGATGACGCCCCTGGAGTCCGGGCCCCGGTCGACATAGTCGCCGAGATGGATCACGCGCCAATCGGCCGACGGTCTTTGACTGAGCTCCGCCTCGATCCGCCGGTGCATGGCGGTCAGCAAATCGAGCCGGCCGTGCACATCGCCGATCGCGTAAAGGCGCATGCCTTGCGGTCCGCGCGCCTCGTAGAAACTGATGCCGGGCTCCGTCAATGCCTGCGTCGCCTCCGTGGTCATGCCGTCACGGGACTTTAGCGCCGAAGCTGATCCTTGCCCATGTCGGTGACCAGACGCTTTCCGCACAGTGCCAGCGTTATGTCCATCTCCTTGCGGATGATTTCCAGCGCCTTGGTAACCCCTTCCTTGCCAAGTGCGCCGAGGCCGTACAGGAAAGGCCGGCCGATATAGGTGCCCTTGGCGCCGAGGCACAGCGCCTTGAGCACGTCCTGGCCGGAGCGGATGCCGCCGTCCATATGCACCTCGATCGTGTCGCCGACGGCGTCGGCGATCTCTTCGAGCGCCATGATCGACGACGAGGCGCCGTCGAGCTGGCGGCCGCCATGGTTGGAAACGATGATCGCGTCGGCGCCTGTCCTGGCCGCCATCAGCGCATCCTCCTTGTCGAGTATGCCTTTCAGGATCAGCTTGCCGCCCCAGCGCTCCTTGATCCAGGCGACGTCCTTCCACGACAGATGCGGATCGAACTGCTCCTTCGTCCAGGACGACAGCGAGGCGAGGTCGCCGACGCCCTTGGCATGGCCGACGATGTTGCGGAAGCTCCGGCGCTTGGTGCCGGCCATGCCGACGCACCAGCGCGGCCTTGTCGCCATCTGCCAGAGGTGCTTCGGCGTCATTCGCGGCGGCGCCGAAAGCCCGTTGCGGATATCCTTGTGGCGCTGACCGAGGATCTGCAGGTCGAGCGTCAGCACCAGCGCCGAACATTTCGCCGCTTTTGCGCGATCGATCAAATCGAAGACGAAGTCCTTGTCGCGCAGCACATAGAGCTGGAACCAGAACGGCTTCCTGGTCACCGACGCGACATCCTCGATCGAGCAGATGCTCATTGTCGACAGCGTGAACGGCACACCGAATTCTTCCGCAGCCTGGGCCGCCAGCATCTCGCCGTCCGGATGCTGCATGCCGGTCATGCCGGTCGGCGCCAGCGCCACCGGCATCGTCACCTTCTCGCCGATCATGGTCGATTCCAGCGAGCGGTTGTCCATGTCGACAAGCACGCGCTGGCGGAACTTGATCTTCTGGAAATCCTCTTCGTTGGCGCGGTAGGTGCTTTCGGTCCAGGCGCCGGAATCGGCGTAGTCGAAGAACATCTTCGGCACGCGGCGGCGCGCCAGGTCCTTGAGGTCGGCGATGGTGAGAATGCTGCTCATGGATCTTTTTCCGCTGGTTCTTCGCTGGTTCGTCGTTGAATTTTCTGGGCAGGGTCTACGGCTGTTTTCTTGCCGCCTCACCGTCACCGGGCTCGGAGCGTTGCCTGAGCCTCAGCCGCGACACGCGCTGCCAGTCGCCGCTGCGCTCGGCCTCGGCCATCGATCGTTCGACGTAGGAGATGTGGTCCATCGCCGCCTGCCGCGCCGCAGCCGGATCGCCGGCCTTGACCGCCGCATAGATTGCCCGGTGCTGCGAAAGCAGCGCCTCGCGCGCGCCCGGCACGTTGAACACCAGCCGCCGGTTCTGGAACACGCCTTCCGACAGCAGCCGATAACAGGAGCGCAGCGTGTGCAGCAGGATGATGTTGTGCGCGCATTCGCAGATCGCGTGATGGAACTCGATGTCGATTTCCGCCTCGTCGTCGAAATTGGCGGTCCGGTGCGCCTCGTCCATGCGCGCCATGATGCGGTCGAGCAGCGCCAGATCGTCCGATGTGGCACGCCGCGCCGCATATTCGGCAGCCACCGCCTCGATCTCGCGGCGGTACTCCAGATAGTCGGTCACCGCCTTGCGATGCATCGAGATCAGGTCGGTCACCGGCTTGGTGAAAAGCTGGCCGATGACATCGGCGACATAGGTGCCGCCGCCTGGCCGTGTCGTCAACAGCCCGCGCCCTTCCAACGCTTTCAAGGCATCGCGCAGGATCGGCCGCGACACCTCGAACTGGCGCGCCAGCTCGCGCTCGCCCGGCAGCCGGTCGCCGGTGCGCAGCACGCCTTCGAGGATCAGGCTCTCGATCTGCTGCACCACCTCGTCGGCGGTGCGCGAATGCTCGATCCGGGAGAAAATGTCGCTCAAACGGGGTCCTGGGGGTTGAACCGAAGTCGCGCAAGATAAAGCCAGCGTCGCCAACTGGTCAAATTATTTATCCAATTCGCCGGGGCCGGGTCGATTTCGAAGCCGCGGCGCCATATCATCTTCAGCTAAATTGGGCGTTTGCGTCCTCGGGCGATTGCCTCTAGAGCATTCCAGGAAAAGTGTGAAACGGTTTTCCGTCCGGAATTGCGCAGAATCAAAGAGATAGAGCGGTTCGGCGTTTCCGTGAACAAGAGAGACATCATCGCCAAAGGGCTCAGAGAAGCCCGGGGGACCAGCCGTGCCAGACGCCGACCCGTCCAACCTCGAATTCCAGCTGCGCGCCAAAGCCGTGGGCGGCACCGTCATGGGCTTTCCGGCGCATGAAGGTCGGCCCGGCGCGCTCGGCGAGGTCCACGCCCGGCCGCATCCGCTGGTCGAAAAGCCGCGCGTGCTGGTGCAGCTTTCCTTCATGACCGAAGCTGGATCCGGCGTCGATCAGGCCGTGCTTTCCGAATTGTCGCGACGCCTCGGCATCGCCGCGCCCGACCCCCACGCCCGCCATCACGCGATGAAATGGGGCAAGGGCTCGCTGCGCTGGGAACGGCACACGGAGTTCTCGACCTACCTCTGGGAAGGACCGCTCGCCGAAAACGGCAGAGGGCAAGAGGACACACCCTTCGGCAACGGGTTTTCGCCGCCGGGCACGGTGATTTCCGGCATTAGGCTCGAAATCCGCAAATGGACGCCGGCGAACGAGAGGCTGATCGCCGGCTTCGACCCGACCAGCCTGTGCTACTCGCTGGTCGAGCGCGGCAACGCCGCCATCGTCACCGATTTCCGCCAGGACGGCGACGGCTTGACCCGCATGCTGGTGCTCGACCGCGGCCTGACCCCGGCGCGCACCGGGGCACTGTCACAGCGGCTGATCGACATCGAGACCTACCGCACGCTGGCCATGCTTGGGCTGCCGCTGGCGCTGACGCTGTCCGGTCGCGCCCGCCGCATCGAAGACAGGCTGGCTCAGACCACCTTGGAAATGAAGGTCGCCGAGACCCGCGACAGCCAGACGCTACTTGCCGACTTGACCGAACTGGCCGCCGAGCTGGAGGCCGATGCCGCTTCCAGCCTCTACCGCTTCGGCGCCAGCCGCGCCTATGACGGCATCGTTCGCGAACGGCTGGAAGCGCTCGATGAAGAGGCGGTGCCCGGCTACGACACCTGGGGCGGTTTTCTGCAGCGCCGCGTGGCGCCGGCGATGCGTACCTGCCGTTCGGTCGAGGAGCGCCAGGCCAACCTGTCGACGAAGCTCACCCGTGCCACCACACTGCTGCGCACCTGGGTCGACGTCGAGGTCGAGAAGCAGAACCGCGATCTTTTGGCATCGATGAACAATCGCGCCCGCCTGCAATTGCGGCTGCAGCAGACGGTGGAGGGGCTCTCGGTCGCCGCGGTTTCCTACTATGTCGTCGGCCTCATCGGCTACGTCGCCAAGGGCGCCTCGATCTTCGGCCATGCCTTCGCGCCGGAAATGGTCACCGCCGCCTCGGTGCCGCTCGCCGTCGTGCTCGTCTGGTGGGGCGTGCGCCGCGTCCGCCGCATGCACTCCGAACCAGGCAAGCAGCCGGGCGAGTAATGTGGGGCGCAGCGGCAGATTGCCGCTGCGGAAGGCGGTCTCGGCCATAGGCCTCTGATCCCGTCCAACGCGGCATTTGCAAGCGACCACTGTCGCTGGTAAAAGATTTTTACCAGTCGATCGAAGGAGGCTGTCGATGTCCGGCCTTGCCATGCCGAAACCAGACGACGCCACGATGCGCCGGCGCGACGAGATCGTCGCCGATGTGCGCATCATGGTGCCGGGCGAGGGCGTCGTCGACGCCGCCAATGCCATGCGCGCCTTCGAGAGCGACGGGCTCACCGCCTACCGGCAATTGCCGCTCGTCGTTGTACTGCCGCAAACCGTGGCCCAGGTCTCGCGCGTGCTGAAATATTGCAGCGAACGCAACATCCGCGTCGTGCCGCGCGGCTCCGGCACCTCGCTCTCCGGCGGTGCGCTGCCGCTCGAAGACGCGGTGCTGCTGGTGATGAGCCGCTTCAACCGCATCCTCGAGATCGATTTTCAGAACCGCGTCGTCGTCGCCCAGCCCGGCGTCACCAATCTCGGCATCACCACCGCCGTCGAGCAGGAGGGCTTCTACTACGCCCCCGATCCATCCTCCCAGATCGCCTGCTCGATCGGCGGCAATGTCGCGGAAAATTCCGGCGGTGTGCACTGCCTGAAATACGGTCTCACCGCCAACAATGTGCTCGGCATCGAGATGGTGCTGATGAATGGCGAGGTGGTGCGCCTCGGCGGCAGCCATCTCGACGCGGAAGGCTACGACCTGCTCGGCGTCATGACCGGCTCCGAAGGACTGCTCGGCGTCGTAACCGAGGTCACCGTACGCATCCTGAAGAAGCCGGAGACGGCGCGTGCCCTGCTGATCGGTTTCCCGACCAGCGAGCAGGCCGGCCAATGCGTTGCCGACATCATCGGCGCCGGCATCATTCCGGGCGGCATGGAGATGATGGACCGTCCGGCCATCCACGCCGCCGAGGATTTCGTCCAGGCCGGCTATCCGCTCGATGTCGAGGCGCTGCTGATCGTCGAGCTGGACGGGCCGGGTGTCGAGGTCGATCACCTGATCGGCCTGGTCGAAGCCATCGCCTACAGGAACGGCTCGACCACATGCCGCATTTCGCAGTCGGAACAGCAGCGGCTGAGCTTCTGGGCCGGCCGCAAGGCGGCGTTCCCGGCGGTCGGCCGCATCTTGCCCGACTATTATTGCATGGACGGCACCATCCCGCGCAAGGAACTGCCGCGCGTGCTCGCCGGCATGCGCGAGCTGTCGCAGAAATACGGGCTCGGCGTCGCCAATGTCTTCCACGCCGGCGACGGCAATCTGCACCCGCTCATCCTCTATGACGCCAACGTGCCGGGCGAACTCGACAAGGCGGAGAGTTTCGGCGCCGACATATTGCGGCTCTGCGTCAAGGTCGGTGGCGTGCTGACCGGAGAGCACGGGGTCGGCATCGAGAAGCGCGACCTGATGCCGGAAATGTTCAACCAGATCGACCTCGACCAGCAGATGCGCGTCAAATGCGCCTTCGACCCCAACCATCTTTTGAATCCCGGCAAGGTCTTCCCGCAATTGAGGCGATGCGCCGAGCTCGGGCGGATGCACGTGCATCGCGGCCAAGTGGCGTTTCCGGACATTCCGAGGTTTTGAGGGTATGTTGGCGCTTGGACACCCCCCTCTGTCCTGCCGGACATCTCCCCCGCAAGGGGGGAGATTGGCTGCTTCAACGTCCTGCTCGCCTTCAAGCGTTGATGGTTGGCGAAAGCCTAAGCGACATCCGATCTCCCCCCTTGCGGGGGAGATGTCCGGCAGGACAGAGGGGGGTGGGAAGGATCGCGGCCTCTCGTCATTTACGACTGGTGGTTCTGCCGCATGACCACCTTCACCCCGACCACATCAGCGGAAACCGTCTCCACCGTCGCTTGGGCAGCGGCGGAAGACTCGCCGCTCGAAATCCTCGGCCACGGCTCCAAGCGCGGCATCGGCCGGCCGCAGCAGAGCGAGCATACGCTCGATCTTTCCAAACTCTCCGGCGTCATGCTTTACGAGCCGGCCGAACTGGTGCTGTCGGGAAAAGCCGGCACGCCGTTGGCCGAAATCGAAAGCCTGCTTGCCGAAAACGGCCAGCAACTTGCCTTCGAACCGATGGATTACGGCCCGCTGCTCGGCGGTGAGCCAGCGCGAGGCACGATCGGCGGCGCACTCGCCGCGAACCTTTCCGGCCCGCGCCGGCTGAAGGCCGGTGCTGCGCGCGACCACATTCTCGGCATATCTGCCGTTTCCGGGCGCGGCGAGGCCTTCAAGTCGGGCGGCCGCGTCGTCAAGAACGTCACCGGCTACGATCTGTCCAAGCTGATGGCCAACAGCTGGGGCACGCTGGCGGTGCTCACGGACGTCACCTTCAAGGTGCTGCCTGCTGCCGAGACCGAAGTCACGCTTGCCATCCGCGGCCTGCTCGACGATCACGCCGCCGCCGCCATGGCGCTGGCGCTGGGTTCCAGCGCCGAAGTGTCGAGTGCTGCCCATCTTCCCGAACGGGTCGCAGCCAGGGTCGCCGGCGGCAGTCTCGGCAGCGATGCCGCGACGCTGCTGCGCATCGAGGGCTTCGGCCCGTCGGTCGCTTACCGCATTGCCGCGCTGAAAGACCTGCTGAAAAACGCTGGGCCGCTGCAGGAGATTTCCGGTTCGGTCTCGTACTCGGTCTGGCGCGGTGTCCGCGACTGCGCGCCGTTCGCCGATGGCAGCGAAAGGCCGGTGTGGCGCGTCTCGATGGCGCCGTCGCGGGGCCACCAGATGGTGCTGGCGCTGCGCATGCAGGCCCCGGTCGATGCCTTCTATGATTGGCAGGGCGGGCTGATCTGGCTCCGCATGCAGCAGGACGATCCCGAGGCTGGCCTGTTGCGCGGCCTGATCAGAAGACATGGCGGCGGCCATGCGACGCTGGTGCGCGCAACCCCTTCGCACCGCGCCGCCGTACCGGTGTTCGAACCGCAAGCGCCGCAACTGGCAGCACTGTCGGCGCGGCTGAAGGCCGGATTCGACCCGAAGAATATCCTCAATCCCGGCCGTATGGCGCCGGGCGCAAGCTCTGCTACTCTCGCGCCGGCAACCGAGGGAGGAGCACAATGAGCGATCCAGGCCAAAACGGTACGTCACGCCAGACCGACCGCTGGCTGGAGCCCGGCCCGACCAACGCGCTGGTCATCTACATCCTCTATCTCGCCGGCCTGGCCATCGGCGTCAGCGGCATTGTCGGCATCGTCCTGGCCTATATCAATCGCGGCAAGGCCGGCGGCTTCGTCGAAGGCCACTACACATTCCTGATCCGCACCTTCTGGATCGGCCTGCTCTATGCACTGATCTCGGCGCTGCTGATGATCGTGGTCATCGGTGTCGTGCTGATTTTCGCCGTTGCCGTCTGGTTCATCGCCCGCTGCATTCTCGGCCTGCAGGCGCTGCAGCGCGGCGAAGCGGTCAAGAACCCCGAAAGCTGGTTTCTAGGATTATGAGCGTGATCCCCAAAAGTGGGTACCGGTTTTGGGAAAAGATCATGCTCAAACGGTAAGGATTTGTTTACGTGCAGACCAATTTCTCAGCTGCCCAGCTCGCCGATCCGCATGTCGCGGAATCGGAGAAGATCCTGCGCAAATGCGTACATTGCGGCTTCTGCACCGCCACCTGCCCGACCTATGTGACGCTCGGCAACGAGCTGGATTCGCCGCGCGGCCGGATTTACCTGATCAAGGACATGCTGGAAAATGGCCGGCCGGCCGACAAGGAGATCGTCACCCATATCGACCGCTGCCTGTCCTGCCTCGCCTGCATGACCACCTGTCCGTCGGGCGTCAACTACATGCATCTGGTCGACCACGCCCGCGCCCACATCGAGGAGACCTACAAGCGTCCCCTGGCCGATCGTCTGACCCGCGCCATGCTGGCCTTCGTGCTGCCCTATCCCTCGCGTTTCCGCGCGGCGCTCAAGCTGGCGAAGCTCGGCCAGCCATTCGCCGGCCTGTTTGAGAAAATCCAGGCCTTGAGGCCTCTGGGCGCTATGCTCAAGCTCGCACCCGCGTCGGTCCCGGCAGTCTCGCCGATGGCCTCGCCGGGCGTCCATGCCGGGCAGGGCGCGAAGAAAAATGGCCGCGTCGCCATCCTCACCGGCTGCGCGCAATCCGTGCTCGATCCCGGCATCAACGACACGACGATTTCGCTGCTGACCCGGCTTGGCGTTGAGGTCGTGGTGCCCGAGGGCGAGGGCTGCTGCGGCGCGCTGGTGCATCACATGGGCCGCGAGGCGGCTGCCCTGGCGTCGGCCAGGCAGAATGTCGACGCCTGGACGCGCGCCATCGAGCAAGGCGGGCTCGATGCCATCGTCATCACCGCGTCAGGCTGTGGCACCACGATCAAGGATTATGGCTTCATGATGCGCCTCGATCCGGCCTATGCCGGCAAGGCGGCGCGCGTCTCGGCGCTGGCCAAGGACATCACCGAATACCTCGTGAGCCTCGACCTGCCCGAGCCGGTGCGCAAGCCGGGCACCGTCGTCGCCTATCACTCCGCCTGCTCGATGCAGCACGGCCAGAAGATCACCCGCCAGCCGAAGGAGCTTCTGGCCAAAGCCGGGTTCGTCGTGCGCGAGCCGCGCGAAGGGCATCTCTGCTGCGGTTCGGCCGGCACCTACAACATCCTGCAGCCCGGGATTTCGGCGACGCTGCGCGACCGCAAGGTCAGGAATATCGAGGCGACCGGCGCTGAAATCGTCGCCACCGGCAATATCGGCTGCATCACCCAGATCGCCTCTGCCGCGAAGCTGCCGGTGGTCCATACGATAAAGCTGCTCGACTGGGCCTATGGCGGGCCGAAGCCCGAAGGCGTTCGCGAAGAGAGGGCGGCTATCGCGGCCCAGTGATCCGCCAGTCGTCTACTCGGCCGCCAGTCTGTCCGCCGTGCCGTAGGTTGCCTGGTAGCGCGCGCGCTGGCGGCTGAGCGCCACCATGGTGTTGCGCAGCAGGATCGCCACGGTGATCGGGCCGACGCCGCCAGGCACCGGCGTGATCCACGACGCGACATGCCTAACGCTCTCGGCATCGACGTCGCCGACGATGCGGCTCTCGCCGTCTGGCCCGATCTCCGAATTGATGCCGATATCGATGACGGCCGCACCCGGCTTGACCATATCGGCCTTGATCAGCCGCGGCTTGCCCACGGCGACGAACAGCGCGTCGGCGCGGCGTGCGTGTGCCGCCACCGAGCGCGTCATGTGATGGCAGACCGTCACCGTCGCGCCTTCGCTCATCAAAAGGAAAGCGATCGGCTTGCCGACGATCTCGGAATGGCCGACGACCACCACTTCGAGCCCCTTCAGGTCGAGGCCGGTTTCCTTGAGCAGTTCGACCGAGGCAGCCGCCGTGCAGGGCGCCAGATCGAGCTGGTTGTAGACGATGTTGCCGATCGAGGCCGGATGCATGCCTTCGACGTCCTTGAGCGGATGCACCGCCGCCTGCAGCGTCTTGATCGGGATGTGCACCGGCACCGGTCGCTGGATGATGATGCCGGTGACGCGCGGGTCGGCGTTGAGGCCGTGGATCGCCGCTTCGAGTTCGCCGGCAGTGATGTCGGCGCGAAAGCGCCTTTCCTCGAAGCCGATGCCGGCAAGCCCCGCCTTGGCGCGCTGGTTGCGGACATAGACGTCGACCGCCGCCGTGTCGCCGACGGTGATCGACACCAGCTTGGGCGGAAAGCCTTCGGCGGTGGCGATCGCCGCGTCCTCGCGCACGCCGGCGATGATGCGTTGGGCAACCGGGCCGCCTCGGAGATAGCGGCTGTCGTCGGAGAGGGTCATCGAGATAGGGCCTTTGTCTGGAACTTAGCCGCCACATAGCAAAGCAACCGCGAACAGGCAGTGCGAAAAACGAACCGCCATGCCCGTCGCGCGACGTGCCGGCGAAATCTTCCCGTCAATTCTTGCTGGCGTTGGCGGAAACAAAAAGGGCAGCACGGCTTGCCGCGCTGCCCTTTCGTGACTGGCCGCATCCCCACACGGCCCGTCCCCCGTTATTCAATACTCCCGAGGCTTCTGAGCAGAATCATCGGTGAGGTCAACCGCAGATTACATCACTACAACCGTCGTGCCAACATTGACCCGCTCGTAAAGGTCGACCACGTCCTCGTTGCGCATGCGGATGCAGCCCGACGACACCGCGCCGCCGATCGTCCAGGGCTGATTGGTGCCGTGGATACGGTACTCGGTCGAGCCGAGATAGAGCGCGCGTGCGCCGAGCGGGTTTTCCATGCCGCCGGCGAGATAGGTCGGCAGATAACGGCCCTTGGCGGCCTCGCGGGCGATCATCACCGCCGGCGGCCGCCAGTCCGGCCAGACGCGCTTGTTGGTGATCTTGTGGGTGCCGGACCATTCGAAGCCCGGCTTGCCGGTGCCGACGCCATAACGCCGCGCCTTGCCGTTCTTCTCGACCAGATAGAGGAAATTCTCTCGCGTATCGATGACGATCGTGCCCGGCTTCTGCGGGCCGTCATAGGCGACTTCCTGCGGCAGATAGATCGGGTCGATCTGCGGCCGCATGATCATGCGCTTGGCCGGTGCCTGCACCGCTGCGGTGCGCAGCTGATCGGGTTCGGCCTGGCGCCGATAGCGCCGTTGCGGCTGCGCCTCTTGCCGGCTCTGCCGCACGGTGCCCGGGGCATGGCCGAGCTGCAGCACCCAGGGCGCCGAAAGGTCGGGACTGACCACCACCGGCGGCCTCTCGGCATAGCGGTCGTTGGCATTGGCGGCACCGGCGGCAAGCACGGCGGCGGCGCCGAACAGTGGGAACAAGAATGTCTTCATCGCAACGCACCTTGATCGTCGAACATGCCGGGGTGCAAAGCCTCCCCGATTTCGCCGACAATGAGCGCGAAGCGGCCACCGAAACATGAATCGGAATGCGTAAAATGCCGATCTGTCAGTAAAGCTTTTGGTGTGGTTACCGCCCGGTTCAGGAATCTGGTAAAGCCACGGTAAAGGCCGCGTCAAAACGCGTTAACGCCAGGACAAGAACGGAATTCCGCCATGGACGAAAAGACAGGTCTGCTTGCCGGTCCCGACGGCGTCGCCCGCTGCTTCTGGCACGGCAACCTGCCGGATTATCTGCACTACCACGACCACGAATGGGGCCGGCCGGTCGCCGACGACCGCCGGCTGTTCGAGAAGATCTGCCTCGAGGGTTTCCAGTCGGGCCTGTCCTGGCTGACCATATTGCGCAAGCGCGACAATTTTCGCGAGGCCTTCGCCGGCTTCGATGTCGACAAGATCGCCGCCTTCACCGACGCCGATGTCGAGCGCCTGCTCGGCAATGCCGGCATCATCCGCCATCGCGGCAAGATCGTGTCGACCATCAACAACGCCAAACGCGCCCGCGAGCTCATCGACGAGGCCGGCTCGCTGGCGGCATGGTTCTGGAAGTTCGAGCCAGGACCGGACGAGCGGCCCGAGATCGTCGATCTCGCCCATCTGCGCGCCAACCCGACGACGGCCGTCTCGGTCCGCATTTCGAAAGAACTGAAGAAGCGCGGCTGGAGCTTTGTCGGCCCGACCACCGTCTACGCCTTCATGCAGGCGATGGGGCTGGTCAACGACCATCTCGAGGGCTGCGTCTGCCGCGAGCCGGTCGAGGCGGAGCGGAAAGCCTTCAAGCGGCCGAAATAGCGGCTCAGGCGCCGCCGGCGCCGGCGAGGAAAAACCCGGCGAGGATGGCCGCCAGCGCGGCGAACACCGGATAGATCACCAGCAGGCCGGTCATCAGAACGTCGCGCATGGTCGGCCCGTTGCGCTGTTGCGCCGCGATCTCGAACGGTCCCGCGATTTGCTTCGTCGCCTTCGGCGCATGGCCATCGGCCGGCCGCAACCGGACCGAAGCGTCGCGTGCGCCGCTATCGATGATGTCGAACTTCTGTAGCGTGGCCATGGCCCGAACCCGTTGTTTCGGCGCGCTTATCGGCCCGGATTGTGTCGGCACGATGCCGCGCGCATGGCGTAATTGTTTCAGCTTCTTTTTCTTGCCTTCTCCCACAAGGGGGAAGGAGAAGCGCAAACCCTTGCCGCTCCCGGCTGCATCGGTTAGGACACCGGCGCCGTGGAAATCGGTTATTTAACCGATCCCCGAAGCGCCACGAAACACCGAGTACCCATCCCATGGCCGACAAATCCGAAAAGATGAAAGCGCGGCTGCCGCGCGGCTTTGTCGACCGCGGCGCCGACGACCTGCGCGCTGTCGAGAAGATGATGGCGACGATCCGCTCGGTCTTCGAGCTCTACGGTTTCGAGCCGGTCGACCAGCCGCTCATCGAATACACCGATGCGCTTGGAAAGTTCCTGCCCGACCAGGACCGGCCGAACGAGGGCGTGTTCTCGTTCCAGGACGACGACGACCAGTGGCTGTCGCTGCGCTACGACCTGACCGCGCCGATGGCGCGCTTCGTCGCCGAGAATTACGAGCGTCTGCCGAAACCCTATCGCAGCTATCGCTCCGGCTGGGTGTTTCGCAACGAGAAGCCCGGGCCCGGCCGCTTCCGCCAGTTCATGCAGTTCGATGCCGACAGGGTCGGCACGCCGGGCGTCGCCGCCGACGCCGAGATGGCGATGATGATGGCCGACGTGATGGAGGCGCTCGGCATCAAGCGCGGCGATTACGTCATCCGCGTCAACGACCGAAAAGTGCTCGACGGCGTGCTGGAGGCCATCGGCCTCGGCGGCGACGAGAATGCGGGCCGCCGGCTGACCGTGCTGCGGGCCATCGACAAGCTGGACAAGCTTGGCGTCGCGGGCGTGCGCCTGCTTTTGGGCGCCGGGCGCAAGGACGAGAGCGGTGATTTCACCAAAGGCGCCGGGCTGGACAATGCGCAAATCGACGTTGTCATCAGCTATTTCACAGTCATGGCGCAGCATGATCCCGAAAAAATTATCCAGACACTGGGATCCATCAACCCCGGTGTCAGCAATCTTATCGAGGAAAGGAAACTCGAACATCTGGGCATCACGAACGCCTCGTTTGTTGAGGGTCTTGCAGAGTTGGAGCAGATAAGAACCATGGTCGCACAAAGCGGCTACGGTGAGGATCGCATCCGCATCGACCCCTCCGTCGTGCGTGGCCTCGAATATTACACCGGCCCGGTCTACGAGGCCGAGCTGCTGGCCGAGATCCCCAATGAGGACGGCCAGATCGTGCGCTTCGGTTCGGTTGGCGGCGGCGGCCGTTATGACGGTCTCGTCTCGCGCTTTCGCGGCGAGCCGGTGCCGGCGACAGGTTTTTCCATCGGCGTCTCACGGCTGATGACGGCGCTGAAGAACCTGGGCAAGCTCGATATTTCCGATGTCATCGCGCCGGTCGTCGTGCTCACCATGGACAAGGATACGGAAAGCCTCGGCCGCTACCAGAAGATGGTGGCCGAGCTGCGCGCCGCCGGCATCCGCTCGGAAATGTATCTCGGCGGCGCCGGCATGAAGGCGCAGCTGAAATACGCCGACCGCCGCGGCAGCCCCGTCGCTGTCATCCAGGGCGGCGACGAGCGCGCCAAGGGCGAGGTGCAGATCAAGGACCTGATCGAGGGCGCACGGATGTCGGCCGAGATCGCCGATAACGCCGAATGGCGCGCCGCACGGCCGGCGCAGGTGACGGTGGCGGAGAGTGAGCTGGTTGCCGAAGTGAAGAAGATACTTGCGGCGCAGGCGGCTGACCGCGCGAAGGGTGGCGCGTGAACACCCCCCTCTGGCCTGCCGGCCATCTCCCCCGCAAGGGGGGAGATTGGATGTCGCGCCTGCTTTCGCCAATCTCCGGCGTTGGAGAAAAGGTGCCGGGGCCCAAGCTGCCGATCTCCCCCCTTGCGGGGGAGATGTCCGGCAGGACAGAGGGGGGTGCCTCGCGCCCAACCGATCAATGACCTCCCGCTACCCCGCCATCGCATCCGACATCGCGACGCTCTTCGCCGCGCGCAACACCCATGCGGTCGAAGTCGCCGTGCTGCAGCCGGCCGACCCGTTCCTCGACATGGCCGGCGAGGATTTGCGCCGCCGCATCTTTCTCACCGAAAGCGAGACCGGGCAGACGCTTTGCCTGCGGCCGGAATTCACGATTCCGGTCTGCCTCGACCACATTGCCAGCCAGGCCGGCACGCCGCGCCGCTATTCCTATCTCGGCGAGGTGTTTCGCCAGCGCCGCGAGGGCGGCAACGAATTCTTCCAGGCCGGTATCGAGGACCTCGGCGACCGCGACACGGCCGCCGCCGACGCCCGCTCGCTGGCCGATGCGCATGCGCTGCTCTCGTTGGTGCTGCCCGGCCGCGAGCTGGTGGTCACGCTCGGCGACCAGACCATTTTCGAGGCGGTGCTGGCAGCGCTTGGCCTGCCGCGCGGCTGGCGCATGCGGCTGGCGCGCGCCTTCGGCTCGGCGGCGATGCTGGAGGCAGCCCTTGCCGACCTCGCCAATCCGCCGCGCAACAGCCAGCTCGCCGGCGCGGTCGCCGCCCTTGTCCTTGATGGCGATCTGGACGCTCTTTCGGCGCATATCGCCGGCGGCATGGAAGAGGCCGGCCTGTCGGCAACGGCCGGGCGTTCGCCCTCCGAAATCGCGCGGCGCCTGGTCGAGAAGGCCGAATTGCGCAGCGTGCGGCTGTCGAACGAGGCATTTGCGGCGCTGAAGGGGTTTCTGGCTATCGACGTGCCGCTCGACAGCGCCGCCGGGGCGCTCGAAAGCTTTGCCGCCGATGCCGGCCTTTCGCTGGGCGTCGCGCTGGACAATTTTGCCGCCCGCGCGGCGGCGATCGCAAGCCTTGGCCTGCCCATGTCTGAAATCCGCTACGACGCTGCCTTCGGCCGCCCGCTCGATTACTACACCGGCCTGGTCTTCGAGATCGCGGCGCAGGATGGCGACCGGCCGCTCGCCGGTGGTGGCCGCTACGACCGGCTGCTGACGCTGCTCGGCGCAAAAACGCCGATCCCCGGCGTCGGTTTTTCCGTCTGGCTCGACCGCATCGAGGCGCTGCGGGAGAAGGCGCCATGATCACGCTGGCGCTGCCGTCGAAGGGCCGGCTCAAGGAGCAGGCGCTGGAGGTGCTGGCCAAGGCCGGGCTTGCCGTCAGCCTGCCCGGCGATGAGCGCAAATACCGCGCCCGTATCGATGGCATGGACGGCGTCGAAATAGCGTTCCTGTCGGCCTCCGAGATCGCGGGCGAAATCGGCCAGGGCTCGGTCGATCTCGGCATCACCGGCGAGGATCTGCTGCGCGAAAACCTTGCCGCTTGCGAGGCGCGCGCCGAAATCATCGCCCGCCTCGGTTTCGGCAATGCCGATGTCGTCGTCGCCGTGCCCGACATCTGGCTCGATGTCGACACGATGGCCGATCTCGACGACGTCGCCGCCGAGTTCCGCCAGCGCCATGGCCGGCGGCTCAGGATCGCCACCAAATACTGGCGCCTGACCCAGCAGTTCTTTTCGCAAAAGCACGGCATCCAGGTCTATCGCATCGTCGAAAGCCTGGGCGCCACCGAAGGCGCGCCGGCGGCCGGATTGGCCGATATCGTCGTCGACATCACCACGTCAGGCTCGACACTGCGCGCCAACCATCTCAAAGTGCTGGCCGATGGCGTGATCCTGCGCTCGCAGGCCTGTCTCGTGGCGTCGAGGAAGGCGCGCGCGGCGGCGGACGAGGCGATCTTGCGCGATATTGCGGCCAGGATGGCGTTGGTGAACTCGGGTTGACGATTGCGGAGCAGGCGCCGTCGGCCAAGATGCCAATCTCCCTCCTTGCGGGGGAGATGGCCGGCAGGCCAGAGGGGGGTGCTGTCCCGCCGACCTGTCAGCCAATCGGAGCCTCATCCGTTCCCGGTTGGGGGTGCTGAAGTCGAACTTGGCGATCCTTCACACCCCCCTCTGCCCTGCCGGGCATCTCCCCCGCAAGGGGGGAGATCGGATATCGCCTCGGCTTTCGCCAAGCCGCTGACGCCAAGCCGAAGCGATTTCCCTAAAGCACAGCAATTTTGTTCTTGCTTTGTGCCGGCAGCTATGCTACTAATCTCGCTATGGTGCCAATTGGCCCAGAAGACCCGCCCGCCGAGGCGGGTTTTTTGTTTTCGGCCCTGACAGGCGAGTTCCAGCGCAAGCCCCACCATCGACGGGATTTCCACCACCCCGCGGGGCTGATAGGCTCGGCTGGTCTGCGGAGGACACGGCGATGCCGATCAATCTCGACGAGTTGAAGAATGCCACCAGCCTGCGCGGCAAGCGCGATGGCGGCTCGTTCATTGCGCCGGTCGACGGCACGGCGCATGTCTCGGGCGAGCGCAGCGTGCCGCTGCTCAACCTGACGATCCCGGCGCTGTTTGCCGATACGGTCAGCAAATACGGCACGCTCGATGCCGCTGTCTTCGTCGAGCAGGACAAGCGCTTTACCTGGGAAGAGCTGTCGGAGACCGTCGATGCGCTCGCCGCCGGCTTCCTGGCGCTCGGCCTCGAGAAAGGCGATCGCGTCGGCATCTGGTCGCCGAACCGCTGGGAATGGCTGGTGACGCAATTCGCCACCGCCCGCATCGGCCTGATCCTGGTCAACATCAACCCGGCCTACCGGCTGGTCGAACTGGAATATGCCTTGAACAAGGTCGCTTGCCGAGCGCTCGTCACCGCCGCCAAGTTCAGGAGTTCCGACTATCTCGGCATGATCGAGACGCTGGCGCCGGAGATCGCCACGGCCACCCCCGGCAAGCTCGACGCCAGCAAGCTGCCGGCGTTGAAGATCGTCATCCGCATGGACGAGGAGAGTTCGCCGGGCATGTTCAATTTCGCCGATGTGCTGGCGATGGCCGGGCGCGACGAGCATGACCGGCTCGACCGCATTTCCGACGGGCTGAAACCGGACGACGCCATCAATATCCAGTTCACTTCTGGCACGACCGGCGCGCCGAAGGGCGCGACGCTGACCCACAACAACATCGTCAACAACGGCAATTTCGTCACCGCGGCGATCCGGCTTACCGTCGACGACCTGCTGTGCATCCCGGTGCCGCTCTACCACTGCTTCGGCATGTCGATGGGCACGATGGGCTGCGTCACCAAGGGCGCGACCATGGTTTTCCCGAGCGAGGGTTTCGATGCCGGCGCCACGCTGAAGGCGGTGGCAATGGAACGCTGCACCGCGCTTTACGGCGTGCCGACCATGTTCGTCGGCCTGCTCGACCACCCGGAGTTCGCCTCCTTCGATCTCACCAGCCTGCGTACCGGCATCATGGCCGGCTCGCCATGCCCGATCGAGGTGATGAAGAAGGTGGTGTCGCTGATGCATATGGCTGAGGTGACCATTGCCTACGGCATGACCGAGACCAGCCCGGTGTCGTTCCAGAGCAGCGTCGACGACCCCTTGGAAAAGCGCGTCTCGACCGTCGGCCGCGTCCATCCGCATGTCGAGGTCAAGGCCATCGACGCCGAAGGCGCCACCGTCGCGGTCGGCGCGCCGGGCGAGCTCTGCACGCGGGGCTATTCGGTGATGAAGGGCTATTGGGACGACGAGCAGAAGACCCGCGAGGCCATCGACGCGGAGGGCTGGATGCACACCGGCGACCTCGCCACCATCGACGCAGACGGCTATTGCAACATCGTCGGCCGGGTCAAGGACATGGTCATCCGCGGCGGCGAGAACGTCTATCCGCGCGAGGTCGAGGAATTCCTCTATCGCCACCCCAAGATCAAGGAGGTGCAGGTGTTCGGCATTCCCGACCCGAAATACGGCGAGGAGCTGTGCGCCTGGATCGTGCTGAAGCCCGGCCAGATCACCACAGAGCAAGACATCAAGGCGTTTTGCGCCGGCCAGATCGCCCATTTCAAGATCCCGCGCTACATCCGCTTCCGCACCGAATTGCCGATGACGGTGACCGGCAAGCCGCAGAAATTCCTGATGCGCCAGGCGATGATCGACGAACTGGGATTGGTGACGCAGAAGACAGCTTGAGAAGGCTTGCGTCTACGCGTGACGGAGGCGTTGTTTGGGCAACGTATTGAGGGGGTGTTCCATGCGGATTGGGTTAGGCGTGCTTTTCCTGGCAACGCAGCTGGCAGCCACCGCGGCGCTGGCGCAGACGGCGGCCGAGCGTGAGGCCTGCCAGGCAGATTACCAGAGATTGTGCAAAGGCGTGCTGCCGGGCGGTGGCCGCGTCGTCAAATGCCTGGCCGGTCACATGAGCGAGCTGACGCCCGAATGCAAGAAGGTCGTCAAGGCCAACACGCCCGGCTAGCGCGCGAGCTTGCCTGCGGGTGACATGATGTTTCGGACCAGGGGACAGGCGAGGTGTGCGGGGGCAGGAGGATTCTTGCGAAGAGGACCCCCACCCCTGACCCTCCCCACAAGGGGGAGGGGGACTTTCGGTGGCGCCGACCTTTGCAAATTGCCTGCGTTTCGTCGCCAAAAGGAAAGCAAGGGCGCGCGGCAGCGTTCCCTCCCCCTTGTGGGGAGGGTTAGGGTGGGGGTCCATTTTCGCAAGACTCCAAATGCGATTGCCTTTCCCCTTGAAGGGGTGGGGTACGCTGCGATGGAGCTCGTCATGACCTGTCATATGCGATTCCTCTGGATGGTCGCGGTGCGCAACAGTGGTTGCAAATCGCCCTTCCACGGGATTCGCGGGAAGGCAAAACGGTGACAATGAGTGGTTTCGCAAGATCGGCGGTTTCCTACGGCATGCCCTTGGCCGCGCTGGCGATGGCTGTCGCGGTCAGGGCCAGCGGGGTGTCGGTGGACGAAGGGTCGCTGGGTACCAGGATATTTATCGGCGCGCTGTCGAGCGCGATCATGTTCATCACCATTTTTGTGGTGCTCGACCACGCCGAGGCGGTGGCCCGGCGGGTAGGCGAGCCGTACGGCACGTTGGTGCTGACCATCGCCGTGACCGCAATCGAAGTGTCGATCATCGTTTCCATCATGCTGCATGGCGCGAACAACCCGACGCTTGCACGCGAATCCGTGTTCTCGACGGTGATGATCACCTCCACCGGCGTCGTCGGCATGTGCCTGACGTTTGGCGGCTGGCGCCATCGCAAGCAGGCGATCGTGCGCCAAGGCACAAGCGCCTATCTGGCGGTTCTGGTCGCGCTGAGCGTCATGACGCTCATTCTGCCGACCTACACGCGAACCACCGATCCCGGCACGTTCTCGGCAGCTCAGCTTGGCTTCGTCAGCGTGCTTTCGGTGCTGCTGTATGCCGGTTTTCTGTTCGCGCAGACTGTCCGCCACCGCGACGATTTCATCGACGCACAAGCGCACGGCGCCACAGTGCGAACCGACGCTCACGAAAGCCTCGCCGCCGGCGCTATTCTCCTGCTGATCGGGCTGATCGGCATTGTCATGCTGGCCGAGCAAGTCGCGGCAAGCGTCGAAGATGCGCTCATTGCCTATGAGGTGCCCCAGGCCGACGCCATTGTCGGGGCGATGATCGCCGGGCTCGTCTTGATGCCGGAGGCGATTTCAGCGGTCCGTGCCGCACTCAGCAACGAGCTGCAGCGCGGCCTGAACGTCGCCATGGGTTCGGCCTGCGCGACGATCGGCCTGACAATACCGGGCATAGCCGCCGCCAGCCTGCTCACCGGAAGAGGGCTGACCCTGGGGCTGCCGGCGACCGACACGGTGCTTTTGGTCCTGGCGCTTTTCATCTGCAATGTGAGCTTTAGCACGGAGAGAACGACGTTCCTGACCGGGCTGGTGCACCTTGTGGTGTTTTTTACCTGGGTGTTTTTGATATTTGTGCCGTGAGGGGTGGGAGGCGCAGATGGGCTAGACTAGTTTAGAAGCTCGAAGGCGAGGTCGCCCGAAATGCCGCCGAGCCGAGATGGGATAGCGGCGATCATGAAGGTCAGCGTGCCCTCACCTCCGGCGCCACCGCCGAAGAACGCCGCCTTGTAGATGGCGAAGCGGATCGTCCCTCTGTCGACGTGCAGCCCCGTCAATCAGGCTTGGTGCTATATTATTGCAGTGACCCTGCCCGACGCATCGAGGCGACAACTGACTTGCGCCTGCCGGACTTCGATGCCGTCTTCTCTTGCGTAGTCTATTCGCACCTCGATCGGCGCCGTGATTGCACCCCGACGTTGATGCAAGGCGCCTGCGCTTACCGCGTGGACACGGACGGCGCCCAGCGGCGTTGCAGCGGCCATGATCGCCGCGCGGCAGGTTCGCACGACCGCAATCGGCGTACCGGGTTTCGGTGTCAGTGGCCCCAGAGATCCAAACGGATACCCCTTGGTGGAGTCACCCTCACCGGCTTTGGAAGGCCTGAGGACGGGTGGCAGGACGATGGATTGCCTGGCCGTCTTGGCAGAGGCAGGGGCCGTCGCTGCAGTCGAACTGTCGGGTGCGGTAGCCGCCTCGTTTTCGGCGGACGGATCGTCGCCCACACTGGCACTTGTGCTTGTGTCACCAACGTTGCCGCCGGCACCAACGCCTGCGTCGACTGACCCGTCATCTGCACCGACCGAAGTTCCAACATTTGCTCCGCCTACGCCGTCGACGCTCGTGCCCGCCCCGACAGATACGCCTTGCGAACCGGCGCTCACTCCAGCACCGACTCCGACACCGCCGGCGCTACCGCCCACGCCTGCTTCAAGTGCCGAGGCAGGCCCAATTGTAGTCCCGATCACCAACGCAGCTGCGACATACTTGTTCATAGTCGTCTCCCCTGCGGCTTTCGCTCACTAGTCTTCACTCGCGCGGCTCGAGCTTTTTGATGGCCGTGTTGGAAGCAATGCTGCGGGAAGAGGTATGGTTGCCAGCAGAGCAGTTTGCGGCGACTTTTGGACCTTCACTCTCTGTTTTTCCGGCAAGCCCGGTTTACGGGCTGGTTTGGCGCCCGAACGCGATAACCTACTTGCAAGTGCACTCGCGGGGGTACGTGTTTTCGGCGCGCGCTCCACAGCCGCAGTCCGACGCTTACCCTTGACAGTATCAATTGCCTCACGCGCCGCACTGAGGCTGCGGGCCAGGCCGATAGCCCTTTCACGCTCTTGGTCGAGCGCCGCACTCAATGCTACCGAATTCTGCTTTAAAGCATCGCGCTCCTGGCGAACAATATCGAGGTCACGTACAGCTGAATCTGCTCGTTCGCGTCCCCGTTCGAGTCTTTCTCGAACCTGCTTTAGAGCGGCCTCGGCCACCTGTCGGTCCCTTATGGCGGTGGCCTGCTCGACGGCTGCCAGATTTGCGCCTGTCTTAAGAGCATCGATAGTTTGGCGAGCCGTGGCAAGTTCTTGTTCCAGGAACTCAACCTTGTGCCGCTCGTCATCAAGCGCTCGCTTCGCAGCAAGCTGGGAGGCTTCCATAGAGGGGTGCGCGCCAAGCGCGGCAGCCTTCTCGCTGTTCCAGAGACTGGCTTCAGCCCTGTAGCTTTCGATAACGCGCTGCGCCGTCTCCAGATCGAGCGCGAGCGCTTCGTCTGTTCGCTGCTGCTCTTTTAGGGCTTGTGCTTGCTGAGCCACCGTGTCTGCCAGCACGTGTGCTTGGGCGCTTAGCTCACGTATGCTGCGCTGCATGACGAGTAGCTCCGCTCGTGCTGCGGCCAATTCGCGGCGTAAAGCCACTTCATGCTCGCCCAGGCGCGTTTGCGCACCCTCCTTGAGTGCCTGTGTTTCGCTGAGCACCAGCTCTCTAGATCCGAGCGCGCTCGGTTGTGGCTTGCCCGGTTCTTTGTCGACCTTGGTATGTTCGGAAACCACGACCGACGAGCTGTCGTTAGCTATGGCAACTGCTGGCGCTTCGGGGGCCAACTGACCATTTGCCGGAGATGCCAACAGCAGAACGAGGCATAACGGAATGACGGACGGCGCGCCGTTACACCTCCTGCCGCTTATCTCGTGAGGTAAAATCAAGGGCCGTCGTTTAATAAAGGTGAAGTCAGAGCGGAGACATTTTGACCTGGTAGTCTGCACATGATTCATCACTGAACCTCACCGATCGCAGCCCTCACCGCTATTGTATTCTCCACTTACTGCACGCCGCGGCGCCGTGGATGCCGCACCAAAAGATCAATGCCAGTGAAGCATCCTCGGCAACGCCAAAGCACGGAATTGCGCGCAAAGGCTGTTTCGTATTTCCTTAGTTGTCATCATTCGAACAAACGGAACTTTCGGCTTTCGGCATGACCATCTTCTCTCCCCAACGGCTGTGATGCGGCGCAAAGCAGCCATTCAGGCTGCGAAGGTCGACTTCGGGTCAACACCAACCTTTCGCTGGAGGGTACGGCGCACCCGCCAGCACCGCCGCCTCCAACCCGCGGATGATCTTCGCCGGCTTGATACATTCGTCGTGCGGGACCTTGTCGCGGCACGACGCCCGCCATGACCGCCGCACCGTTCGCGGATCTCTGCCGCCAGCGGAACCGACCGCCATCCAACCGGTTAATCGGCATGAAGCTTCCACCAACCCCAAGGGCCCACCATGAGCATTCTGCAGACCACGAAGAAAGCCGTCGAGCAGGTCACCGGCATCGCCAGACCGGACAGGCGAGAGGTTGCCGACCTCCTGAGGCCGCGCAAACCAAACACGTTTCGGTTCAGCGATGATGGCCTGGTGCCCAACCATCCGTTCTGGCCGCTTGTCGTCTATCGCGGCGCTGTGAAGCTGCCCGAAGACTTCGATCCGGCGGCCGTCATGGAGGCGCTTTTCGAAACAAATGGCTGGGGCGATAGCTGGCGCAACGGCATCTACGGTTACGTCCACTACCATTCGCGCATCCAAGAGGTGCTGGGCGTTGCGCGCGGCACGGCCAAGGTCCGCTTTGGCGGCAGCAAGGGGCGAACGCTGTCGCTGAAGGCCGGCGACGTCGCGGTGCTTCCGGCCGGCACCGGGCACCAGCGTCTTTCCGCATCCGACGATTTTCTGGTCGTCGGCGCCTATCCTCCATCCGGCACCTATGACCTGTGTACGACCGCTGCCGATCATGACAGGGCGGTCGTCACGATCCCCAGGGTCGGCCGGCCGCGCAAGGACCCTGTCTACGGAAGCAAAGGCCCGTTGCTCGCAGCCTGGGAAAAAGGTTGAAGTCGTCCCTTTCGAAGGGGGCCTGCGGGTCCGCTTCGGGCTAACCGGATCCAACATCCGCCGCTCTACGCCGCCAGCACCGCCGCATCCAGCCCGCGGATGATCTTGGCCAGTTCGACGCATTCGTCGTGGCGCACCTTGTTGCGCCGCCAAGCGAGGCAGATCGTGCGCTGCGGCATCGGCTCCTGGAACGGCACGATCTTCAGGTCGCGCATGGCGCTCGCCGGCCCTGCCGCCATTTCCGGGATGAGCGTGACGCCGAGCCCGTGCGCCACCATCTGTAAGAGCGTCGTCAGGCTGGTCGCGCCGTAGCTTGCCATCGCCACCGGCCGCACGCTGCCGCAGACGGCGAGCGCCTGTTCGCGCAGGCAATGGCCTTCCTCCAGCAGCATCAGCCTTTCCAGCGCGGGGCTTTCCGGCGGCACCGGCGGTGAGGCGAAGGCGGGGTCGCCGGCCGGCACGGCAAGGAAGAACCGGTCCGAGAAAAGTTCTTCGGTGACCAGGCCCGGGTAATCGATGGGCAGTGCCGCGACGAAGGCGTCGAGCTTTCCCGAGCTGGTGTCGTCGACCAGCGACGCGGTAACCGCCTCGCGCAGTTCCAGCTGTAAGGCCGGGAAATGCCGTTTCAGCTCCGGCAGCACATGCGGCAGCAGATAGGGCGCCACCGTCGGGATGATGCCGAGCCGGAAGCGGCCTTCCAGCGCCGGGCGGCCGCGCCGGGCCGTCGCCTCGATGTCGCGGACGTCGGCAAGGATGCGCTCGATGCGCGGCAGCAAGCCCTGCGCCTCGTCCGTCATCCGCACCGCCTTGCCGCCGCGCTCGAACAGACGACAATTGAGCCGCAGCTCCATCTCGGCGATCTGCGAAGACAGCGCCGGCTGGCTGACGCCAGCGAGCTTGGCGGCGCGGCCGAAATGCAGCGTCTGCGCCAGCGCCTCGAAATAATGCATCTGCCGGACGGTCAAACCGATCATAAGAAAAACCTATCAGAATAAACAGCAAAGGCAATTTGTGTTTATCGGCCGGGCAGGCTAGTCTGGAACCATTCCAGGATGGCGCGGCTCGCTGGCCCTGCCCGGAAAATCAACAAAATCCCGGAAAATCAACAAATCGGAGGCAAAGATGGACGCGAAAACCGACGACAACAGCGCCGGCAAATGCCCGGTCCCACATGGATCGGCAAGGAGGAGCAACCGTGACTGGTGGCCAAACCAGCTCGACCTTGGCGTCCTCCACCAGCAGTCCAGCCTCTCGGATCCGATGGACGAGGACTTCGACTACGCCAAGGAATTCAAGAGCCTCGATCTCGATGCGGTGATCGGGGATCTGCACCAGGTGATGACCGATTCGCAGGATTGGTGGCCGGCCGATTTCGGCCATTACGGCCCGCTCTTCATCCGCATGGCCTGGCACAGCGCCGGCACCTATCGCATCGGCGACGGCCGTGGCGGCGCCGGCGCCGGTCAGCAGCGTTTCGCGCCGCTCAACAGCTGGCCGGACAACGCCAATCTCGACAAGGCGCGCCGGCTGCTGTGGCCGGTCAAGCAGAAATACGGCAGGAAGATCTCCTGGGCCGACCTGTTGATCCTCACCGGCAACGTCGCGCTGGAATCGATGGGCTTCAAGACCTTCGGCTTCGCCGGCGGCCGCGCCGATGTCTGGGAGCCCGAGCAGGACGTGGACTGGGGATCGGAAACCAAGTGGCTCGCCGACGAGCGCTATTCCGGCGACCGCGAACTTCACGGCCATCTCGGCGCCGTGCAGATGGGGCTGATCTACGTCAACCCGGAAGGGCCGAACGGCACGCCCGATCCATTGGCCGCGGCGCGCGACATCCGCGAAACCTTCGCTCGCATGGCCATGAACGATGAGGAAACCGTGGCGCTCATCGCCGGCGGTCACACCTTCGGCAAGACCCACGGCGCCGGTGATGCATCGCTGGTCGGCCCGGAGCCGGAAGGCGCCGGCATCGAGGCGCAGGGCCTCGGCTGGTCGAGCAAGCACGCTACCGGCATTGCCGGCGACGCCATCACCTCGGGCCTCGAGGTGACCTGGACCACGACGCCGACCAAATGGAGCAACAACTTCTTCGACAATCTGTTCAACTACGAATGGCAGCTGACCAAGAGCCCGGCCGGCGCCCATCAGTGGACCCCGAAGGGCGGCGCCGGTGCAGGCACTGTGCCGGACGCGCACGATCCGTCGAAGCGTCGCGCCCCGGCGATGCTGACCACCGATCTCGCTTTGCGCGTCGACCCGGGCTATGAGAAGATCTCGCGGCGCTTCCATCAGAATCCTGATCAGTTCGCCGATGCCTTCGCCCGCGCCTGGTTCAAGCTGACCCATCGCGACATGGGTCCGGCCGTCCGCTATCTTGGCCCGCTCGTGCCGAAGGAAGAGCTGATCTGGCAGGATCCGATACCGGCAGTCGACCACGAACTGGTCAGCGAGCAGGATATCGCCTCGCTGAAGGCGAAGATCCTGGCCTCCGGCCTGTCCGTCTCAGAACTGGTCTCGACCGCCTGGGCCTCGGCCTCGACTTTCCGCGGCTCCGACAAGCGTGGCGGCGCCAATGGCGCACGCATCCGCCTGGCGCCGCAGAAGGATTGGGAGGTCAACCAGCCGGCGCAACTGGCCAAGGTGCTCGAAAAGCTCGAAGGCATCCAGAGCGAGTTCAACGCAGCGCAGTTCGGCGGCAAGAAGATCTCGCTTGCCGACCTCATCGTTCTCGGCGGCGTGGCCGCGGTCGAGAAGGCGGCGAAAGACGGCGGCCATGACGTGGGGGTGCCGTTCACGCCAGGCCGCATGGACGCCTCGCAGGAACAGACGGATGTCCAGTCCTTCGCCGCGCTCGAGCCGAAAATCGATGGCTTCCGCAATTATGTCAGGGGCAAGCCGCCGATGTCGGTCGAAGCGATGCTGGTCGACCGGGCGCAGCTGCTGACCTTGACGGCGCCGGAGATGACGGTGCTCGTTGGCGGGTTGCGGGTGCTCGGCGCCAACACCGGTCAGTCGAAGCACGGGGTGTTCACCGACAGGCCGGGCACGTTGACCAACGATTTCTTCGTCAACCTGCTCTCCATGAACACTGTCTGGGATCCGGCGGCCGGCTCCGATGAAGTCTACGAAGCGCGCGACCGCAAGACCAGGGCGGTCAAGTGGACCGGCACCCGCGCGGACCTGATCTTCGGCTCGCATGCGCAGCTGCGGGCGCTGGCCGAGGTCTACGGGTCGGCGGACGCCGGGCAGAAGTTCGTCAGGGATTTCGTCGCCGCGTGGACCAAGGTGATGAACGCCGACCGTTTTGACCTGGCGGCCTGATCCGGGCATACGAATTTCTCGACGCAACAAAAAAAGGCGCGGGCCTCGACCCGCGCCTTTGTTCGTTGGGCTTCCGAAAAGTCAGTCCTTCTCGAAGATACCGGCCTTGGCAACCACGCCGGCAATGGCGCCGCCGATCAGCGGCGCGACGATGAACAGCCACAGCTGGCCGATCGCCGCAGTTCCCGAAAACAGCGCCGGTCCGATCGAACGGGCCGGGTTGAGCGATGTGCCGGTCACCGGGATGATGGCGAAGTGCAGGCCGGCCAGCGTCAGGCCGATTACGAGGCCGGCGAACGCCGTGGTGTGCTTGGCGTTGGTGACGCCGAGGATCACCGTGACGAAGGTGAAAGTGCCGATCTGCTCCCACAGCAAGGCCGAGCTGACGCCCCATTTCGTCACATCCCAGCCATTGGCGCCGAAGCCGCCGGTGTGGCCGCCCACCTGTCCGGAGACGATGATCCACAGTGCCAGCGACGCGATGATGGCGCCGATGACCTGCGCGATCCAATAGGGAATGACATCCCTGGCCGGCATCCGCCCGGCGAGGAATACACCGAGCGTCACCGCCGGATTGAGGTGCGCGCCCGAAATCGGGCCGATCGCATAGGCCGCCGCGATCAGGCCGATGCCGAACGCCAGACCGATACCTTCCTGGCCAAGCGGCAGCGCGCCGCCGAAGCCGCCCGTCACCACCGAAGCCGTGCCGATGAACACCAATAGGAACGTGCCTAGAACTTCCGCCAGATAAGTCTTCATTGCCCTCTCCTCGTATCGACCCGCGGCTCCGCTTTTTCTGCGACGCGAATCACCGCGCAAAGAGTATTCGCAACCGGAAAACTTGGAAAGCAGAGCAGTTTCGCAAGCCGCTATGCTTGTGAGCGCCAGACATGCACATTAGAGACTTGTAATATATTAATGAATTGTTTGGTTACGCATGCCGGCGCCCGCTTGGTGGCGGCGGCTCGCGATGCACCAACCCACCCTCGTCACCCCTTGCATGGATTGTCTCGCCGTCGGGGAAACAGAACTGTTTCAATCAGGACACGAAAAGCTCTAAGAGCAGGGCCGGATTTTGTTTTGCTGAGTAATGGAAGACGACAATGAGACTGGGCGGGCGGCTGGCGGCAGCCATTGAAGTGCTTGACGACATTGGCCGGCGCCACCGGCCGGTGGCTGATGCGCTGAAGGACTGGGGCCTGTCGCACCGCTTCGCCGGTGGCGGCGACCGCGCCGCGATCGGCAACATCGTCTATGACGCGCTGCGCCGCAAGCGCTCGGCCGGCTGGCTGCTCGGCGAGGACACGCCGCGCGCCATCGGCTTCGGCGCGCTGCTGCTCGAATGGGGCCAGACGGCGCAGTCGCTGAACGAGGCGCTCGAGGGCGACAAGTTCGCGCCGCCGCTGCTTACCGCCGACGAACTGACAACGCTCGGCGGTCGCCGGCTCGCCGATGCGCCGCCGGCTATCAGGGCAGATATCCCCGACTGGTGCATGCCGCTGTTCGAGCGCGCGTTCGGCACGGCCTGGGTGGAAGAGGGTGCCGCGCTGGCGACACGCCCGCCGCTCGACCTCAGGGTCAATACGCTCAAGGCCGATCGCGGCAAGGTGCTGGCCGAGTTGGCGGAGACCGGCGCCAAGCCTGCGCGGATCGCGCCGCACGGCATCCGCATCCCGCCGATCGAAGGCGACGGCAGGCACCCGAACGTGCAGGCCGAGCCGGCCTTCCAGAAAGGCTGGTTCGAGGTTCAGGACGAGGGTTCGCAGATTGCGGCCGAACTGGCCGGCGCCGAACCTGGAATGCAGGTGCTCGATTTTTGCGCCGGCGCCGGCGGCAAGACGCTGGCGCTGTCCGCGGCGATGGACAATCGCGGCCAGATCTTCGCCCACGACGCCGAGAAGGCCAGGCTGGCGCCGATCTTCGACCGCATCCGCCGCTCGGAAAACCGCAATGTGCAGATCGTCACCAGGCCGGCCGAACTCGCGCCGCTCAGCAGGCATATGGACATCGTCCTGATCGATGCGCCCTGCACCGGCAGCGGCACGTGGCGGCGCCGGCCGGATGCCAAATGGCGGCTGACACAGAGGCAACTCGACGCGCGCAAGGGCGAGCAGGAGACGATACTCGATGCCGCCAGCGACTTCGTCAAACCCGGCGGCCTGCTGGTCTACATCACCTGTTCGGTATTCGACGAGGAAAATGGCGACCAGGTTTCGGCGTTCCGGGACCGCCATCCCGGTTTTGTCCCTGTCGATCACCGCCAGCTTTGGGACAGCCGTTTTGCGGGCCACGAAGCGGCCATGCGGATAGGCGCTGCGGGCGGCATTTCGCTGTCACCGTTGCTGAGCGGCACCGACGGTTTCTATTTCTGTGCGCTGCGCCGCGTTGGCTGAACCTTTGCCATGGATACAGAGCCGGGGCCGAATGCTGCAGTGCAGCATTTGCGATTGCCTGCCGCCCACCCCTCTGCGATAAATGCCTTTGCAATAGGATTTGCCGAGAAACGAAGGGCGACGGCCATGGCAGCAAAGATCGTTCCTGCTCCCGACTATGAGGACCGCGTCAGGACGTCCTTTGCGCGCCAGAACGCGATGATGACGATTGGCGCCGAGCTGACGCTGGTGACGCCCGGCATCATCGAGATCGAAATGCCCTATTCGGCGGCTCTGACGCAGCAGCATGGCTTTCTCCATGCTGGCGTCATTTCGACGGCTCTCGACTCGGCCTGCGGCTATGCGGCATTCTCGCTGATGCCGGAAAATTCCGGCGTGCTGACCATCGAGTTCAAGGTCAACCTGCTGGCGCCGGGCAGGGGCGAGCGCTTTCTGTTCCGCGGCTCGGTAACCAAGCCTGGCCGCACCATTATCGTCGCCGATGGCCAGGCCTATGCGTTCGCCGTCGATGGCGAGGCCAAGCTGATTGCCACAATGACCGGAACGATGATGACAGTGCTCGGCCGCGACGGCATCGAGGGGTGAGGAGCGGTCCGCGCAGCGGACGAAAAGCCCCTAAATGGGCTTTTCGAGCGACGAACGCCCGGAGCCATAGCGAAGGGCCGGGGGTCGGTGAGGGCACGTCGCCCTTCTTACCTTCCGGCTCCGATGGTCGGGCCAGAAAGGAGTAGATCGTCGTGACCGGTAAAGTGTCTCGCCTGTCCGGCAAGTCCGTTCTCTTCGTCATGGCGGCCGAGGCCGAATACGGTCCACACCTGCAGCGGCTGTTCACGCCGCTGATGACCGGCGTCGGACCGGTCGAGGCCGGCGTCGGACTTAGCGCCGAACTGTCCCGGCTGAAGACCGAAAAGGCGCTGCCCGATCTCGTCGTGTCGCTCGGGTCGGCGGGCAGCCGGACGCTGGAGCAGACCGAAATCTACCAGGCCGTTTCAGTCGCCTACCGCGACATGGACGCCTCGCCCCTGGGGTTCGAGAAGGGCGCCACGCCGTTCCTCGATCTGCCTGTCAGCGTGCCGCTGCCGTTCAGAATTCCTGGCATCGGGCAAGCGACGCTGTCGACCGGTGCGGCAATCGTCACCGGCGCCGCCTACGACGCGATCGCCGCCGACATGGTCGATATGGAGACCTTCGCCTGCCTGCGCGCCTGCCAGCTGTTCGACGTGCCGCTTATTGGCCTGCGCGGTATTTCCGACGGGGCAGCCGATCTGAGGCATGTCGGCGACTGGACCGAATATCTGCACGTCATCGACGAGAAGTTGGCCGGGGCGGTGCAACTGCTGGAACAGGCGATCGCTTCCGGGGCGATCGAGTTTGATCTGTCGCGTGAAGATGCGGAATCGGAGTGAGAGAGAGGCCTCGCAACCCATTGCGCCGACTCGTTTCTTTCTTTAAACGCTCGCCATGAAAACAGCCAATCATCCCGACACCGTCCTGATTGTCGATTTCGGCAGCCAGTTTACCCAGCTGATCGCCCGCCGCATCCGCGAGGCCGGCGTCTTTTCCGAGATCGTGCCCTTCCAGTCGGCCGAGGCGGCGTTCAAGCGCATCGATCCGAGGGCGGTAATCCTGTCCGGCGGCCCGGCCTCGACCGCCGACATCGGCAGTCCGCGCGCGCCGCAGATCGTCTTCGACGCCGGCGTGCCGGTGCTCGGCATCTGCTATGGCCAGATGGCGATGTGCGTGCAGATGGGCGGCGTCGCCGAAAGCTCCGATCACCGCGAATTCGGCCGCGCCTTCGTCGAGATCGCCAAGGACAGCCCGTTGTTCGAGGGCCTGTGGGCGCCCGGCCAGCGCCACCAGGTGTGGATGAGCCATGGCGACCGCGTCATATCCTTGCCCAAGGGGTTCGAGGTGCTCGGAAAATCGGAGGGCTCGCCCTTCGCCATCTTCGGCAATGTCGAACGCAAGATGTACGGCCTCATGTTCCACCCCGAAGTGGTGCATACGCCGGACGGCGCCAGGCTGCTCCAAAACTTCGTCCACAATATCGCCGGTATTGAGGGCGACTGGACGATGCGCGCTTACCGCGAGCACGCGGTCGAGACGATCCGTAAGCAGGTCGGCAAGGGCAAGGTGATCTGCGCGCTTTCAGGCGGCGTCGATTCCTCTGTCGCAGCACTCCTGATCCACGAGGCGGTCGGCGACCAGCTTACCTGCATCCTCGTCGACCATGGGCTGATGCGCAAGGACGAGGCATCAGGCGTGGTGGAGATGTTTCGCCAGCATTACAATCTGCCGCTGATCCTGGTCGACGCTGCGGACCGTTTCATCGGCGCGCTCGAGGGCGAATCGGACCCCGAGAAGAAGCGCAAGACCGTCGGGCGGCTGTTCATCGAGGTGTTCGAGGAGGAGGCCGAGAAGCTCGGCGGCGCCGATTTTCTGGCGCAAGGCACCCTCTATCCCGACGTCATCGAAAGCGTCTCCTTCAGCGGTGGCCCGTCGGTGACGATCAAGTCGCACCATAATGTCGGCGGCCTGCCCGAACGCATGAACATGCAGCTCGTCGAGCCGCTGCGCGAATTGTTCAAGGACGAGGTGAGGGCGCTCGGCAAGGAGCTCGGCCTGCCCGACAGCTTCATCGGCCGGCATCCGTTCCCCGGTCCCGGTCTCGCCATCCGCTGCCCGGGCGGCATCACCCGCGAAAAGCTGGAGATCTTGCGCGAGGCCGACGCCATCTATCTCGACGAGATCCGCAAGGCCGGCCTCTACGACGCCATCTGGCAGGCCTTCGCCGTGCTGTTGCCGGTGCAGACCGTCGGCGTGATGGGCGACGGCCGCACCTACGAGTTCGTCTGCGCGCTGCGCGCCGTCACCTCGGTCGACGGCATGACAGCGGATTTCTACCACTACGACATGGCCTTCCTCGGTGCCGCCGCTACGCGCATCATCAACGAAGTGCGCGGCATCAACCGCGTCGTCTACGACGTGACGAGCAAGCCCCCAGGTACAATCGAGTGGGAGTGATGGGGCGTACTGCGGAGTAGAAGAGGATAGAGCAGCATGTTTAAAGCGATGTTGGCTCGGCGATAATAGTCAATAGTCCCAGCCCCCGGCCACCCGGCGACGGCATAGACGAAGCATCTGGCCGATCGGCGAATGTCTGGAACGAACGTCCCACAGAGAAGCGTGGAGCAGCCTAGCCTTGCTGGGTTTGACACCCGGGGTCCGCGGCAACGGCCACCGGCGAGGCGTTGCATCTGCCGGCCACGTATCCTTTCGCTGGGTTCATCCGTCTTAGCTGTTCATGGGCACGGTCATCCTTGACATCGCCCTCCTGGACGAATTGGAGCGTGACAAATGAACAGCAAGCAGAGCCTAGCGAACAAGATACACTACGAAACGCTCGCGGAGGCTTTCCGCCGCGGTCGAGAATCGCCACAGGAAGCATCCGAGTGGTCCGTTTTGACGGCAGAACCGGGCGGCGTCGATTACGTCGAGACGAACGTCGGCGACAAGACCGCGCTGTGGATTCAGCCAAAAACGGCAGCCAAAGACCGGGTCATGCTTTACCTGCACGGCGGTGGCTATGTCGGCGGATCGATCTGGACCCATCGCAAGATGGTCGGACACCTTGCTAAGGCGATCGGCTGTTACGCTCTGCTCGCTACGTACGACTACGTTTTCCAGAGCAAGTTTCCGCGCCAAATCGAGCAGGCCGTGACCGCGTTCGAATGGCTCGCCGAGCAGGGTGTCGCGCCGAAGCACACCATAGCTGCAGGCGATTCCGCTGGTGCTGGCCTGATCGTTGCGGCGACGATGAAACTCCGCGATGCGGGACGGCCGCTGCCGGCCGCGATCCTCAGCATCTCTGGCTAGTATGATCTGTCGGCGAGCGGGCACTCCTACGAAAGCAACCGCGAGAAGGACGCCTTCTTCCAGAAGGCGGTCGTGGATATGCTGGTATCGCAAGTCCTTGCAGGGACCGATCCCCGGCATCCACTCGCCAGCCCCATCTTTGCCGATCTGAAGGGCCTGCCGCCGATCTATCTGCAAGTGGGCGGAGACGAAACCCTGCTCGACGACAGCCGAGCGCTCGCCGACCGCGCGAAAGCCGCCGGCGTCGAGGTGCGCATAGACGTATTTCCGGGGATGCTGCACTCGTTCCAGATGATGGCCGGCCGCGCTCCCGAAGCCGACGACGCGATCGCGCGGTTGGCACAATGGGTTCGCCCCAAGCTTGGTCTGGCCGCAACCGCGGAAACACGCGCGGAAGGTCAGGAGGTCGCATGACTGGCAAATTGAAACCCAGATGTGGCAGCTGAAGGACATGCCCGAGCGACCGACCGGCCTGTTCGATGCAAGATATCGCGCCTTCCTCGAGACGGTGTCAGGCGTCCGCGCCCAACTGCATCGCTACTGCGCCCGCATGACGGCCTCACGCCTCGACGGTGAGGATCTCGTGCAGGAGACGCTGTTCGAGGCCTATACGAACATTGAGACCCTCGACGATGCCCGCCGGCTGAAGCCCTGGCTGTTTCGCATCGCTCACAATCGCTGCATCGACTTTCTGAGGCGACGCGATGTGCGCGAGCGCGCGGAGCACGCCTATTCGGACGACATCGGCGTTGTCTCTGCAGAGCCGGCAGCGACCGATGCACGCCGCGCCATCGAACGGCTGGTTGGCCACTTGCCGCCCAAGGAGCGCGCCTGCATCCTCCTGAAGGACGTGTTCGACTATTCGCTGGAAGAGACCGCAGAACTCGTGGACTCGACGGTTGGGGGCGTCAAATCCGCGCTCTCCCGCGGACGGGCGAAGCTCGCCGACTTGCCCCCTGAACCTGCCGGTGAACCGAACCGTCCGCTTGATCCCGACACCGCGGGGCTCTTGCAGCGCTATGTTGACCTCTTCAACCGCCATGACTGGGATGGCGTGCGGAGCCTCACCAGCGCCGATGCTCGGTTGCGGGTCGCCGACTGCTTCGACGGCCTGCTCAGAAGTTCTCCCTATTTCGTCGAATACGAGCGAAACCCGGAGACGTGGACCATGGAGTTGGGGGCGATCGACGGAGAGCCTGTCCTGATCGTGCTCTTCCAGCGAGGCGACCGGTGGCAGGTCGCGTGGCCGGTTCGTGTCCATGTCGCCGGTCGCGTCATCGATCGCATCGAAGATTATTATGCCTGTCCATGGATGTTGGAAAACGCCGCGGAAACCGACCTGAATCTCATGACTGGGCCAGCCATTTTGGGAAGAGCATAAGGCGACGATTTCTCACTTCTGGCCTGGCGGAGTTACGATGGTGCGTCCTCAACGAAAAATCGTGGCGTGCAGCTTTGGCTGCGGTACCGATCGGTGTTCCGGACCTGATCGCATATCGTCGGATGGCACCGTCGCATCACCTATCAAATGTTGTCCCGACTGCTGCCGGATCTGCGATGGAGAGAAGCGTCGACCGCATCCAGCCGGGAGCTTGGACCGCGGTAGATGCGAGCGTCTTTTATCGTTGGGAGAAAGATGAGGTGCCGCGATCTGTGCAAGCTCGGCCGCGCGCGCCGGCCCAATATTACGAAGCGCCTGGACGACGGTCCCGGCCAAGCTGCCCGGAGCAATCAAATGCTTATCCGCCCGCGTGGTCGTTGCCACCGTGCGCGGCGATGAACATGGCGACGGCCGACCGGCAATAGGATTCGATTTCGTTGTCGTCCTCTGCTCTCGCCTCATCGAAGCGTGCGATAATCAGGAGATCGGATCCTTTGAAAAGCGCGGCAAACAAGCGGGCGGACCGGAGAGGATCGGGCACGTTCAGAACCGCCTTCGCGTGCAACTGACGCAACAGGGCCTCGATTTGGGCGATGACATGGGCGGGACCGGCTTCGTAATGGAGCTTGCTTAACGACTTTTGATTCGTCTTATCGGCCATGATCATGGCTTCGACACTGCGGACGTCCGGGCTCAACAGCGTGCGAAGCAGGGATGATCCCACCGCCATGAGCTGATCTTCGGCCGAACCGTCGACGCCTTCAAAAAGGGCCTGTGGTGCAAACTGATGGCAGCGGGTCGCGATGGCCGCGCTGAACAGCGCCTCCTTGTTCTCGAAGTGCCGATAGATGCTGAGCTTGGATATCTTCGCCCGCTGGGCGACCTTGTCCAATGTCGTCGCTTGAAAACCCAATTCCACAAAGAGTTCGCACGCGGCGTCGACTATCGTTTGGCCAAGCGCCTCGTTGGCGGGCCGGCCTCGCCGGCCCTGGCTGTTTTCGGTCACGACAATTCCAGTACTTGACAGTATCCTAATTCTTGCATTACGATACCATGTAGTATCTGAAATGTGCAAGCCAATGGGTAGGTTTCAACCTGTCTCCAAATCAAGTTTCCCTGGGCCGCCCGGCGATATCGAATGCGGCATTGTCCGGCCGGTCAACACAGTGATGGGCGACTTTCTCGTCGATGCCGAAGCCCTGCTCGCTGCCCGTCTCGAGCGCGTATCGCTGGACGATATTTCGCGCCAGGCCCAGCCCAACCCCCTCCATCCACAACACGGAGTTTATCACCATGGATGACGTCATCATCATCGGCGGCAGCTTTGCCGGTCTCGCCGGCGCCCTGCAGCTCGGCCGTGCCCGCCGCAAGGTTACCGTTCTCGATACCGGCCTGCCGCGCAATCGCTTCGCCAGCCACTCGCATGGCCTGCTCGGTCACGATCACAAGCCACCGCTGGACATCCTGGCCGAGGCGCGGCAGCAGCTGGCGCGTTATCCCACGATCAGGCTGGTCAGTGCCCGGGCCGACAGCGTTTCCGGCGCCATCGACGATTTCTCCGTCCTCACTGGCGATGGCGAAAGCCTTGCGGCGCGCCGCCTGATCCTGAGCTATGGCGTCGCCGACCAGATGCCTGATGTTCCGGGCTTTGCCGAAAGCTGGGGCACGTCCATCGTGCCCTGTCCCTATTGCGACGGCTTTGAAGTCGCCGGCCAGCATTGGGGCCTTGTCTGGTCCGGCCCGCAGTCGCACAATTATGTCAGGCTGTACCACGATTGGACCGACACGTTGACGCTCTTCGCCGATGGTCACGACATTCCACCCGATATCCGGGCCGATCTGGCGCGCCGCAACATACCTGTCGTCGACGGCCGGATCACCGAGATCGCCCATCACGGGGGCCATATCGCCACCGTCAATCTCGATACTGGCCGCAATGTCGCGGTCGACATCCTGTTCGCCCATCCGCGCAACAAGCCGTCCGCAAGCCTGCATGAATCACTGGGCCTCGCCACGGTCGATACGCCCCTCGGCATCGCCCTCAAGGTCGACGAGCGCCGCGAAACTAGCATTCCCGGCATCTACGCCGCCGGCGACCTCGCCAACCCCCTCATGGCCTCGGTCACCACGGCATCATCGCACGGCGCGATGGCGGGTATCTTCGCCCAGCAGTCGATGCTGGTTTGAGAGCACAGATTCCCTTCTCCGGTTGCCGCGGGCCATCATATTATGAAGGTTGCGGGCCGGTGCCACGGAACGCAGGCCCCCTCTCCCCTGAGGGGCGTCTTTGGCCGGTCAGCCGTCTCGAAGGGGCAGTTGAGCAAAACGATTCCCAGGCTCAGGCCGGTCCGCAAACCGTCCCAAAAGACCCACAGGTTTTCCACAGGTTATTCAACCTCCCCCGGCCCCCTCAGGGAAGAAGTTCAGCAAGCGAGGGCGCGGCATTGAACCTTGAACCGTGCTGTCGCGCCCTCGGAGCGGGTGGGTCTTGAGGTGTCCAGTTTATGCTGCCGGGAGTGTCGAGTTTGCACTGCCAGCGGTATCCAGTTCACCTACAAAACGGAGAGGGGATGGCGCCTGGATGACGCTGCCGCGGCGGGTCGCGTTGTGGCGCGCTGTGCTATGAAAGTTAGTGACGGGTACTTTCTTCGTTCGCTGTGAAACCACCTGAGTTGCCCAAAGTGGGTCCGGAAAGGCGATCGACTTCGATAGATGCCGAAACCGCACAAAAAATTTTCGTGCTATTTTTCCCTCGGAAATCAAGACTGTAACGTTTTGACGGCCCATAGGTCGGCTTCTCAATTCTATTGGTCCGCGCTTCCCACGTCAGCGCACTTTCACGTCGCCTGTTCGCTTGTTATCGATGTGAACTGGATTTTTGTTGGCAGCGTCCGATCCGCTCTTTACGTGATCGATAAAGGCTCGCAGTTTCGGCATCATTTGATGGCGGCTGGGATAATAGAGAAACACGCCCGGCGCTATCGGCGCGAACCGCTCCAGAACGCGCACGAGTTTTCCGGCTTTCACTGGCCCAGCTGAGATCGGCGCAGGCACTTGCGCGAGCCCCATGCCCTCCACTGCCGCGCCAAGTACGGTGGGAAAGTCGTGGGCGACGAGCGGTCCCGAGATGAGCGCCTCGACCGGCTTGTTGCCGTTGACAAAGGACCAAGGCGCGATCGACCCGTTCGAGCGGCGCATGCGCAGGCAGGCATGCTCACGCAGATCTTCGATACGCTCCGGCCGCCCCTGCCGGCGTAGATACTCGGGGCTGCCCACGACGACGAGCGGAAACGGCGGCGTGAGCCGCACCGCGATCATGTCCGCTGCGATGAACTGACCGAGCCGGATGCCTGCGTCAAATCCTCCGGCCGCGATATCGACCAGTTCCTCACTCGCGGCGATCTCCACCTCGACCTCGGGATTGGCTTGGCAGAAGGATGCGATCAGTGGCTCCAGCAGGATCGGCACCACCGCGCGCGGTACCGAGAGACGCAATAGTCCAGCCGGCCGCTGCCCGAGGTCACGCGCGGCCTCGCTTGCGGCGACGAGCTCCTCGAAGGCGGGCTTTGCGCGCGACAAGAAACGTTCGCCGGCCTCGGTCAGACCGACGCTGCGTGTTGTGCGGATGAAGAGTGCTGCGCCGAGGCGCGCCTCGAGCGCGCGTACCGCCTGGCTGATCGCCGATGGAGTCACCCCGAGTTCCGCGGCTGCTCTGCGAAAGCTGCGGTGCTGAGCAACGCTCAGGAATGCCTCGACGCCGTCGAGCGCGCCTTGCCTCACTGTGAAGTTCTGCTTCATGGCCCATCAATATTATCGCGGATAGTCGCTTACCGGAAGCGATCCTAGATTTGATGGGCAAATCCTGAATGGAGATTTCCCGATGGCCGAGCCGTCACCCACCCAATCCCAGACCTCCACCGCAACGACCACTGGCGTGTTTGCACTGTTGACGGCAAAGCCCGGCGTGAAGCGCGAGCAGGTTATGGCCGCTATACCCGCTGAGATACGCGCGACGGTCCAACTCTATCTTGAAGGCAAAATCCGCGAATGGCACTCGCGGGAAGACGGCAGAGGCGCCGTCTTCCTTCTGAACGTCAAAGACGTGGCTGAGGCGAGTTCGATCATGGAGGCCCTGCCGCTCGCTCAAGAGAATCTGATGGATCACGAGTACATTCCCGCCGGTCCGCTGATGCCATTGCGCCTGCTATTGGGAGCCAGTCAGCCAAGCAATAACTCGGCAGACCGTGAACCCAGCGTTTAGTGCATGAATCTCGGCGCTGGGGCGAAGTCTCATGGAAGGCCAGCTCGGCATTCTGACTCCGGTGTTCGAGGCCGCGTCAATCAACATCTGATTTGAGAAAGCATATGGAAGGACCGCTGATGCCCGTCGCCGCTGTTCCCGCTGGTATCGTGTTCCGAATGTGCTGAACAGCGCAGGCGCCGGCGCTTATCCCGATGTGCTGACCCCGGCTTCATGGTGCCATGCTCGATCCTGCTGCACACGCTGTCACTGCGCCAGTTAATCCGGCGCAGCCGGGCGGAAACGGCGCGGTATTCTGATAGCGGTGCTTGAGGCCGCATGAATCAAGTCGCGATAGGAGATTTCATGTCACCGGCAACGATCTTCGACATTCAACTTGTTCTGGGCTACGTGCCGTGGCTCATCTGCTTCGGTGTGTATTTCTGGCCCAGGCTCAAGTCGATGGACCGCGTTGAGGCGCAGCGCGCCATCGCGATCCTGCACGCTTTCCGCTTTTTTGGGCTGGTCTTTATCCTTCCGGGCGTTGTCGGCCCCGATCTGCCCGCTGGCTTTGCAGAGTTCGCCGCATATGGCGACTTCGCAACAGGACTGCTGGCCATCCTGGCGCTTCTCACGATCAGGGCGCGCTTCTTCTTCTGGCCACTCGTGCTTGCTTACAACATTGTGGGGATAGTCGATCTCTTCGTCGATTATTATCACGGCACCGTGTTCAATCTTGCGGCGCTTTCGGGACAGTTGGCCGCCACTTATGTAATCCCGATTGTCTATGTGCCCTTGCTCATGATCACACACTTCGCCGCGCTCTATCTGCTGGTGCGTCCGCAGTCCAATCCGGCTCGGGCCCACGGCAGCGATTCGGCCGTTGTTGACGGTATTCCGGCAGCTGAGCAAACGATGCTTCGCCAAGGCGCAATTCGAAATTCGATCGATCGATGCCGGTAGTCTCTGAAACCGAGCAAGTTTCGACTTGGCGAATTTTCCCTTTATATTCAAGATCGAAAATGTCTGACGAAGGGGACGAATGCATCGAATTTTTCGCCGCCTGCGCGATGCCAGCTTTGCAATCAGCATGGCGGTCAGGCTTCTGGCGCTACCACCGTTCCGACTGTGCGGCCGAACTATCCTCGACGAGGACATTTGATTGCGGCCCACCGCGCACGTCGGCCTCAGAATGCGTTTCCGAATGCGGTAGTGCTCCAGCGTAGAATGGCGCGCAAAAAGGTGGTTGAGGCGGACGCGCACGACGAGACACCTCGGTTGGTCGTATTGTCAATGAGGTTGATGATGGTCTCGTAGGTCCGCAGAGGGCGGCGACGACCTCGTCGGGGTTCTCTTCCGCGTAGTGAAGAGCCAAGCGGCCGACCGCGAGATCGACGACTTCATGACCGTCCCACGCGCGCGCCCAGGGTGATAAGAAGCTCGTCCAGTTGCTCGAACGTCTCGACCATTGCATCCGCCGCCCCGGTGCCGGCAGCGTCGAGAACTTCCTTCGAGGGATAGAGCTCGTGCAGGACCAGCAGCGTCTTGCCACCTTTTTCCTCGAAGGTCACCGTGGTCACGGGCCCACCCTCACCATCTTCCTCATTGGTCCAGACGAGGCGCGAGTGCGCTGTCACTTCGAGGTACGTGCCGAAGAACACCATAGCATCGGGTTCGAACTCGAGACGGTACTTGCCCCCGACACGAACATCCATTTCGCAGGAACGCAGGAGCATGCCCATCGACTTCGGCACCCACCACTGCTTGAACAGCTCGGGCTTGGTCCACGCCTCGAACACGATGCGCGCCGGGGCGTCAAAGGTACGCGTAACGACTAGCTCACGCTCGGACTTCCGTTCCACCGTCGTGCGGTTCTTCATGGGGGTAGGCTCACTCTCACTTCCTGCGTCCATCGACCTTCTCCTTCTGTTTCAGTTCCTCGATAACCTTATCCAGCTCGTCGAAGCGTGCGTCCCAGAGCTGGTTGTACCTCTCGATCCATGCCGCCTCTTCCTCTAGTCGGCGCAGGCCGAGCTTGCAGGTCCGCACGCGTCCGACCTTCTCCGTGGTGACGAGCCCCGCCTGCTCCAAGACGCCGACATGCTTTTTCATGCCCGTGAGGGTCATGTGGAACTTCTCGGCAAGGTCCGTGATCGAAGCGTCTGCACGTCCGAGCTGCTCCAGAACGCCGCGTCGGGTGGCGTCCGAGAGCGCGGCGAACGAGGCATCGAAGCGGGTCCGAGCATACTGAACCATGTGGTTCAGTATGTAACACATGGATTAGCGGCATTCAAGGGGAGACCGAGCGCGCGCTGCGTTGGTTCTCCATTGAGTGTAGAAAAAATTGCGCCGTTAGATCAGTGCGTTGCCATATTCAAGAACAATCGAGTGGGAGTGAGGGGCGTGCTGTGGAGTAAAGTAGGATAGGATATCGCGCTGTAGGCGATACCAGCACAGCAAAAGTAGCCGATAGTTCTCAATTCGCGATGACTGGGATCAGCCGGCATTAGCGTCGGCTCCGATGATACAAACCCTCGACTGCAGAGGTCACGTTCCGAGGGTTTGTATCAAATCCGGCTGTGCCTGGTGTGGGGCGGTCGCGACCAGCATTCCTTGTCGAGCGCCTTCGACTATGGCTAGTTCCGCGATGCCTTCTTTGGTTTCGCGGCCAAGTCCGGGACGCTTCGTGAAAGAGATCGCCGATGTCGTGTCGCCCTAACGCAGCAATAACCGAGCACAACGCACCCGCCGCCGGCCAGAGTTTTTTGGAGCTGCCCTTGTCGCCGTGGGCGGGACTCTCGCCACGATCAATCAGAAGGCATATGCAATGACAACAACATCTCAAGATAGTCGTTATTCGCGCGGTCTTGAAATCTTACGGCAGATTGGCGGAGAGAATTTCGACGCGCCGATTAATAGTCTTGCCGAGACATCCGTCGACCTTTCTCGTTTCACCGTAGAATACCCATACGGAGACATTCTATCGCGGCCAGGTCTCGACCTCCCATTGCGTCAGCTGTGCACTATTTCAATGCTGCTTGCCGACGGAAGCGCCCAGCCGCAGTTGAAGTTTCATATGGCGGGCTTTCTCAACGCCGGCGGCGAGCCAAAGGCGCTCATCGAACTCATGTTTATATCTGTAGCGCTCCTCGGCTTCCCGCCAACGGTAAATGCGATCGGCCTTATTCGTGCGGTGTTCGCTGAGCGCAAGCTCGCTTTTGAACCCATCGAGCCCTCCGCAGGCGATGGATCGACACGCCGACAGGCCGGGTTGGAGGCGCTCGACCGGCTCTCTGGAGGCGATGTGCAGGCATATTTCGATGGCTTTGCTGCCGGTTCGCCTGACCTCGCGCAACTCTCCATCGAGTTCGCCTTTGGTGAAATGCTGGCGCGCGACGGCCTCGAACAAAAAGCCAAACTGTTAGCAATCATCTCGATGCTTGCTGCCAGCGGCAATCGTGCGGCGGCGCTCCGTCTTCATCTCGCCGGCGCGCTTGCCCATGGCGTGACGCGAGAGGAAATCATCGAGGTGCTGATCCAGCTCAGCGTCTATCGGGGTTTTCCGGCAGCGCTCAACGCGTTCGCCGTCGCCAAGGATATCTTCGCTGCCGGGTCGCCAACGATTGCGGCAAACGTCCCCCCACCCGCCGTGGTCGCGAGCCGCGCAGACCGGTTGGAACGCGGGCGTGCTACGCTTGCACAAACGTCCGGTTCATCGGGCGATGCCGTGGTCCGCAGTTTCGATGATGTCGCACCTGATCTCGGTCGAATGATCGTCGAGCATTCTTATGGTGAGGTGTTTTCGCGGAGCGGAATCGACATGAAGTCTCGGGAACTCAGCGCCTGCGCTGCTCTGGCAGCCGTTGGTTCTGCCACGACAGAGATTCCGCTTCGCGTGCACATCAACGCCGCGTTGAACGTTGGCGCGACGCGGGAAGAAATCCTGGAAACGCTCGTAAACCTCACTCCTTACAGCGGCTATCCCGCGACACAGCAGGCGGTTCGTATCGCAGCCGAGGAATTCTCTAAGCGTGGTTAGTCCCAAAAGGGCAGATCACCTTAGGGGTTTTCAAACGGCGGACGACGGCCGATAACGGTGGAGCGGACGTAGGAGAGGCCGTCGCGAAACGGTCTCTCTCGCCCATGCGCTTTACTGCTGACGGTCTTTTATCAGGCGCTATGCCGAATGTGCGCGTGCCTGCGAAGCGAAAAATCGACCAATTGATGTCGATAGTCACTCCTTCTTGAACAAATCCTGAAAGATAAGCTGGCCCCAAGTACGGCCGCGTGCGTGCACCAGCGCGCCACCCTCGTTGAGCTTTCCCAGCTTGACGGGTGCGAACCCGAGTTGTTTGGCCAAGGCCGCCACGGGAGCGGTCGCGTCCTCGTCGTCGCTCGACAGAAAGACGACCCGGTGGCCGCCGTCGACGACCGGATCCGCAGCCAGGGTGGCCGCAACCAGGTGATTGAAAGCTTTGACGAGCTTGGCGCCGATGAACGCCTTCGCGAGGACGACGGAGGACGGGAGACCGTCCAGCTCTTCAGGGACTGGAAACACGTTCGTCGCGTCGATGACTGTCTTGCCTTCCCAACTCGGCAGGGCCTTCGCAACCTCGCGGTGCTCCCAGAACGGGATTGCCAAGATGATCGTGTCGGCCTCGAGTGCTTCCCGCAGCGACTTGGCGACGACCGTGGGGCCGATCGCCCGAGCCTGCGGCGCCAACGCCTCGGGCGGCCGGCGGCTCGCGATGGTCACGTCGATGTTTTTACGGGCGAAGGCGTGGGCGAGGGCCTGGCCTATCTTACCGAATCCTACAATCGCGTAGCTCATAATACTTCTCCGATCCGTGTTGGTATTGATTCCCCCGGCCTTCAGATGGCCGAGAAGCCGCCATCAACAGACAACTCCACCCCATTCACGAAGCTCGAATCGTCGGAAGCAAGAAACAACGCGGCCGTCGCAATTTCCTCGGGACGCCCCATCTTTCCCCGCGGGATCAGGGATTCGAACATCTGCTTCGCCTCCTCGGTGAGAACCTGGTCCTGCATCGGTGTGGCGATCGGCCCCGGATGCAGCACGTTCACCCGGATATTCCTGCCCTTGAGTTCGTTGAGCCACCCGCGTGCGAATGCGTGCAGCGCCGCCTTGCTCCCCGCATACACGCTGTAACCAGGAAAACCCTTTACCGAAGCAACTGACCCGGTCATGAAGATCGATCCGCCATCGTTGAACAGCGGCAACGCCTTCTGCACCGTAAACAGCGTGCCGCGCGTATTCAGGCCGAAGGCCGCATCGAAGTGCTGCTCGGTAATCTCGCCCAGTGGGACAGCTTCGCCCGTGCCGGCGCTCGCATACAGGACGTCGATCCTGCCCTTTTCCCGCTTGACTGTGTCGAACAGGCGGTCGAGGTCGTCGAGGTTGGCCGCGTCGCCGCGCACGCCGGTCACGTTTCGGCCGATCAGCTTGACGGCCTCGTCCAGCGTCTCCTGTCTCCGGCCCGTGATGAAAACATAGGCGCCTTCTTCAACGAACCGCTTGGCGCTCGCCAGCGCCATGCCGCTCGATCCGCCCGTGATGACTGCAACCTTACCCTCAAGCTTTCCCATGACTTCTCCTTTCGTGGTGTCGGGACAGCATCTGCCTCCGAGAACCTCGAAATGGGTCCGCCGGCGTCAGTTATTGAGTGCGGAAGCGCGCACATCGGTGGTGCGAAATCGATCCGGCTGGACGACTGGCGCTATGACCGGTGTCCGCCGTTCGGAATTGGGCCGCGCTCGCCGACATAGGCTATGATGACCGCGCGTATTGCTGTTCGATGTGTTAGATACGGGCTTTGGAAGGCGCACCCCGCGGTGCGGGATTGCACCATGATCGACTGGGACGACGTTCGCTACTTTCTTGCCGTCGCGCGCGGAGGCTCGGTGCGGGCTGCCGCCGAGCGCCTCGGGGTTAACCACACCACGGTGCTGCGGCGCCTTGCCCAACTGGAGGAGCGGCTGGGGGCGCAGATGTTCGAGAAGCTGCCCTCGGGCTACCGCCTGACGGCTGCGGGCGAGGAAGTCCTCGAGTTCGCGGAGCAGATGGAGGCGTCGTCGAACCGGCTTGAGACGCGAATCTTCGGGCGCGACCAGGGCGTACGCGGACTCTTGCGGGTGACGCTGGCACCGCCCCTCGCGACACACCTGCTCATGCGGGACTTCGCCGATTTCGCGCGCCTGCATCCGGACATCGAGATGGAAATCTTGTCGTCCGGCGAGCTGGCAAATCTGACCAACCGAGAGGCCGATGTCGCGATCCGCGTCGTTTACGACCGCAAAACCCTGCCGCTCAATCTTCACGGCCTGAAGGGACCGGAGCTGTTCGGCGGCGTCTACATGTCTCGCGATCGACTAACCGCATGGCGTGCGGGTTCGTCTGATGCCATCCGGTGGATCGTCATAAGCATTCATGGCGTCCCGGACTGGGCCCGCGAGGGTGAGGTTCGCACCACGGGGGTTCCGTTCAGGACCACGGACGGCGAGGCGCAGATCGTTGCAGTACGGCAAGGGCTCGGGATGACGACACTGCCGTGCTTCGTCGGGGATGCCGACCCCCTACTGGTGAGGGTGCCGGGCGCCGACCTGCACATGCATGGAACGCTCTGGCTTCTCACGCAGGGGGAGACACGCAAGACGAAGCGCGTGCGGCTCTTCACGGAGTTCGTATCCCGCAGGCTCGCCGCGTACGCGCCGCTTCTCGCGGGACTGTCCGTATCGCGCGACTGACGTCCGCCAGGTAGCCGATGGCGCGGTCTCAAGCGTACCCCAGCCCGATGTAAATCTCGCGACGGTCTTTTTGGGAACTGCCGGTACGGCTCGGTCGGCGGTCGTCAGCAAGAAATCGACTGATTGATATCGATAGTCGCTGAAACCGAGCAATCGTGGACCGTCGAAATTGGTGTTCGAAATCAAGAGCGCAAATTTCTGACGGATCGGCAAGACGTTCTTCGTCGTGAAAGCGGCGCTGTGACCGGCAGGTGTCACAGCTTCCCTATTCCGTTGTGCTAGCTTTTTTTCTGCGCCGATTGGTATGCGACTGCGCGACGGCCATTTTCAACTCGGGTGTGAGCTCCAACGGCGCATTCTCCGCTCCATGTGGGTTCTGTAGCCCCTGGACCTGGACGGTCGGAAATGGGAGTTCGATGCCCTGCTCCTTGAAGACCTGGCGCAGGCGTACATAGAACTTGCGTTTCATACCGAAGGCGCCTCCCGGTCTGGTTGTGGCCTTGACCCTCAACACGATGCCGTATTCGCCGAACTCCTGTACGCCCTGCATCTTGATCGGGTCGAGCACCCAGTGTTTGAACTCTGGATCTTCCGCCAGTTCGAGGCCGATCCGCTTGATCAGCTTGCGAGCGAAGTCGATATCGGTGTCATAACCAACGGTGATGTTGAATTTGTCGATAACCCAGTCACGGCTCTGGTTCTGGACTGCCCCGAGTTCACCGAAAGGTATCGTGAACAGCGGACCACGATGGTGGCGCAGCTTCACCGAGCGCAGCGAAAAGCTTTCCACGGTACCCTTGTAATTGCCCGATGAAATGTATTCGCCAACACGAAACGCATCATCGAGCAGAAAAAACACGCCTGAAATAACGTCCTTGACGATGGTTTGTGCGCCAAAGCCCACGGCGACGCCGACGACGCCGGCGCCGGCAATCAATGGGCCGATCTGGATTCCCAGCGAGGCGAGCATCATAAGCACCGCCATCACGATGATCGATGCGAGCAGAATGTTCTGGAGGATCGGCAAGAGCGTGTGCAGCCGCGCCTGTTGCGGATCGAGGACCGGAACGTCCTCGTCGCTGATCACAGGGTGCGGTGTTTCGATGCCGAGCTTTCGTTCAATCAAAGCTTTGATGATCGACCAGCCGAAGTCGGCGGCGAGGGCAATCACCACGACATTGATCAAGCCGCGCAATATGAACGTTGTCGTCGTATCGCTGTCCCGCATGGATTGCATGTCCAGACCCCAGACACGTGCGAGAAGGTAAGCCGCCGCCAGGATGAAAATCATTCGGATTCCGCGATCGATGACAGCGATCGTCACCGCCGGGATCGTGGGCCGGCCGACATCTTCCGAACCTGGCCGCAGAACGAAATTAACCCCGCGCTGCGTCACCACGATTGCCAAAGGCAGGAAGAATGCGGCGAAGGTGAACCAGAAGTATGTATTAAGGCCGGCGATACGCTGCAGGAACAGGACGACGAAATAAGCAGTCAATAGCCATGTCGCTTCCGTGTGACCGATGTGGCTCGCACCGTCTCGCTGCGTTCTTGGCCGACGCCAAATGGCAAGCAGCAGGAGCAACAGCAGCACGAAATCGGCGCCCAGTGACAGGACCATCATTCCGTCCTGATCGATGCCGAGACCTGGCAAGAGGATAAACGCGGCGCCGAAGAAGGCGAAGACGCCGACGATCCGGGGTAGCCAAAAGGACCAATGGTCAGCCGCTTCGTTGGTGATCGGCAAAGCACGAACCTCGACGGCGTTCTCGACGTTCATGAAGGAAGGAACGAGCATGGCCATGACGTACATGCGCACACCCCAAGTAACGACTGCCGCCATCAGAAATGTCAGTACAATCTCGCGGATAAGCATCGGCCAGTCGAACAACATGAATGCGCCGGCGCTGCCCAGTGCGAATGAGACTATCAGCATGCTGGAATAAAGCAGGCGGCCACCAATCTTCTTGGCTCGCCCAACGGGCGTATCCTTGGGTTGCGCGATAATCCACAGACGAAATGGGCGGGTGAGCTTGTACGTTGCCCAAGTGAGCGCCAGGCCGGCAGCGATGAACATTGCAATCAGCACAAATACGCCGGCAGGCCCCTTGCTGGACATATCCTCCATTGTCTCTGCCCGAACGCGCGCGAACTGGCTTGGCAGCAAGGGCAAAGTTCGCACGATTCTTTCGATATGATGCCTGATCCCATCGAGCGTCGAGGATGCCATCGTATTCATCGGGCCTGGTGCGGCCACGGCGCCGGACGATGCGTCGGTCGGCGAAGCCCCTGGCTCGGCAGGCGCTCCCGTTGACCCGGCGTCCTGATTTCGCTGTTCGGCCACCCAGGCCTTCACTGACGGATCGTCGAGAAGCTCGAACAGCCGTTTGACCCTTTCAGGCGGGACCGTCGCCGGCGCCTGCGCCTGTGCCTGACCAGCCAACAAAAGGGCGATCCCAAAGACGAGCGGCCTGGCAATCAAGGCAAGCATCGCAGTCAGGTCTCCGAGACGCCGTGCCGGGCGCGCCAGATTCCTGGCCCCCAATCGTCGAGTGATGCGTGGCATCGTGCTGTAACCTTCCGGTCAAATCGGCAAGCAACGACATCTATGTCCGTTGTTGCCTTACCTTGAAGAAACCGATGTTGCGGTGCAAGACGTCATCGTTCCGAGCCGGACCTTGCGCCGGGTACTTGGCGGTGTTTATTTAGCCGCGGGGGCAGGGCATTCCGACCTCGGCCCAGGTCTCCGGCCGTTCTATAAACTGGGCATCGACGTTAAACCTCAGGAACTGATTTCCTGAACTGACTAGGACAGACCTTTGGCGGTCGCTCGGTGGTCAACTGCTTCGCGCACCGCTGCGGACATTGGAAACCATGATGTTGCTTGAGATGCAATGCGCTTCCGAGTCGGCGCTGCCATGCGGCAAATCAGGCCGGGAGCCGCCACATTCGCACACGACCTGTACCACGCAATTCCGTTTCCTCGAGTGGGTCGCAAGCAAAATTTGGTCCAAGCAGTTGATGAGTTGCATCCGAAATGCGGATTTCATCGGGCTCCGCGGACGTTTGGATACGTGCGGCGAGATTAACGGTGTCGCCCCATAGGTCATAGGCAAACCGCCTTTTGCCTATGACGCCCGCCACGATTGGTCCTGAGTGAATTCCAATTCTGAGTCTTATCGGTTCTCCTGCGAAGCGTTCGCGCTTGACCTCGTTGCGCAGTTCAAGTGCATAGTGCGCAAGGGCTTCCGCATGATCGGATCGCGCGGCGGGCAGGCCAGCGACCACCATTACACAATCGCCGATTGTCTTGATCTTTTCGCAGCCGTATTGCTCCGAGAGCAGATCCGCCGCCTTGAAGAAGTAATTTAAAATAGCGAGCGTCGTTACGGCTCCGACGCTCCGCGCTCTTTCCGTAAAACCGACGATGTCGGCAAAAAGCACACTCACGTCAGCATGGTTGTCTGCAATTTGTTCGTCCGCTTTTAAGCGCTCCGCGATCGACGCCGGAAGAATGTTGAGGAGTAGGGCTTCGGCGCGTTGGTATTCACGCGACAATCCCTCTTGGCTCGCCCTCAACGCCTCGTTCATCGATTGTAATTTCTCGTTGAGTTGACGCTCCCTCTCTTGCAGAAGCGTCATTTCATAAGCCTTCTGTTGAAGCCGCTGCCTATTGTCGCGTTCGGCAGCGGCGTCAAGAAAGAGCAGCCACACGCAGGCATTGTCAGCAAAAAGATGGAGGTCCGCGACACGCCCGCCGGGCAGTTCGACCATGTCCATATCAAATGGAAGCTCCGGGCAGGGCAACAAACCTTCCATGAATTCAAGCTGCTCGGCAACAGGCTTACCTATGCGAACTGACGAGAGTCCGTAATGTTTAACGTTACCGCCCTTCGCAGCTACGCAAAGCTGGGCGTCGATTTTTAGATATGCGACCGAGCGCTCGTTGTAGAAGAAATCGTAAATCCAGCTTCTAACTTCTCTTGGCAAGACATGCATGGTTTATTTGCTGACCATCGAAGCAAGTTGACGAAACGCATCATCAACATGTTCACCCGAAAGCGCACTTGTTAGATAGATTTGCCATCCAAGTTGCCTCAGTTCGTCAATTTCACTATCCGATATTGCCCACCGATCGGCCAGATCGGATTTGTTGAACAGCAATACAAACGGCATAGCGCCGAATTCAGCCTCGGCCCGCTCGCGCAACGTGAGCGCCACGGCAAGAGTAGCAGCGCGTGTTCCATCGACGACAAGCACGAGCCCACTCGCACCTCGCACATAGCTGACGCGGAATGAGCCGATATCGTCTTCGCCGGCCAAGTCCCACAAAATCAGATCCACGGTTTTGTCCGGGAATGCGACACTCTTCTTGTCGATTTTCACTCCCACCGTGGTCAAGTAGGTTTCTGAAAAGATGCTTTGCACAAACCTGCGAACCAGACTCGTCTTTCCGACAGCGAACCCGCCCAACATGCAGATCTTCTTTTGCAATATCCTGGGCTCCGCCTAGTGGAAGTTTACCGTAACCGAAACTCTGCGGTTCGCGGAGCTCCCGGTTCGGCTATTTTCAGTCTCCGCTGGCTCAAAGGTGCCCGCGCCGCGAACCAAGAGCAATTCCGGATCGACGCCGCGTTTCTTGAGAAGCGCACGAACTGTTTCCGCGCGCGCCGCGCTGATCGACAACTTGGCCGTTTCACGGCCCGTCTCGTCCGAATGGCCGGTCAACATGAATTGTGCTGTTACCCCTGCCTTGCGGGCGTCCGTGGCCAATTCCTTCAACTGACTCGCCAATTTGTCGAGAACCGGCAGTTGCTCTGGTCCCGGTACAGCCTTGCCAGAATCGAAGAAAATGCTGACCGTTTGAATAGCCTCCCTCAAATGAGTCAGTTCCGGAGGGGTCAACTCACGCAGCTCGGAGAGTTCTAGAGAGAGTCCGTCCGCGGACAGCTGTTGGGCGGCGACCCGCGCCCGATCTATCCAGGCGGCAGGAGCCTCACCCTGGGCAACGATGCGATCCTTGATGATCGAAAGCCGTACTGAATCCGGCGGAGTCAGCGACGCCATCAGCCGCTTCACCACGAACTTCGGATGAAGGCTTTGATAGAATTGCCATTGCGAATGAACGCGGGCAGGATCGACCCCTGTTCCGGACAGCAGAACCTGCGGGTCGGCGGCCTGCGGGTCTCTCAGGCCGGAAATATAGAAATGTCCGCCCCTCGCCGTTTGCTGGGCGACGATGATTCCCGCTTGGGCCTCCAGTCGTGACACATAGGCCTGCCAGTGCTCCGCCGCGCGTGCTTCGGGGCTCACATCACGAACTTTGGAGATGTCGAATTCCGGTCCGCCTGCCGAAAGCTGTCGGGCCGCTGCGCGCGCCCGATCTATCCAGGTGTCGGGAGCCTCACCCTCGGCAACGATGCGATCCTCGACGATCGAAAGCCGAACCGATTTCGGCGGGTTAAGCGACGCTGTCAGCCGCTTCAGCACGAACTCCGGCTCAAGGCTCTGATAGAATTGCCACTGCGAATGAACGCGGGCGGGATCGACCTGCGTACCGGCCAACAGCGACTGCGGGTCGGCGGCAAGAGGGTCTCTCAGGCCGGCAATATAGAATTGGCCATCGCGCACCTTTTGTTCGGCAACGATAATACCCGGCTGGGCCTCCAGTCGCGACACATAAGTCTGCCAGCGCTCCGCCGCGCGTGCTTCGGGGCTCACATCACGAACCCTGGAGATATCGAATTCCGGTCCACCTGCCGAAAGTTGCTGGGCTGCTGCGCGCGCCCGATCTATCCAGGTGTCGGGAGCCTCCCCCTCGGCAACGATGCGATCATTGACGATCGAAAGTCGTACTGAATCCGGCGGAACCAGCGACGCCGTCAGCCGCTTCAACACGAACTCCGGCTCAAGACTCTGATAGAATTGCCAGTGTGAATGAACGCGGGCGGGATCGACCTGCGTTCCGGCCAACAGCGACTGCGGGTCGGCGGCAAGAGGGTCTCTCAGGCCGGTAATATAGAATTGGCCATCGCGCACCTTTTGGTCGGCAACGATGATGCCCGGCTGGATCCCCAGTCGCGACACATACGCCTGCCAGCGCTGCCCGGATTGCCAGGAAAGAAAGAACCAACCGCCTGCGGGAATCAAAACCAGCAGGACTGCAGCCAGGACCAGCCACGGAAATCCCTGGTTTGATTCCTCCTGCTTCAGATCAACGCAGGTCTGCAACTGCGTCTCGACGCCGGCCAACTGCGAACTGTCGCCGTCAAACTGCTCCAGGGCCTGTGAGCATTCATCATGGATGCGAAGCAATACATCGCGAATTATTTCATGTAATTCCTCCGGCGGATTTCCCCGGATCACCGCAACCAAGGTCGCAAACGGCCCAACTTCCGACCAGAGACGAAGCTCCCCGAAACGGATAGTGTCCAGGCCACTCTGTTCTTTCTCGTTAAATGAGTCTTTTACAAAATCCTGAATTGCACTAAGCATCGAGGAAATCAGTTGAGGATCTTCGCTGGTTGCGTTTTCGGCAGTTACATGCTTGATCAAAAGCCCGGAATTGCGGTGAATGAGAAAGACATGTTCTACACGATAGACAAGAGAATGCCTAAGAACAACTTCTGAGAAGCTTGCCCCCGTTCTCCAAGCTTCAAATCTCCACTTGAGCCCATGCCAAGTAAATATGTGTCTTAAGGTTTCATTCAGCGACTGAAAGGTTTGGTCGATCTTTTCGCCGATCGACTTGCGAATAGCCGGCAGAAACACCGGGTATAATATATCCGTCAGCGTGCGCGGGCTTTTCTGGATGGACCGTTGCACAGCCCTCTCGACAACTGGCGCAAGGGCCTCGCCGAGTTGCGCATGAGACGCGCGTGCGGCTGCACCGGGGAGGACGCCCCCCACTGCCGCCGCAAGCTGCTCAGGTTCGTCGAGCAGGTGGGTAACTCGTGAAAGCTCCGAAATTTCGCGGCCGACCAGCAACTGGCGAAGCGTTTCCATGCGAGGATCGGCGGTTGGGATTCCGTCGAGACGCGCACGATAGTCCGGATCAACGTTCCGGGCAATTTCGATCAAAAGGCGAGCCAGAGCCTCGCGATCAATCTCTGTATCGTTCGAAGCCGCTCTTTTAGGGAGGCTGATTGGGTCGACAGTCGACGTCAAGTTCCCATCAACTCACTTTCCAGGTACGCTCCGAGTTGTTCTTGCTGCCGACGGGATCCTGATTTAGACATTTTGCAACCTCGACAAACAGGCCAGCCAAAAGATTTCGGTCAGTCTTGACATTGCCAAGATCGGAAAACATTTTCTCCATCAGCATCTGAATGCTTTCATTCTTTTGCTTGATTTCCTCACGCAGCAAATGATCGTTTCGATTTATCCGGTCCGCAACTTCCCGCTCAAGCTCGCTCAACTGATCCGACAACGCGCGCACCTGCTTTTCGAGCGCCTGATTTTGCTCGCGAAGATTCCGATCAATCTCTTTATCGGCGTCGGCTCGCGCGTCTTTTTCGTTCCGCAATTGCGCCGCAAGCGAGTCGACCTGCTTCTTTGCATTTGACTCGTACATTTCAAGATTGCGCTTGGCCTCGGATTCGACATCCTTGAAGCGCTGCAAGACCCGTTCTTCAAGCTTGGAAAAGCGGCGGTCATAGTCCTGCATCTGGTTGCCGAACAGCAGATCACGTATCTTGTCGACACCTACAGCGTCGCCGGGAGGCCCGCTCTCGCGAGCCTGGCCCGCCATGAAGTTCAGCCCGCTTCCGTCTGCATTACTTGTCAGATTTGCGTCCGCTTTATTTGCCGAAGAAGCGGTACTCGAAGATTCCTTGGCCATCCCATGCCCCTTCTTTTGACATTGCCACAGCGCTAATTTAGAAACTGATAAACATGTCAGCAAAATAGCCGACCCGCAAGCCGGAATTTTCTCGGCTCAAGTCGGTTCGTGCGTCCCCATTCGGATAGATTTCGACATGCGGCTCGATCCGGATCAGCTTGCGCTCGTGTCTTCGCCCGCGATCATCTTTTTGCCGATGAAATGCGAGAGCGGAGATGCCCTGGCGCATCGACCTCAGCTCCAAGCCGTCGGGCATGCGCGCTGCCATTCAGCCTGTGTTCAAGTCTTTTTTGCCCGCCTCTAATTTGCCCCGATCTTGACAGCGCAGTGCTGCCATCCGATGCCGTCATCCGGTTTTGACATTCGCCGACTCTTGCCGAAGAAAACGAAAGCTCGATGATCCAGGACAATGCTACCGCAAGGCGGTATGGTACCGATTTTCAATGCCGAGCAAACCGTCGGCACAACGCTTGCCGGCAGGCAGACCTACCGGATACTGGATATAGGGTGATGGACGATGGGTCGACGGACTGATCGGCGTGGATTGTGACGACCTACGCCAAGAAAGATCAACGCGTCTTGTTGTGCGTTCGAACCGGGCGCGGGTAAGACGGCGTGGCGCGTGATCCCTTGGTTTCAATCGTGGTTCCTGCGCACAACGCGGAGGTAACGCTCGCGCGCGCACTCGATTGCCTTCTCGATCAGGAAATAGTGGATTGGGAGGCGATCATCGTCGACGACGCCTCCATGGACCGCACCCCCTCGATCATCGCCGGTTATGTAGAGCACGATGCCCGATTTCGGACGTTGAGGTCTTGCGCGTATAGCGCCGCCGGCGCGCGCAATAGCGGGATTTCGACAGCGCGCGGCCGCTGGCTCATGTTTCTGGATGCCGACGATTGGGTGGATGCCAGCTTCCTCGCAAAAATGCTGGCCGCACTGAAATCCGTTCCCGATGCAGTGGCCGCCTATTGCGGTTCCCGGCGCGAGATGCCCGATGGCGAACTCACCCCGTCGAGCATCGCAACGGAGGTTGCGATTCAGCCCTTCGAGACATTCGCCCGCAGACGTGCCATCGCCATTCACGCGCTGCTGGTCGACCGGGAGACAATTGTCGAGTTGGGCGGTTTCGATGTGTCGCTGCGCACCTGCGAGGACTGGGACCTGTGGCAGCGCCTCGCACGTCTGGGCAAAAATTGGGTGATGGTCGATGAGCCGCTCGCTTTCTATCGGACCAGCCCCAACGCGCTCAGCCGCAGTTCGACGCAGATGCTGGCAGATGCTGAAATCGTGATCGCCCGCGGCTTTTCCGCCGATCCCAGGGTCAAACACCCGGCGTCGGCTCACGCCAATGGAGCGATCGAGGCGAACGGCGGTACCGCCTCCGAGGCACTCGCGTGGTTCGCGTTGTGGAACGCCGCGTCGGATTGCGGCAGCGGCTCGCGCTCGATCAACCCGCAGTCCCTGCGCGCCCTCCCGCCAGGACGCAAAGGGGCGCGAGAGATCGCCAAGGTGATCTTCGATGGCCTAGCGGTCGGAAGCCTGTCGGTGCCAGCGCAATTGGCTGCCAGGTGGGACAGGTTCGGCGGCTCCCTCACCGAGTTGATCATCGAACTCGGCAAGGTCTGGAACAATCCCGACGCGGCTCGCCGCGTCCAGTATCATCTTGAGCAAATGCTGCTCGACGTCGACGATCTCGCCGCGCCGCGCAGGCTGGCGCGGACACTTGGAATTCGTGTCGACGCGCGAAATCCGACCACGGTCGAACTTCCGCAAGGAATCGATCAAATTTATGCCTATCTGATGATGGATGGCCAGATCGAGGCTGTCGTGCAATTCGGCGTACTTGGGACAGTGACAAGGGATTATTGGATCGAATTGATCCTGAATGTCGTGTCCCCCGAGCGGCTTGAAGGCCGGTCCGATCCGGACAGTCACTTCGGCAAACTCGCCCAATTGGCCGAGGAAGCGCGGGAGCTGGTTCGGTCGAGCACCGAACCTGCAGAGCCTCCCCCGGCGCTGCGCCGCGCACGGGCCAGGCACGACAAGGATCGCACGTCGTTCTGGAATGGCTATTTCGCGACCGAGGATCCCTGGAATTACGGTTCGTCCTATGAGCAGGAGAAATATGAGCGGCAGCTCGAAATTCTGCCTGCCGGTCCCATTGGACGGGCGCTTGAGCTGGCCTGTGCGGAAGGCCACTTCACGCGGCAACTGGCGCCGCGCGTGAGCCATTTGACCGCAACTGACATCTCCGCCATAGCCATCGAGCGGGCGCGCGCGCGATGCAGCGATCAGCCGAACGTTGAGTTCGGCGTACTGGATTTCATGGCGGATACGCTGCCGGGTGAGATGGATCTGATCTTCTGTTCGGAAGTGCTCTACTACCTGGATGATCTCGCCGAGTTGCAACGCTTCGCCAAGAAAGTCGTTGAGGCATTGGCGCCTGGCGGCAGCTTCATCAGCGCACACGCATTCGTGCTACGTGACAATCCTGAGAGGACGGGCTTCGACTGGAACACATTCGGTGCACAAGCGATCTCGGAGACGCTGGCAGGGACCGAAGGTCTTGTCCTCGAGCAATCGATCCAGACCGAGCTCTATCGCATAGACCGCTTCCGCCGCCTGTCACCAGGCGACGTGGCGACGGAACCAGTCATTGATCATGTGCCAATCCGCGCGCGCATCGATATGGGGGTCGCGCGAAAAATCGTCTGGGGCGGGGCGCGGGCCTTGCGCCGCGACGTCGCACGTAGCGAGCGGCGGCAGCGTATCCCTGTCCTCATGTATCACAGCGTCTCCGATGAAGGTCCGGCCGCGCTCGCCCGTTTTCGGCTCACGCCCGCCGCATTCGCCAGCCAAATGACATGGCTGCGCGCCAATGGCTTTCACGCGATTAGCTCCGAGCAGCTGGAATGGTTCATCGCCAACCGTCAGCCTTTCGTTGGCCGCCCAGTGCTCATCACCTTCGATGACGGCTTCCAGAACTTTGCCGACCATGCCTGGCCGATCCTGCGCGCGAACGACCTCACCGCGGAAGTGTTCCTGGTGACGGACTTGGTGGGTGAAAGTGCACAGTGGGACGCCTACAGCGGCCCGCCGACGCAGCTTATGGACGCCGGGACGGTGCGACGCCTCGCCGGCGAAGGCGCCTTCTTCGGAAGCCATCTGGCGACGCATCGCGCGATCGATGGTCTGTCGAGCTCTGACTTGGCCGCCGAGCTTCTGCGCTCTCGTATGTTCATCGAACGGTGGACCGGTCGGCCAACCGCGGCGTTCGCGGCACCCTTCTCAGTCACCGACCGACGGCTTGGCAGGCTGGCCAAGGAGTGCGGCTATCGAATCGGCTTCGGCGGCAGACACGGGCCGGCGGACCTCGATTGCGATCCCATCGACCTTCCGCGCATCGAGATTCGTGGGGATCGTTCGCTCGATGACTTTGTTGCGGTTGTCGAGGCCGTGCTCGCATGAACCGTGAACTTGTCAGTGTCTAGATTTGTAACAAGTTGGTTCCGCGTTTTGTTCAGCGTCCCGCTCCGCTTACCTCGTTCGCAAGTCTATTGGGCGACTTGGGACACGGCTGACATCAGCTCCTGCGGGCTTGGCGCCCCAAACATGTATCGCCCGCCCTCTGGAACCTCCGTGAAGCTCCAGCGGACGATCCCTTGCCGGTCCAGCAGGAACTGACCGATCAATTGTCCGTGTCCCGTTGCTATCATCTGCTCGTCGGCTTCGGTCAGTTCGTAATGGTCCTTCTTGTTGAGGATTTCGCTGGCCTCAAGAGGATCCATAGGACCGGGCAACTCGCCTGGTATGTCGACCCGCATATCCTTTGCCGCTGCCATCGAGACCTTGTACGGCCAGTTCGTCTCGTTTTGGGTGAATTCGAGATTGGGCAGTCCAAAAGCACGATGTGAAGCGCGTTCAGGGTCGGAGGCCGCAAGCAGATTCGGCATCGGATGGTAGCGGAAATAGAGACGCGCCCGTTCGATCGGCGTGTTGACCACCGTCAGGCTCTCCACGCCCTTTTCGCGCAGCTCCGGATCAAGCCGCGCCTGGGCGGCGATATGGCGCCGGCAAAACGCACAATGCAGACCTCGAAACAGGCCGACCAGCACCGGTTTTTGTCCGCGAAAGTCGTCAAGCGCGATCTTGCCTTCCTGGGTAATGGCGTCGAGTACCACGTTCGGCGCACGGTCGCCCGGTTGAAGCGGCACCAAGTCACTACGCGCGGACATTTCCAACCTCCAACCCCGGCTAGTCGAGAAAAGGCAGCACCACGAGCGCTTCCGGGTCGAGCCCGTGCTGGGCGCAAATACCCTGCGCCAGGGAAAAGTAGCGTTCGGCCTCGGCCAGGTTGTCGAGGTCGAGATTAAGCGTTGCAAGACCATCATAGCACGGAAACAGCAGTTGGGGTTCGCCCGTTTCGCGGGCTACGTCCAGTGCTTCGTGGAACAAACCAACGGCCAGGTCCGGACGGCCGTTGCACTGGTGGATCTGCCCAAGCACGATCAACGGCACCGGCAGGTGCTCGCGCTGGTCGAGCGCCCTGTCGATCTCGATGGCCTTCTCGGCAGCAGGTATGCCCTCCGTTGGACAGCGATCCGTGAAAGTACAACAAGCGACCGCCAGATTGGCGAGGAGGCGCGCCTGGAAACCCAAATCACCAATACGGCGCGCCACTTCAAGACCGCGCCGACAGACCTCCATCGCCTGTGCCGGATCGATGGTCGTGTATAGCACGCCGAGATTGGTGTAGCCGCGGCAGGCCGCGCCCAGCAGACCGGCGGCTTCGGCCAATTCAATGCTACGCTCAACCTGACGCACGGCCTCACGGTTTCGCCCGAGGCGAGCCAGCGCGACAGCCTTGGTATTGAGTGCCTCGGCGGTCACAAGAGTGGCATCACACCCAACCTCGGAGACATGCTCCGTTGTCAGATTGCGTACGCAATCCAGCGCCGCGTCTGCCCATTTTGCCGCGAGAGCGTGATCTCCGCTACGGAACGCCTGTCGGCCACGTTCTTGCCACAGATGCGCCTGCTCGATCGGGGCATCCGCCCCATCGAGGAGCGCTGCCGCCTCAGCATAGCAGGGTTCTGCCTTGTCCCGCTTGCCGACGTCCCAGAGCAGCCGACCGATCTTACGCAAAACTCGCGCCGAGGCGACGTGATTGGCCGCTTCGCGATATGCCTGCAACACGGTCTCGTAGTGGTGGTGCGCGATCTCGCGGCGGCCTGCCGGGCCGCTCAAATCGGCAATGCGCTCTGCAATTGCCAGTTTGAGCGGTGTTTGCCCGATCGCGTCCAATGCTGTCAGTGCTCGCTCGTAGAAACGAAGGGCGTCGTCGTTGGCGTATATCATGCGAGCGCGATCGCCTGCCGCCCGCAGGTAATGCGCGCCCTTCTCCCGCTCGGCGCTCTGTGCGAAATGATGACCGAGCACGGTCAAATCCTCGAGCCGTTCCGGCTGGTCGCCGCACAGTTGCTCCAAGGCAGCACCGACCCGCCCGTGGATGTCGGTCCGGCGTTGCAGGAGCAGATTCTGGTAGATCACGTCCTGCAGCAATGTTTGCGTAAAGCGGTAGCTTTGCGACAAGACCGAGCCTGATCCGGCAACTTCCTCGATGATTTCCGCATCGCAAAGCAGTTCGCAGCCGGCTTCAAGCCGGCCGGGGTCGGCCGTCACGGATTTCAGAAGTGTGGCATCGAAACGCGGGCCAATTACCGCGGCCTCCTGAGCCAACCGGCGCACCTCTGGGGGCAGCCGGTCGACGCGGGCAAGCAACATCGCCTGGATAGTGGCGGGGATGCCGGTTGCGACTTCGCCGGCCACAGTCCGCCATCGCTGGCCCTCTCGCATCAGTACACCGCGATCGATAAGGCCGCGAACAATCTCCTCTACAAAAAGGGGGTTGCCGCCCGCGCGCTCGAGGATCTGATCGAGAAGCCCTCCTGCGGAGTTTACCCAGCTCTCGCCGAAAAGCGCCGCGAGCAGCCTGCGTCCGTCATCACCATTGAGCGGCGGAAGCCTGAGCGCTGTGTGACTGACCCGACTTGAGTCGAGCTGGTCGTTGTCCGGCGCCGGACGATGCGTGACCAGCAACATCAACCGCGTGCGTTCTAACCTGTCCATCACGAAACGTAGTGCCTCGAGCGACACGGCGTCGGCCCAGTGCAGGTCTTCGACGACGATCAACAGCGGCGACAACGCAAGCCGCCGTTCGATGATTGTGCGGACTGCGTAGAGAATTTGCCGCCGCAACTGCTCAGGCTCGACATGCTGCAAGGTGGCATCGGGGTCGCCAAGGCCGAGCACATGATAGAGCAAAGGCATCAGCCGCTTCGCCTCCTCGCCCTGCAGGCCGAGATCGGCAAGCAAGCCTGCGAGCTTCCCCCGCATTTCGTCCCCATTGTCGTTTTGCATCATCCCGGCAGCGCTGCGCACCACGGCGCCCAAGGCGCCAAAAGATTGTTCGCCCAGCGGTGAGCACGTGGCCTGCCGCACGACGACGTTGCGAAAACGCTCCTCGTCGCCGACGCGGGCGACGAACTCCTTCACCAGCCGCGATTTCCCGATGCCGGCTTCTCCGACGAGGCGGACAAGTTGGGCCGAGCCGCCGCACGCCTGGTCAAGGCTCGCCATCATTCTATTGAGCTCCGCACCACGACCTATTAGTGGCGCACTGAGGCCGAGCGCCTCGAGCCCGCGCGCTGGGCGCGGCACCGCTAGCGGTGCGTCCAGTCGATGGACGAGCACGCTGCCAGCCTTGCCGCGAAACACGACATCACCCAGTGACTCGTAAGAGAAGGCATGCCGGGTCAGCCTGTGAGTGAGCTCGCCTACCAGCACCTCACCCGGTGCGGCCAGCGATTGCAGGCGTTGCGCCGTATTCACTGTGTCGCCGGTCACCGAATAGGATCTGGCGGTGCCGATGCCCAATCCGCCAGTAACGACCGGACCAGTGTTTATGCCGATGTGGAGTAACAGAGGCGAGCCGGAGTGGGGGGTGCTTTCGCCGAGCCGCGCCGTCCGGGCGATCATGTCGAGAGCGGCGCGAAGCGCACGTTCCGGATCGTCCTCATGCGCGACCGGCGCACCGAACAAAGCGAGCAGTGCATCGCCGATGAATTTGTCGACGAAACCACCAAAGTTTCGCACGGCCGCCGTCAATTCCTTGAACAGTTTATTCTGCAGCGCTTGCATGACCTCGGGGTCGAGCTGCTCGCTGAGTGTCGTGAAGCCGCAAAGGTCGGCGAACAGGACCGTTACCGTCCGGCGATCGGCGTCGGAGACGGGATGCAGCCCTTCTTCGCTTTCGATGTTCGGAAGCAGCGACGGAGTTCGAGAAGGCGGCACAATGGTCCGGCTTGGTGCCGGAGCAGGCCGTTCGACGGCTTTTGCGGGCGCACCGACGCTTGCCCCACATTTCGGACAGAACTCGAAATCAGGTGCGCAGGCGTAGCCGCAACTGGCGCATGGCACGGGCTGGCGCCTGCCACACCTCGGACAGAAGGCGTAACCGCCCTCAATCTCGAAACCGCAGCCCGAGCAGTCCATCGAACAAGACCTCACTAGTGGCCGTGACGGCGTGATCTCGCCCGCACTGCACGGCCAGGCTATTCACAAGGATGCACCGATAGCCGTCGACGAGCAAGCGGCAGCGCAAATGGGCATCGAGCCATCCGTGTGGGTCCGGTGGCAGAGCGCTACGCATGACCTCTTGATGCAACGGCTGGCTCGCTGTCAGCTTGCGGTTGTGACTTAGGCTCAGGTCGGCTTGATCTCTGCCTGGCCGATCTTGCGCCATCTGGCGTTTTCGCGAACCAGTTTTAGGTCGTCGGTCGTCTCGGCAAATGTCCGCAATCGGTATTGCCGGAGCAGGTCCGGGAAGAGCGCTCCTTCCGGCAGGCCGGCAAGCTGCTCGCGGACTGAGATCTTTTCATCGATGACCCGCATGCCCCAGGCATTTTCCCGAACCTGCAGCTCCGCAGCCAGATCGCGCTCTTCCGGCGCGTTTTCGTCTAGCGCGGCCAGAAGGATCGAGTGGAAAAGCGCTACATAGCCAATCTGTCTCAGGCCCCCCACGACCCGCGCGCGCGGCAATATGGCAAGGACGAGGAACGTCAGGAACAAGTTCGGCAGCAGCACGCCGTCCAGCAGCGCCTGCCTGAGATACGGCCGCTCGAACGGGATGGAAAGACCTTGCGGCCTGTCGGGCTCGATCAGGTGCCCGTTCTCGAGAACGAGTTTGCGCACGCGCTCCTCGCGAATGCCCCAGAAATAGTCCGTGGCATTGGGCAGGAATCTGCCAAATGGGCTCGATGCGGCCTCTTGCCAGGCACGTTCGAGACGCTGGCGTCTTGCGGGTTCAATGAGCAGTCTGGAAAGAAGGCCGCCGTCATATTCCAGATGCCGCGCCATGGCAGCCGCGGCGGCCCGATCATCGATGAAAACCGGCAGGGCCATGCCGGCACGATCCCAATTGGCGACCAGATCGTGGTTCAGGGCAGTCAGCGCATCGGCGGCGGTTTCAAACACCTTGTCCTGGCTGGCAAGCAGTGTGCCCAGCCAGCGGCTGGCATCCGTTTCATCGCCCACCGCTTCGAGCGCGCGCTTGTTGAGGGAGACGGGACCGGCCACGCAGGCGCTTTTGCGGCACAGTTTGTGGCGCCCCATGCCGAACAGGTTGACCTTGTCGTCGCCGACATCGAGCCATCCCGGCCCCTCCCGGCCAACTGTCTCCATGGTCATCGTCGTTCCCATGAAGCCGACGAAGGCCGACAGCCCGTTTTCGACCGCGCCGAGCCAGGCAAGCAGGAGGGCATCGAAGGTGATCCGGTCCATCAGAAGCAGGCAGTGCAGGCCGGACTGAATCACCGGTCTGTGCTCGAACTCGTCGAGAGCTTTGCCGATCTCCTCAGGCCGCATGATCCTATCGAGGCGCTGATGCAGGACTTCGCGCAGGATCGAGCGGGCAGCGATCGCCGGGCCCGATGCAGGCCTTGCCACCGGCCGCCACAGATGGCGGGCGTAATCGGAAACCGGTGCATTCCAGTTCTGCTCGATGTCGCGCACGACCTCCGGGCAGAGCAGCGACAGCACAGCCAGAATTTCCAGCGGAGGGGTAGGGGTTGGATCAAAGACGGCGGTCATTGGTCCCGTCTAGCCGCTTGCGGTGTAAACGCCAAGCGAGACCAGACTTGCTGGATGCAGCCCTGTTCGCTGACTCGGCACAAATTGTCAGATTGGCTAAACAGCCAAGGCAAACAGCGGATCTTAGAACCGCAGCCGGGCCATGCTCAGGAGGTCGTGGTACTGCCCGTCGGTAAAGCCGGCCTTCACATGCCGGCCTTCGATCTCAAAGCCGTGGCTCTTGTAGAGACGGAGGGCCGGTTCGTTGTCGGCATAGACGGTCAATTCGACTCGCTTCAGGGCGCGCCAGTTGTCGGCCACGTCAAGCAGCGCGCCAAGTATGGCAGAGCCGATACCTTTGCCAACAAAGGCATCGTCAAGGCCGATATTGATCTCGCCGATGTGCGAACGGCGCGGTGAACCCTGCACGACCAGGCTGCCATGGCCGACGACCTTGCCGTCCAGCTCGGCAACGATCCAGGTGGTTTCCGGGCCGGACTTGGCGATGCGCCGCGCCACCTGCTCCACCATCTCGAAAGGCATCCTGAGCGTGCCCTGGCGGAAGCCCGGCATGTTGAAAATAGCGCAAAGCGCCTCCGCATCGCTTGGCCGGACGGACCGGAGCAGCGGCTGGCTTTTCTCGGAGGGTGGCGACGTCGTGCTGGTCATGGCGTTCCCGGCGAAGGCAATCGGACCGGTACGATGCACCGGACGCCACCTGAAAATCCAGCCGTCTCTCAACCTATGATGCCGATTGCGAGCTGAAATACCGGGAGGCGGCGTAGAGTTTGAAGACGCCGCTGATGCCGATCCAGCCGAAAAGCGTGAGCCAGCACAATGTCCCGATCGCCGTCCAGTCGATCCGGTGCACCGCAGCGTCGGTGATGACGACGCCGAGGATGGCAAGCAGGCCAACCAGAAACTGTGCCAACCCGAGCACCAGCAGTTCCTCGCGCGGCGCGCTTCTCCAGACGAGATATATACCGCCCGCACCGGCGAGGAAGATTGCGCTGTAGACCTGAGCGTGGAAGGCATCGATCGGCCATGGCCAGATGCCACTGAATGTCAGGGGAAACAGCAACAGGCCGACGCCATAGAGCCCAAGGATCGCGGATTCCACCGGCATGTAGCCGCGCCATGCGGGATTTAAGGTCACGCCTTTCGCAGAAGGACGGGCTCTGGCCCGCCACAGGAACAGCCCGGATACCGCGACCGAAGCAAGATAGACCAAAAACCACAGCCAGGGCGCTTTGCGCTCGAAGTTGAAATAGCCGAGATTGATGAACGAAGCCACCGACACGATGAAGGTGAAGATGAAGGCCATGACGAGCACGAGCCTGCCGGGCGACCAGCGATTCCAGACCAGCAGCGCCGCCATCACGACCATTTCGGCGGTGTAGAAGCCGCCGAGAAAGCGCGCATTGAACGGCGTGACGGCCCAAGGCCAGCCCGGTTTGACCAGAACAGGCACGAAAAACAGGCCGGCGCCTACGATCAGGACGATGATGACGACCGCAGAGAAAAGGCGCAGGGTCGCGGGAAATGGCGGATTGTCGGATGTCGGCATGGGAGAAAATCCCAAAGATGAAGGCTCCATGGACCATCATAATGCTGCTTGCGGCCGGTTAAAATCGGCCTAAGTGAACGGTCACCAGGCTTATCCATTCGAATGGCCGCACGGTTCGTTTCGAAGTAAGATGGAGCATTCGGACCAAAGACCGGTCCGGTCAAAACGCCACGGGGTGCATTTTCCGGAGCCTGCACGATGAACGAAGCTCAGGATCTGTTCTCACTTCTGCGACAATCGGCCGATGTCGATCCACAGGCGATCGACGCGATCAAGCGAACCATCGCGGAGGGCGAGGACCGCGAACTTTGCCGCATCAATGCGCCAGCCTTCGCCAGCAAGCATGGCCTCGACGAGGAGCGCGCAATAGGCGCCTTTCTCCATGCCGCGCGGGTGGGCATCTTCGACATTTCCTGGAATGTTCTGTGCCCCGGCTGTGGCGGCGTGCTCGACACCAACGCCACGCTGAAAACCCTGCAAAAGGACGAATACACCTGCGCGCTGTGCTCCGAGGGCTATTCACCGACCCTCGACGAGATGGTCGAGGTGACATTCACCGTCAGTCCCCGCGTGCGCAGGATTGCCGCCCACAATCCACACGAACTGCCGGTGGCGGAATATTTCCGCCAGATCTACTGGGCGTCCGGCGTCGATCTGCCGGAAGAGCATTTCGCGGAAAAGATGGAAGCGTTCTCGCTGGAGGATATCGAGCTTGCGCCCGGTGAAAAGGCGGTTCTGCCCATACAGCTTCCGTCCGAATTCATCATCGTCTTCGAGCCGGTCACCCACTCGGCGCAGTTCATCGACGGGAAGGGCGAACCAACAAAGGAGCGCCGAAGCCTCTCTTTGGCCTTCGACCGCGACCATGTTCAGAACCAGACGCTGGAGATGCAACCCGGCCCGTTGCGCATTTCGCTGGAAAACCGGACCGACACCCGCGTGCTGCCGACGGTCTTCATCGCCGGCCAGGCATTGCATGATTTCCTGGGAAAACGCCGGCCCTTCCTGACCGCCAAGCGCCTGCTCACCAACCAGACGTTCCGCGATCTCTATCGCACGGATACACTCGACATCAACCAGCGCCTGAAGATCACCAGCCTGACGTTCCTGTTCACCGACCTGCGCGGATCGACCGAGCTTTACGAGCGGGTGGGCGACCTTTCAGCCTTCGATCTCGTGCGCGAGCATTTCCAGGTTCTGCACGAGATCGTCACGGCGGAGGCAGGCGCGGTGGTGAAGACGATCGGTGATGCGGTGATGGCGACCTTCGCGACGCCCGATCGTGCGATTGCTGCAGCCCTCAGGATGCGCGATGCCATGCGTACGCTCAACGACAAGAGCGGGCGCGAGGATCTGCTGCTCAAGATCGGAGTCCATGCCGGCCCTTGCATCGCCGTGTCTATGAATGAGCGACAGGACTATTTCGGCCAGACGGTCAACATTGCTTCGCGGGTCCAGAACCTTGCCAACGCACAGGCGATCTTCGCCACTCGATCGGTGGTCGACGACAATCTCACCGCCGATCTCTTACACAGGAACGCGCTGACGCCCGTGCCCCACGAGGTCTCGCTGCGCGGCATTGACCGGGAGATAGCAGTATACACGATCCCCTGAAGGCTTGGCCCTGAAGATTTGGCTCGTCCCGGCCCCTCACACTCGCCTACAGATAAAATAACGATCGGCGGGAACCGAAGGTGGCGGCGGGAGGCGTTGCAACTGCGGGTGATCGAGCGGCGTGCCGCTGACCGCGATGCCGCCGACGCGAAGTAGGCGCGCGGTCAGATCGGGAAGCCAGGTAGAGATCACTGCATCGCGATCTTCATAGCCGGTGCCGATGTCGGCATGAACAAGGGCGGCGTCGATGCCAATGAACCTGCTCGCCGTCTCGCGTATTTCGCCGAGCACGAGGTTTTCAGCTTCGGGAATTGAGCTGGCGTGTGCGGCAAGTGCGCGGTCGAACGCTATGATCCGGCGTCCGGGCAGGCGCTCGCGCAGATGGTGGAACGTCCGGCCATTACCGAGGCCGAGCTCGAGCACGGGGCCCTCTATCTTCGCCACCTCGGCGCAGACATGATCGAGTATGTCGCGCTGTGCGGTCATCCTCCGGATGAAACTGTCGAGGCGACTCATGCGCGATTGTATCTCCTGAACAAGTCCACGAAATCAACTGCCCCCGACCAGAGCGTTTCGCGGCTGAAACCAGAGGCGACGTGTTAAACCCCGATCGAGTCTTGCCGCGTGTAGAGGCGAACGATGAACACTGCAACAAGCGAACAGGCTGCCGACAAGGATCATACCGGGTGGAGTCGGCGGCGCGGCGCGCGGCGGAATAGCGATGTCACTTGTAGGGGTCCGCGGCGTCCCGCAACCCGTCGCCGAGGAAGTTGAACGCCAAGATGACGAGAACGACGGGGAGCATCGGCAAAAGCAGCCATGGATAGAACGCGATCACGCTGACGCTGCGCGCCTCGGTGAGCAGGATGCCCCAGCTGGTTATCGGCGCCCTCAGGCCGAGCCCGAGGAAGCTCAGCGCCGTCTCGCCCAGGATCATGCCGGGTATGGAGATCGTTGCCGTCGCGATCAGATGCGACATAAACCCGGGAATGAGGTGTCGGCGGATAATGCGGCTGCTTCTGGCGCCCATCAATTGCGCGGCCAGAACGTAATCCTCCTCGCGCAAGGCTAGAAGCTTCGAACGCACGGCCCGCGCCAGTCCGGTCCAGTCGAGCAGCCCGAGGATGACGGTGATGCCGAAATAGATCAGGATCGGACTCCAGGTTATCGGCATGATCGCCGCCAGAGCCAGCCATAGCGGAATACTGGGGATCGATTGCAGAACTTCGATTATCCGTTGAACGATCAGATCGAAGATACCGCCGTGATAGCCGGCCAGTCCGCCGATGACAATGCCGAGCAGGAAGCTGAAACTGATGCCGACGAGGCCTATTGTCAGTGAAATGCGTGCGCCATAGATGATGCGCGAGAGCACATCGCGCCCCAGCCTGTCAGTGCCGGCCAGAAAGAGCTGGCCGTTTTCGGCGGGGCAGACAAAATGCCTGTCACCTTCGATCAGGCCCCAGAACCGGTACTTGTCGCCCTTGCAGAAGAAACGGATCCGCTGAACATCATCCTGTTGCTCGATGTAGTTTCGCTTGAGCGTGTCCATATCCAGCGTCATCTGGCGGCCATAGACGAACGGCCCGACGAACTGGCCGTTGTGGAACAGGTGCACCCGCTGCGGCGGCGAATAGATGTAGTCCATGTTGCGCGTGTGCAGATCGTAGGGCGCCAGGAACTCGCAGATCAGTATCCCGAAATAAAGCGTTGCCAGGAATATGCCGGATACAAGGGCAAGCCGGTGCCGGCGGAATTTCCACCACATCAGCCGCAGCTGCGACGCCTGAAAGACCTTCTCCTGCTCCGGCGTCATCGCCTCGACCGACTGCAGGTCAAAGGGCTCGATGGAAACGTAGTGTTGCAGTGGGGCACCCGGAGCGGGCAGCGGCGATTGCGTGTTCATTTGGTGCTGCCGCCTTGCAAACGAATTCGCGGATCAAGTAGCGCCAGCGCTAGGTCGGAAATCAGGACGCCGATGACCGTCAGGAAGGCGAGGAACATCAGGAACGACCCTGCGAGATACATGTCCTGGCTTTGCAGCGCCTTGATCAGCATCGGCCCGGTCGTTTCCAAAGACAGCACGATCGCCGTGATTTCGGCACCGGAGATGATGGCCGGCAGGATAGAGCCGATATCCGAAATGAAGAAATTGAGCGCCATGCGCAGCGGATATTTGACCAGCGCCCTGAAGGGATGAAGGCCTTTGGCGCGCGCGGTCACGACATATTGCTTATGCAATTCATCGAGCAGATTGGCGCGCAGCCGCCGGATCATGCTTGCCGTGCCCCCGGTGCCGATGATCAAGACCGGAATCCAGAGATGGGCGAGGATCGACTTCGCCTTGGCCCAGCTCATCGGCTCGCCGAGATATTGCTGGTCCATGAGATGGCCGATGGACGTGCCGAACCAGATGTTGGCGAAATACATCAGGATCAGCGCCAGCATGAAGTTCGGAATCGCAAGGCCGAGAAGGCCGAAGAAAGTCAGGCCGTAGTCGCCCCAGCTGTATTGATGCGTGGCGGAGTACATGCCGATCGGAAAGGCAATGAGCCAGGTGAAGATGATCGTGACGAAGGAAACCAGCACCGTCAGCCACATTCGGTCCCCCACGACGTCGCGAACCGGCAGCTCATATTCGAAGGAATAGCCGAAATCGCCGTGCAGCATCCCGCCGACCCAGTAGAAGTAGCGAATGACCGGTGGCTTATCGAAACCATATTCCTTGCGCATCATCTCGATGCGATCGGAATCCACCGCTTCGCCCTGAGCCCGAAGCTCGGCAACATAGCTGTCGAAATAGTCGCCTGGGGGAAGTTCGATGATCGTGAACACCAGTGCCGATATGACCAGCAGCGTTGGAACCATCACGGCGATGCGCCAGACCAAATATCGAAGCACGCTCAGGACTCTCCAAGCCAGAATGTATCCGGCATATAGACACCGAAATAGGCGGTCGGGTCGTAGCCGTAAAGCGCCTTGTCGGGCAGATTGCGCAGCCGCGAGGATGCCAGAACCGGCTGATGCGTTCCGTTCACCGTGCCGATCGAAAACACCTGATCGGTATAGATCGACAGCATTGAATTCCAGATCTCGGCGCGCTCCGTGGCTTCAGTCGATGCGTTCCAGCGCTTGAGTAAATCCATCAACTCGACCACGGGCGGAAGATCGGGCGCTTCGCCGACCTTGCCACGGGACAAGTAGTGAGCACCCCAGAGCGGCCATTGCAGCTGGTCGTCGACGGTGGGGGCCAGTTGGTAGGGGTTCATGTCGGCGGTCGGCACGCCATTGTCGATGCCCGACCACATCGACATCATGATCTGGCCACCAAGCGCGCGGCTGCGGAAGATGTCGCGCTGCGAAGTCCGGATGAACAGAGCGATGCCGATCTTGCGCCAGTGATCAGTGATGAGCTCGAGCGCGTCGGTTTCCAGCGTGCTTTCGCCGGCAGTTTCCACTACGAGCTGCGCCGGGCGTCCGTCGGGAAGTATCCGCAGGCCGTCATCGTCACGCGCCTGAAGCCCGACCTCGTCGAGCAGGGCATTAGCCTGGTCGGGATCATGGGCGACCCAGGCTTTCGCGAATTCCGGCCGGTAGAGCGGGCTCTCCGGCAGGACCGTATCGGCACTTTCCTGCGCCAATCCGTAGAACACGGCCAAATTGATCTCGCGCCTGTCCACAGCGAGCGAAAGTGCGCGGCGCACGCGCACGTCACGAAAAAGGCCGCGCCACACCTGGTCGGCACAATTCAGATTGGGCAGCAGCGCCAGCCGCGAACCTTGTGTGCGTTTCCAGAGATGCATCTTCACTGGGTAGCGCTTCTCCGCATCCTTCAGGAAGGCGTAATCGGTGAAGTCAATTCCCATGCCTTGCAGGTCGCTCTCGCCCGCACCGGTCTTGGCGGAAATGATCGCCGACGAGCTGACGTTCATGACTATCCGGTCGACATAGGGCAGTTGCCGGCCATTCTCGTCTATTCGATGAAAGAACGGGTTCCGCTCGAAGACGAACTGCTCAGCCGGCGGCTTGGTCCGGTTCTGCCAGGGATCGAGCGTCGGCAGTTCCGGGTTCTCCGGGCGATATTGCCGCGACATGCGGATATGCAAGAGCGTCCATTTCTTGGCCCGGTTCTCCTTCATTAGGCCGGCGAGCCGGAATGGATCCTGGTATTTCTTGTGGAACTGCTTGAGATAGGCGGCCGGCAGAACAAGCGATAGGGGCGAAGCAGCGGCGAGCTTGGGCAGGAAGTCGGGATTGGGCGCATCCCAACTGTAGCGGACCGTCAACGGATCGACGATCTCGAAGCGTGGCGGCTTGCCATCCGCCAGCAGGGCCGGGGCGAGCCCGCCTTGCGAAAGCTCATCGTTCAGCCAGACATCTTCCCAGCAATAGCGAAAATCCTCCGACGTCAGCAGGCTACCGTCAGACCATTTATGTCCTTCTCGTATCTTGAAAGTGAAGACACGATCATCCGCTACATCGAAACTTTCGAGAATGTCGGCTTGCAGGTTAAGCTTTTCGTCATAGCCGACCAGGCGAGCATACCCGTAGATCGTCATCATCCGGATATCTTTCTGGCTGCCGATGATCGTGCGCAGCGTGCCGCCATATTGGCCGGGCTGCCGGCCCATCGCAGCGAGATTCAACGCGCGCGGACGCTTGGGCAGGCGTTCGGCCAGGGCCGGCAGCGCCCTGGCCTTCATCTGCGGCTGAAGAAATTCCGGCTCCAGGTCGCCGGCGCGCAACGTGCCCGGCAGAAATGCCGAAGCCATGAGTCCAAGGACGGTGCGCCGGCTGATCAATGGCGTAGCTCGCTGACATCGGCCGAACGTCGCGCCAGCACGAGGTGGCCGCCGCCAAGGTCGAGCGGCGACAGCATGTCCTCGTCGCCCTCGTCACGGAATTGCGGTCCCCATGCGCTGGTGTCGGAAGCGCCGCTGAGCTTCAGAGTCTTGAAATCCATCGGCCTGTCGAGATCGGGGAAAGGGACTGCGGCGACCAGTGAGCGCGTGTAGGGGTGGACCGGTTTCCTAAGCAGAATTTCGCGCGGCGCTAGCTCGACGATACGCCCGCCGCACATCACCGCGATGCGGTCGGCCATGTAGTCCACCACCGCCAGGTTGTGGGATATGAACAGGTAGGTCAGGCCCAGTTCCTTCTGCAGGTCCTTCAGAAGATTCAGGATCTGCGCCTGGACAGAGACATCGAGTGCCGAAACTGGCTCGTCGCAGATCAGGAGTTCAGGCCCCAGTGCCAACGCGCGCGCGATGCCGATACGCTGACGCTGTCCGCCGGAGAAACTGTGCGGATAACGCTTTATGAAACGCGGGTCGAGTCCGATTGCCTGCATCAGGTTCTTGACCGTGGCGAGTCGGGACGCGGCATTGCCACGTTGATGGATTTCCAGCGGCTCGCTCAAAATGTTCTCCACCGTCATGCGAGGTGAAAGCGACGAAACCGGATCCTGGAAGACCATCTGGATTTTCGCGCGCAGCATGCGCAGAGCGTCTCCCTCGGCTTTCAAGACGTCGATCGGACCATCGCGGCCGTTGAAGATCACAGAGCCGCCGCTAGGGGTGACAGCCCGCATGAGGACCTTGCTGACGGTGGTTTTGCCGGAGCCGCTTTCGCCGACAAGACCCAGGCACTCGCCCCGCCTGATATCAAAGCTCACGCCGTCCACGGCGCGAACAGAGGTTTGATGACCTCCGCCGAACCATCCGGACTTGCGGATCGTGAAGGTCTTTGTCATATCCCTGACCGACAGCAGGAGGTCGTCCGGCCCCTTCGATGCTGGCGCCGTCTGCTTGCCGAGCAGGTTCCCGACATTCACCGGCACCTCGCGGAGCGCTTTTAGCCTTTCGCCGGGCTTCAGGTCGAAATGCGGAACGGCTGCCATCAGGCCCTTCAGGTAAGGGTGGCCCGGCCGGCGGAATATCGCCTCCACAGGTCCCGCTTCCATGATCTCGCCATGGTACATGACCACCACCTCGTCGGCGACATTGGCGACTACGCCAAGGTCGTGCGTGATCAGCAGCATCGCCATGTTCAGCTTCGTCTGAAGCTCGCGCAGCAATTGCAGGATTTGCGCCTGGATGGTGACGTCCAACGCCGTTGTCGGCTCGTCGGCGATCAACAGGGCGGGCCGGCAGATAAGCGCCATGGCGATCATGGCGCGTTGACGCAATCCTCCCGAAAGTTCAAAGGGATACATGTCATAGGCGCGCTTGGGGTTGGGAAAGCCGACAAGTCCGAGCATTTCCTCGGTCCGCGCCTTGCGCTCCACCCGAGCCGTGGGCGTATGAATCTGCAGGGATTCGCTGACCTGATTGCCGATCGTATGCAGCGGCGACAGTGATGTCATCGGCTCCTGAAATATTTTGCCGATGCGGCTGCCTCTCAACGCCCGGATTTCGGGTCCGTCACGCGGCATCTGCAGGATATCCTGCGTCGTGCCGGGCTTTTCAGGATCGGAAAACAGGATACGGCCGCGAACATGGGCTGTGTTCGGCAAAATGCCCATCACTGCCTGGCTGAGAACCGATTTTCCGGAACCGGACTCGCCCACAAGCGCGGTAACCTTGCCGGGCAAGACGCGAAGATTCGCACGCCTGACGGCATGCAACGGTCCCCCTATAATGGCAAAAGAGATGCCAACATCCTCGATCCGCAGCAGATCAACGCCCAAATTCATTCTCACACCAGCCCCCACTCTGGCCGCTCCAGAAGGCGAGACTAGCGCATTGCCAGCCTAGAGCAACTTGGATTCGAACAGTCGCAAGTTCCCTGCCGGAACCGGCGATCGGACTGCATACCAAAACGCGTTCGGATCGGATCGTGGCGGTTACTGGAGCTTCCTCGGGTCGCCCGCGGACGGCCGCGCGGCATTGCGATGAAGCAGCATGACCTGCTCGGCGTCCGATATTCGGTCGTAAATCGGCTCCAGCGCACCGTCTTCGTCGAGCGAGAGAGCACCCGACAAATCGGGTGAAAGCACCGTTAGCTTCTGCCTGATGCCCGCCAGTTCCTCCATGCCGAGCGCCAGCCAGTTGTTGGCGCCGCAATAGCTGGCGAAGTCTTTGCTGGCGAGAACGCTGTGCGGATATTTCTTGGTTAGGGTCTGGAGGCGCTGGACCTCGTTTACAGCCGAGCCGAAGACGGAGAATGTGAGCCGGTCGGTAAGCCCGACATTGCCGAACATCACATTGCCGACATGCAGGCCGATACCATAGTTTATGTCGCTCAATCCCTGCTGCTTTCTGCGCAGATTGAGATCCATCATGCGCGCGGTGGCCTTGTGCGCTGCTGCAAGAGCGGCCTGGCAGGCGATCTCGGACTGTGAACGGTGCCTTGCGCAAGGGTAAACTGCAATGAAGCCATCCCCTATGAAACTCATGATCTGCCCGCCCTTACGATTGAAAGGCGCAGCAGCGGCGTCGAAAAACTGGTTCAGCGTATCGATATAGACTTCGCGGCCGGAGGTTTCGGCAAGTCTTGACGACCCGCGCATGTCGCCCATGACCAGTGCCGCCCGGATTGTATCACCCTCGCCGCGCTTGATCTGGCCGTCGAGCACGCGCCTGCCGGCGTCGCCGCCGAGATAAGTGGTCATCATGTTGTCGGCAAGCTTGGTGAGCACCGCCATCTTGGTTGCGATAGCGAGATGGTTCTGGATGCGCAGCAGCGCCGCAATCATGCTGTCGCTGAAGCCTGCGGCACTGTCGGTGGACCAAGACCCGATCATGCCCTGACTGGTGTTGCCGCTGAAGGGATGGACGAAAGCCATGTAATCGGTGACGCCCATCAGCTTGAGGTCATCGAAAACAGGAAATTCCGACGGCACCGACGGGTCGAGCCGGCGCCGCAGATGGTCGAGCTTGTGGCTGAGCAGATGGTAGTATGGGCTGGTCAGGAATCTGTCGGAGTGAACGCCGTTCTCCTTGCGGAAGCCTTCCACTTCCAGGCCCTGGCCGCGGAGCCAGGTGAAGCCGAGCGCGTCATAAAGCGGATGAAGCATCGAAAAGCTCAAATGCACCCGCTTCAGCGGCAGGCCGGCAGCAGCCAGCCGTTCACAAAAGCCCCTTACCAATGTTTCCAGATCGTCGCCCGCCAACGCCGATTGCGTCAGCCAATCGGCAACCTTATCCATGAGAATGGCAGAAATTTCTGCTTGCGCTGTGCTCATGCTATCTCGAAATCTCCTTGATCCGCCACAAATTCGCCGGCTCGGACGCCGTCAGGCCTTCACCACCGTCTCTCGGGCTAGCCCGAGGCGGCCAAAAATATTGCGTGTGTCGACGATCAGTAGAGCGTGATCCGCGATCGCCTGATAGTCGATCGCGTCGTGGTCGGTTGCAACGACGACAGCGTCGAAATCCTTCAGGGCCACCTCGGTCAATTCGACCGAGCGACGCCCCTTGATCGCCATATGCTCCCGTGTGGTCGGGATTTCGGTAACATGCGGATCGTGGAATTCCGCCTTGCCGCCCCATTCCTCGATGAGTTCAATGAGCCGCAATGAGGGGCTTTCGCGGATGTCGGGCACATTCTTCTTATAGGCGAGCCCGATGATGAGAATGCGCGAGCGGCTGAGCGCCTTGCCGCAGCGCCGGTCCAGCGCCTTCGCCAGTTCATCGACCACATGACGCGGCATGGCCGTGTTGATCTCTGCCGCCAGCTCGATGAAGCGGGTCGGCAGTTCGTATTCGCGCGCCTTCCACGTCAGGTAGAAAGGATCGATCGGAACGCAGTGCCCGCCAAGTCCAGGGCCAGGATAGAAAGGCATATAGCCGAACGGCTTGGTCTTTGCCGCCTCGATCACCTCCCAGATGTCGATTCCCATCGCACCGAGCACGACCTTCAACTCGTTGACGAGGGCTATGTTGACCGAGCGGAAGATGTTTTCCGTCAGCTTGACCGCCTCGGCGGTTGCCGTGGTGGAAACCGGAACGACGGTCTTGACCACGCCATGGTAGAAAGCCTGCACGAGCATCGCCGCTTCAGTGCCGTCACCTGCCACGACCTTGGGGATCGTCGCGACTTCAAAGCTGCGGTTGCCGGGATCCTCGCGTTCGGGCGAGAAGCCGAGGAAGAAATCTATCCTCGACCGCAAGCCGGTTTTTTCCAGGATGGGCTTGATCACGTCGTCGGTGGTGCCGGGATAGGTGGTCGATTCCAGCACGATCAGCTGGCCGAGACGCAGATGCTTCGCGATGGTGCCTGCCGTGTTCCTGACAAAGGAGAGATCCGGCTCGCGGTGTTTCGTCAGTGGTGTCGGAACGCAGATGATGATGACATCGCAGACGGCCAGTTCGGCAAAATCCGCAGTGGCGCGGAACCGTCCGCTCGCCACCTGGCCGGCAAGGGCTGGCGACGTCACCGCCTCGATGTAGGATTGGCCGTTGTTCAGGCTCTCGACCTTTTGGGGTTCGATGTCGAAGCCGGAAACCGGGAAGCCGGCGCGTGCGATCGCAACCGCCAGCGGCAGCCCCACATAGCCCAGTCCGATCACGCCGACTTGCGCGGCACGCGTCGAAATCCGGTTCAGAAGACGGTCATATGTCGATCGTGAGGCGTCCAAAAATGTGCTTCCCGTCAATTCGGACAGGCCGTCCGCTTCCATGGTGAGGCTCACCGCTCCCAAGAGCCCCGAGGCATATTGCGGAAAATCGATGTCCGCAAGCCGTCAGACCGGCACCTTCGCCTTAAGGCTTGCGGCAGCCATCGCATAGCCGCCGGCGGCGCCATCGATGAAATGAACGTGATCGCGCTGCAGCGGCGATGCGACGAGGCATGTCATCAAGGCCGATTTCTGGCGGTGCAGGCCATAGTTGCAGATGCCCGCCTCTTCCGCCTGTTTCAGCCGGTTCTCGATCCGTTGCAATACATCCGCGTCAACGTCGATGGTCATCTTCAAGCCATCGTCGAACTTCCGGAAATCCGAATTGCTGGCCACTTCGCGTTTGTAGATCTTCGGATCGAATCTGCCGATCGTCCAGCCATATCTATCCGTAACAGCCGTAAGCGTCATCAGGAACACTATCCACAGCTTCGACAGCCACCGCCGTCCTGCCGGCGCCATGGCCCGCGCCTCGATATCGAGGCCGGCGGGCAGCAAACTGTAGTCCGGCCCGTTCACTGGCACCGGGTGGCCATCGCGTTCCTGCCTGCCGGCTAGGGCGATAATGTCGGAAACCAGAAACTGAAAACCGCGCAAGTCGCGCGACGCCCCCGGTATGGCTATGATCGAGACAATTTCGCCATGCCGGGCTTCGATTGGGTTCCAGCGGCAGGAGAGGCCGGTCAGATCCGGCCGCGCGCCGGCCGGCGCAGGATCGATGCGGTAGCGCCCCGCTTTCATCTCGGCTTCCGCCCAACTGCCGCCACCTCCGGCGAACATGGCATAGAAGACTGCATCGGAGGCCTGGAACCTCGCCACGCGAACGTCGAGGCCTTGCGCTCTTATATCCTTTATCGGCACGATTGCGGCACGCAAGGTCAGATCCAGTTCGGCCGCCACCCATCTCTGGACAGCCGCCAGCGCGTTGCGGGTGATCTCCAGCGCCGAGCCGGGAAACGCCACGAGCGCGCCGTCGCCGCCGAAGACAAAGGGAAGATCTTGCCTACCCAGCGCATTGAGCAGCGCCGAAATGACGCTGGCACCGGCCATATTGACGGTTTTATAGCGCCCCGCCTCGATCGCCTTGGTAGAGCCGACGATATCTGCGGTGGCCAGCGCCCAGCCATCGGGGAGAGGCCGATAGTTATCGATATCGGCAACGCTTTCGAACCTGGCGAAGACCGGTAGGGAAGCGACAAACGGGTCGGACGCGGCAGCTGTTTCCATGAGCATCAGATAGCACATTCCAGTGCTTGAGGGTGAAGTCGATCATGCTTCGAAATTGACTTGCGCAGGCTTTCCGATGATAGGGTCCGGCGATGCGAATTGCCTTCTACGCGCCGCTGAAGTCGCCCAATCATCCCGTTGCCTCAGGCGACCGTCAGATGGCACGGATGCTGGTCAAGGCGCTGGAGCATGGAGGGCACAGCGTCGAACTGGCATCTGAATTGCGCTTCTATCTACGCGAACCGGATTCGAAAAGTTTCGATGCGCTCAAGGTCGAGGCCCGGGAGGAAGCCGCGCGGCTGGCAGGGCTTTGGGATCGTGACGGCAAGCCCGATCTGTGGTTCACCTATCATCCCTATTACAAGGCGCCCGACCTGATCGGGCCCGAACTGGCGTTGGCCTTTGGTGTTCCCTATGTGACAGCGGAAGCCTCCTATTCGAGGCGGCGCAACACCGGTTTGTGGGCCGATACGCAAGCGTTGGTGGCGCGAGCCGTCGAACAGGCGGCGCTGAACATCTGCTTCACGCAAAGGGATCTTCAGGGACTGGCAGATGCGATACCCGACGCCGCTTTCGGCATGCTTTCGCCCTTCATCGACACATCGCTATTCCGGGAAACACCGGCACGGGGTTGTCCGACGCGCCTCGTTACCGTCGCCATGATGCGCCCGGGCGACAAAGTCGAAAGCTATCGCATGCTGGCGCAGGCGCTCGGTTCGATCGGTCATCTGACCTGGACCATGTCGATCGTCGGGGACGGACCTGCCCGCGAGGAGATCAAAGCGCAATTCGCCGGCTTGCCCGCCGAGCGTATCGAATGGCTTGGCGCGCTTGAGCCAGCCGCCGTGCCGGATGTCCTCTACAGTGGGGGAATTTACGTCTGGCCGGGTTTCGGCGAGGCCTATGGCGTTGCCTATCTTGAAGCACAGGCCGCCGGCCTTCCGGTTGTGGCTCAGGATGTCGCCGGCGTGCCGGAGGTCGTGCGGGATGGCCAGGCCGGGTTTCTCACCCCGCCGGACGATGTGGCGGCGTTCGCTTCTGCCATTGAAAGGCTTCTGACCCGTAACGACGAAAGATCCATCATGGCCGCAGAAGCCAGACGTTTCATCCTCGAAGAACGTTGTCTCGGTGCTGCGGCGGCGCGTCTGGCCGAACTTCTTGCGAAGATCCCGGTCTCATGACATCCGATCAAATCTGGCAACCCTTGGTGGAGGAGCTGGCGAACTGGCAACGGGCGGACCGTAAGGCAGAGTTCTGGCTGCGCGACGATGACGGCGTTGATCCGACGCCTGCGCTTGATCGGTTGCTCGACCTCACTGGTGAATTCGCGGTTCCGGTGACTCTGGCCGTCATTCCCGCCCTGACTGACGAGAAGCTTGTCGTTCGGCTTGACGAGGCGCCGCATGCCACGGTCGCCATCCATGGCTGGGCGCACCGAAATCATGCTCCGGAGGGCCAGAAGAAGCAGGAGCTCGGCGCGCATCGGCCACGCGAGGCGGTGCTCGATGATCTGGCCCGCGGGCTGTCGCACATAACCGGCCTGCACGGCGCACGTGCCGTTCCGATGCTGGTGCCACCCTGGAACAGGATCGACGCCGGCTTGGTATCCGACCTTGGATCGATAGGATTTTCGGCATTGTCGGTCTATGGGCCGCCAAGACCGGCTTCACTTGCGGTCATCAACAGCAATGTCGACATCATGGATTGGCATGGCACGCGCGGCTGCCGCGATCATGGCCTGTTGGTTCAAGCCATCATCGCGCAGTTGCAGCATGCATTCGATGGAGGCGAACCGGCCGGCCTGCTCACCCACCATCTCGTGCATGATGAATCGGCCTGGCTCTTCCTCGAACGGCTGTTCACAGTCACCGCACAGACTGAAGCCTGCGTATGGCTTCCGATCAGGACATTGATCGGGCGCAGCGCCGGTAAAGCAATTCCACGAAAAGTGTGAATGGTTTTCCGTCCGGAATTGCGTCAAAACAAAGAGATAGAGGAAAACAGCTCAGCGCTTTTTGCGCAATGAGACTGGAAATTTGAGCGTCTGGCCATCCCGCGCGGCAAAAGCGCCGGTAAACCTGTCTTTGGCCAGTTTCTCGATCTCGTCCAGTTCCTCGTCGGTCCGTGTCGGATCGTGGTGAAACAGGGCAAGCCTGCGCGCACCGGCCGCCTCACAGAGCTTGACACCCTCTTGCCATGTCGAGTGCCCGTAACCGCGGCGGCGTTCCATTTCCTCCTCGGTGTAGGTGCAATCGTAAATGACGAGGTCGGCATCTTCGATCAGGCCGAGCACCGCCTGATCGAGTTTGTCCGGCTCGTGCTCAGTGTCTGTGATCATCGCCACGACGCGGCCGCCCCATTCGACCCGGTAGCCTATGCAGCCGCCCGGATGGATAAGACTGCCGGTTCGGACCACCACCCCTTCGCGCGGGCGAAGCACGTCTCCGGATACGAAATCGCGATAGTCGAGGCTTGCCTTGCAGGCTTCCAGTTTCACCGGAAACCACGGCGGCTGCATGAACTCATCGACCATCTGCCGGGTCGTCATGTGTCCTGCAAGATGCCCGGACCAAAGCGTAACCTTGGCGCCCCGATCATAGATCGGCGCAAAAGACGGCAACCCGATGATGTGATCGTAATGGCAATGGGTGAAAAGCAGGTCGAAATCGGTCACGCCCAACGCCTGAAGTGCCGCGCCGGCAGGCCGTAGGCCAGAGCCTGCGTCGAACAGAAGCGTATGCTTACCGCATCGCATTTCGACGCAGATTGAGTTGCCGCCATAGCGAGAGAATTCTGGCCCTGATACCGAAATGCTGCCGCGGACACCCCAAAACCTGACCAGGAAAACGTTGTCGTCCATGCTACCCCTTCGCCCATCATATCCAAACAACCGCTGCTAGGCGAGACAGGCTTTCTCCGGGTGATCTTCTCAGCGAGAGGACAGTGCCGTCACGACGGCGAGGATCGGGCGCACGTCCTTCGTTATTTGGCGCTTCGTGCGTCGATCAGATCCGCGGTCGTATGGCTTAGGCGATCGGCAAGAACCCGCAATATCTCGATGGTCATTTCCGGGAACTCCCTCATAAGCCTCAGGAAATGATCCTTGCGGATTCTCAAGGCTTCCAGCGGACTTGCCGCTCTGACGGTGGCAGTGCGGGAGCTGTTGCACAATATGGCGATCTCGCCAACGATCGAATTTGGCTCCAGTTCGGCAACTTTTATCGGTCCGCTATCGGAATCGACAAGAATATCCGCCCTGCCTGAAAGGATGACATAGGCGGCGTCTCCCTCGTCGCCCTGCCTGAAAAGGATCTGGCCGGCGCTGTAGCTCACACGATCGGATGTGAACGCAAGCAGCTTGAGCTTTGTCGGCTCGATGGCAGAGAACAAGGGAACGCGTTGCAGCATTCCAACTTCATCCTTGAGCAGCATTGTCGCAAACCTTCCAAAATTCGCGTTTGCCAGACTAGAGCAAGGGACGCCAAGATGGAATCAATTCTCTTTCCGAGATGGCGAGGCAAACCACGCGAAAGGTGGCGAGCCCGATGTCGTGCACCGGCAGAATGATCCATCTGAATGTCCGTTGCTCTATGACAACAGTTCCTTGAAGATACCGTTCCCCGCCAAGAGTGTCTCGTGTGTTCCGTCTTCCGCCAATTGACCCGAGTCGAAGACGACAACGCGATCGAACATCATCGCCATTGCCGGATTCGTCACGACCCACACAATTGCCGGCGAATGGCCGTCGCGCCTGGCTTCCTCGAGCACATTTCGCAGCACCTTATCCTGCATGCGCTGGTCGAGCGCCGACAGCGGCCGGTTGAGAATGAGAAAATCGGGACGCTTGAGCAAGGCCCGGGCAACATCGAGCTTCTGTCGCTGTCCACCGGTCAGCCGCCTCCCGCCGGAGCCGACGTTGAAGTCCAGGCCGACATCCAGAAGTTCGCCATAAAGCCCGAGTTCGTCAAGAATGTCATAGACGATGGAGCGTATGCGGTCGGGCGCGTCGGGATGATTGTTGCCCACACGCCCGAACAGGACATTATCCATGACCGTGGCCGCGGCAATGTATTTGGCAGGATCATACCGTTCGATCGCATTGTGCAACTCGGGCGGCAGGTCTTCATAGAACCGGTTGCGTGCAGCGACGATCTTGCTCATCAGCTCGTCGCTCAGCAGGCCGAAGCGGTGCCGGGGCTCGATGTAGGCAAAGCTCAAGGTGACGATCATGGCGCGATCGTTCTCCGAAACCGCCTCGTAGGGACGGTTCTTGAGCCGTTGCAGCAAGGTTTCGTAGGCGGGTATCTCCTCCGCGCTCATGAAGGCGAGCTGCTGGAAGAACTGGTGATCGGGCGGCAGGTCGGCAAACAACTCGATCGCCTGTTTGGCGATCTCCAAGCCCATTTCGTAGAGCGTGCGGTCGAGGCCGGCTTGCCTCAGCACGGAAGCAAAATAGGGATTGGCCGCCAGCGCCCTGTCGGCCAGTTCGGGACCGGCGGCAGCGCCGAAGAGCAGGTTTTGGCCGATCGTTGCTTCCTTGTTGTAGGCGCCCGGTTCGAAAGGAACCACCAGTCCGCTCAGCCCCTCTTGTTCCAGCCGGGTCCGCAGCGCCGCACGCAGTTCGACGATCCGCCTGGCAAGCTCCGTGTGACGCGTGAGGTCAGCTGAAGAGCGCAATCCGAGATCCAGAATGTCACGCGACAGAACAACCGCGTCGAGCACCCGGCGCACGGCTTCAAAGAGGTCGTGCGGGCCGGTAGCGCCAGCGGAAGCATAGTTGATCCAGTCGCCGTGGATATCAAGATCCGGATTGCCCGACCGGCGCGCCTCGTGAATGTTCCAGCGGTGCTGATCTGCCGCAGCACCGTCATAAGGCACCGATGTCAGCGGCGCATGCTTCAACCCGTAGAGCAGGTTGTCGCGGAGGCTTGCCTGGAACAGGAAAACATCCGACGAGGCATACGATATGCGCCGGCCGGTTACTGCTTCGGGGAGTTCAAGCAGGTCGTCGGTGCCCGAAGCGACCTTTCCGCTGTCTGGCCAGATCAGCCGCGCGAAGGCTTCTGCAAGCGCCTCCGCTCCACCTGTTGCGGTACTGACCAGTGCCACCGTCTCACCCGGCTTGACCTGGAGGGAGATACGGTTGAGGAGCATCGCACCGCCATCGTCTGCTATGGACAGATTGATCGCCGACAGCGGTTTGGTCATCGGATCGGGATCGTCGATCGTCAATGCCATGATTTTCGGCGCGATGAGACCTTCGACGGTGAACTGTTCAACGACCTGTTGATATTTGACCTGGACATCCTGCCGATCCTGATCCCAGTCGATCAGTTCCTTCATCGGTCCGGGCAGGTCCTTGTAGGCGCCGATCACGGCCACGAGCTGGCCGACGTCCAGCCGCCCCTGGAGGACCAGATACCCGCCGATCATGTAGAACAGAAAGGGCGTGAGCTGCGCGAGAAAATTGTTGAGGAACTTTACCATGAATTTCCATTGGTAAAGATCGAAGCGGATCTTGAAGATGAGCCCGAGCCGGGCAGCTATGTCGGCGCGCTCGTAGTTTGATGTATCGTGGACGTGAACCGCGCCGATGCCGTCGACGATTTCGCCAACCCGGCCCGAAAGCGCGCGCGCCGTCAACTGCCGTTGGCGCCCGAGCACGATCAGCCGCCGCCGCATTCGCGGGATGAGCACGATCTGGATCGCCACGATCACGACCGCTATCATTCCGAGCCAGACGTTCTGGATCATGATGAACAGCATGGCCGTCAGCGCTTGGCCGCCGAGCAGTACCGGCTGCAGGAAGGCGTCGCCGATGAAGCCGCCCAGCGGCTCCACCTCGTCCTTCACCATGGTCGCCACTTCGGCGGACTTCACCCGCTTGAAGTAAACCGGCGGAAACCGCAGCACGCGGTCGACCAGATCGAAGCGGATACGCCGCAGCATGCGTTCGCCGAGGCGGCCCTTGTAGGTGTTGATGTAGAATTTGAACAGGCCGTTGATGACGACTAGCAAGAGGAACACAAGGCTCAGGGCAAACAGGGTCTCCTCGCGGTCGAGCTGAAAACCGGAGAAGAACTGGACCTCTCCAATGAACGGCAGGTTATAGTGTAGCCTCATGAATGGCTGGGTCGCGCCCGGTTGCTCGAAGCCGCGACCTTGGATCGGTCCGTTGACGATCAGCTTCGGCAGGTCGAAGGACATGAAATACGGGATCATCGAAAGCACGACGATCATCAATATCCAGAGCTGCTGCTTCTTGGTGTGCGTCCAGATATAGCGGGCTAGGCTGGCTTCCATATGCGACTGTGGACCCTTCAGTTGGAAGCATGCAGGATGTAAAAGCACCTGCTGGCGAATGGCGTATCGGCAATTTCTTCATCGCCAGCGACAAGCTCGAAGCTGCCGTGCACGGACATTGCCCCGCGCTCAACTATGCAAGGAACCTGCGAGGCGGCGCGATCCAGTTCCGGCGCATGGTCGATGGCAACGACATGGGCATTGTCGATCGGCGAAGAAAGCAGCTGGCCAAACGATCCGCGGCTTTCGTAGGGCTTTGGCGAACAGCTGAGCAGCACGAGGCCGCAGCTGCGCGGCTGGTGCTGGCGGATGGACGCCGATGATCCGGACAGATGCAATAGGCTCTCTCCGGCACCGGGCAATAGCCAAGCGGCTTGCAGCATGATCACGTCCGCGGAATCAAACAGTCTTGCGGGAGGCAAGATTGCGTTGTGTCGCCCAGAATCCCAACATACAAGACGAATTATGATGGATGTCACGCAACCACGCAATGCCATGGACTGGCACGAGCAAGCCTTGGACCTCACACGGGGAATTGCTGCTTATGTCAACTGCCCTCTCGTGGCAGGGCTGGCGCGCGTCGTCGCCAAGCATCCGAAGGCCGATATTGCCAACGCCTTCAACCACAAGCAGGTCGCCTGCAAGATGTGGGCGCTCGACAGGCTGTTCGAAAGCGGCGGCGGCCGCTTCGGGCGCATATGGGTTCTGGGTGGATGGTACGGCGTATTGCCGGCAATGCTTTTCAACGATGCCCGCTTCGACATCGCGGCGATCGATAGCATCGACATCGATCCTGAAGTCGCGCCGGTCGCCCGGACCCTCAACCGGGAAGCCGGCGACCGGTTCCGGGCGCTGACGGCAGATATGTACGCACTCGACTATGCGGCCGGGCGGCCCGACCTGATGGTCAATACGAGCTGCGAACACATAGCCGATCTGCGCGCCTGGCTTGCTCTGCTTCCGCCGGGCACGAATGTACTGCTGCAATCGAACGATTATTTCAGCGAGCCGACGCACATCAACTGCGTGGCTTCGCTTGCAGCCTTCGAGGAGATGGCGGCGCTACGGGAGGTGCGGTTCTCCGGCGAACTGCCGACAAAAAATTATACGCGCTTCATGCTGATTGGAACTGTTTAATGCATTTCGCCCAAAAGTGCGTAGCGGTTTTGGGACAACGATACGCATAAAAACAGGACTTGAAGCGCGTCGCACGAATCTCACGGACGCTACGCGCGTTAGGATCTATCGTCTGTTTGATCATGAACTTTTCCGAAACCGGGCCCCACATTTAGGGACCATGTTCGATACCGCTCGCGCAGGATTTGCGCCGAGCGACGCGCGCCTTCCAGATCGAGACGATGCGCGGATGGCGTCCGTCCCACAAGCGCCTGTTCGATAGCTTGCGCCAAACCTTCAGGCGTCAGGTCCTTTTCCGTCAGCACCGTTGCAAGACCGAGTTCTTCGAGCATCAGGGCGCGAACCGTCTGTTCGGTTTCCCCGCCGGCTGCAAATGGGACGAGCAGGGAGCGACAACCCGCGCGCAGTACATCGCAGACCGTGTTGTAACCCGCCTGCGAGACTGACAGGCGGGCGCCGGTCAGCAGGCTGGCGAAATCCTCGCGGAACCGGAAGATGGACAGGCCCGGCGTGGCATCGCGTGCGATTGCGTCAAACTCGTCTTTCGGCAGGTTCGGGCCGGTGATCAAACACCATTTCCAAGCGTTGTTGGCATTCCGCGCCGCTGCGATGGTGGAGCTGACAAGGCTCTTTCCGGCAGCCCCGCCGCCAACCGACACCAGAACGTCGAAGCGCTCGGAGGCTGCGGGCGATGGCGGCGCGGCAACGAGCCCTGTGTAGGTGACCTCGGCCCTGATCGCCCCAGCCAATGGAAATGTCTTGTCGATGGTTGCGAAAGCCGGATCGCCGTGGACCATAACAAGGTCGAAATGCCTGTTGATGAGATCGACCGTTTCCTCGTTTCGGCCCGGCTTGACGCGCTCCTGGAGGATATCGCGGACGGACGTCACCAGCGGCGGTCTGGGCGACGTCGCGTCGATGACCTCGATCAGCGGCAAGAGTTCGAAACGCATCTGCCGGCGTCCAAATGGAAACGCCTCGACAATGACGATATCAGGCCTGCAATCCCGGAATGCCTGCAGCAGCATCTCTGAACGCCATTTCTTGAAATCATCGTCGATCGGGTTGCCTTGCAGGTCGACAAGTCCCGAAAATCCTTCATCACCGGAGGTGACAGGTGGCAGGGTTACAGATTTTACCCCCAGTCCTGGAAACCCGGCGATCGGCGCTCCACCGGTCACGACGGTTACGTCAAACCCGTCATCGACCAGAGCCGCCGCAATGCGGCTGGCGCGCGCGAGATGGCCGATGCCGAGCAGGTGCTGGACATAGAAGAAAGCGCGCAGCCGCTTCATTCGGCGGCCCGCCACTCCCGCTCGAACAGTTCCTTGAGCTGTCCAATGCTTGCCATATGATCGAAATTGCCGCGCACGCGCCGCTCTGCGGCGTCGCCGAGGCGGACGCGCAGCACGGGATCGCGGATCAGGCGCTCCAGCGCCTGTGCCAGGGCAATCGGGTTTTCCGTCGGAACCAGCAAGCCGGTTTCATCCGGCGATAAAAGCTCCGGCACGCCGGAAGTATCGGTCGACACGCAGGCAAGGCGCTGGCTAGCCGCCTCCACCAGAACATTCGGCAGACCGTCGCGGTCGCCATTTGCGGTGATCCTGCAGGCCAGGGCGAAGATGTCGGCACGGCGGTAGTGCTCAAGCACCTCCTCCTGCGCAAGCGCGCCTTTCCAAGAGACGCGACCATCCACGCCGAGCTTTTGCGCCAGCGCCTTGAACCGTTCCAGTTCTTCGCCGCCGCCGATATGCTCGAAACGCCACGCCAAATCGCCGGGCAACAGGGCAAGGGCCTCCAGCAACGTGTCGTAACCTTTCTTTTCAACGGCGCGCCCGACACTCAGAACGACAACCGGTTCGTCCGGCGCCGAGCCGTCATGCTGCTTTCGCGCCTCGCCGAAACTGCCGAAGCGATCAAGGTCGAGCCCATGATAGCTCAGATGCACAGACGAGTTGCCGTTAGCGAGTTTTTTCAGACGGTCGAAGCCGGTTTTCGTGCAAGTGACCGTCCAGCGCGCCGAGGAAAGCTTGCCGGCCAGATCCCAGTCCGCCGAAGTCCAGATGTCCTTGGCATGGGCCGAGCAGGTCCAGGGCAGGCCACGAAGCTGGCTGGCATAGCGCGTCACCGATGCAGGCGTGTGCGCGAAATGGGCATGCAGCCAGCCCGCGTTTTCCGGCCATTCGGCCGCCAGCACGAGCGCTTGCCCGAAGCGGCGCGCGCGATTGCGCGTAAAGTCGCGGGGCATATCGGCAGCCAGCGATCCGAGCGCGCGCCAGAAGCCCGGACGCAGCAGATAGGCAAACAGCGAGCGAAGCACGCGCAGCGGCTCTTCATGCAGATATTCCGGCAGATAATGGACGGGCGCTTTGATCTCGTCATGCACGGGGTGGCGTTTTTCGTCGGTCGGCCGCCTGAGCGCGACAAGTATCAGGTCGAACCCCGCACGCTCAAGACCGAGCAATTCCTGCGCGATGAAGGTTTCGGACAGCCGCGGATAACCCTTCAGAACCACGACGATCTTGCGATGTTGCAACTCAGGTCATTCCTTCAATGACTGAAAGGTGATGGCCGGCCCGCCGGTCGAGCAGTTCCGCGACGATTTCGGAAATATGAGGCAGCCCTTCCAGCGTCAGATGCGGATTGCTCTGCGATGGGCGGGGCCGGTCCGGCAGCACCTTCAGTGCATCGGCAAACCGCCGGGAATCCTCGGCTTCTTCCGGCAAAAACATCTCGATGAGGCCGAGTTCGGCCGCGCGCCGTGCGCGGATCAGTTGTTCCTTGCGGGGCTCGACGCGCGGCACGATCAGCGCCGGCTTGTCGAAAGACAGTATCTCGCAATAGGTGTTGTAGCCGCCCATCGCCACTACCGCCTTGGCGCCGGCAATCAGGTCTTCCATGCGGTTGTCGAACTCGATGATCCTGATATAGGGGATCTTGGACCCCTTCTTGAGCAGCTTGTTGCGCTTGCGCGCCGGCATGTAAGGCCCAAGCACGATCAGGGCCCTATGCTGCAATTGCGGATCCTGCTGATAGGCATCGATGACGTCGTGAATCAGATCGGCGCCGTCACCGCCGCCACCGGTGGTAACGAGGATATAGTCGCCCTCGGGCCGATGGCCGGGCAACTCGTTCCGCTGCAGGCTCCGTTGCAGGAAACCGACGAACCTCATCTTTGCCCTGACAGCCGGCGGCACATCCAAGCCGGTCAACGGATCGTAGAAATCCGGCGGGCCATAGGCCCAGACCTTGTCGTAGAACAGGCCTATCTTGCGCATCACGTCCCGGCGTGCCCACTCTGCTTCGAGCAGATGCGGCGCATCCATCACCTCGCGCAGGCCAAGCACCAGCGTGGTGCCCCGCGTCTTGAGGTAGGACAGCGTGTCCTCAATCTCACCGCGCAGGCCGAGCGGTTCCTTGTCGACGATGAAGATATCCGGCCGGAAGGTCTCGGCCGTGTGGCGGATGATCGACTGGCGCATCCTTAGCGTCTCATGCAGATCGATGTCCTTTTCCAGCGAGGTGTATTCGCCGTTGCGCAGCTTGATGACGCTGGGGATCTTCACGAAGTCGACACGGGCACGGTAGTCGAAGGCGCCAGCGATAGTCGCACCCGAAATGATAAGCACCTGAAGTCCGCGGAAATCCTCGACCAGCGAATGCGCGATAGTTCGGCAGCGCTGCAAGTGGCCGAGCCCGAACGTGTCGTGGCTGTACATGAGAATTCGAGCGTTTTCTGCGTGCTGGGTCATTGTTGAACGTCTCTTAGAATTCTCGCTTTGAGGACCGTGAGCGACCCGCCGGCTTCGAAACCATCCTGGTTTTGAAACATGAGGCCGCGATTTTGAATTTGCATTACTTCTGTGGAATGCCTGTCAGATAGGGCTTTCTGATTGCCTGAGTCCGAAACTGGATGGAGGGGCGAATATCGCCTCGGCGGGAGCGGGCCGAGACTCCCCGTTGTTGTTTTGGGATGAATCGAAGGGGAAAGCGGTGTCCAAAAGATCGGCAGAAGTCATCCCTCTTGATTCCAAAGCTGCGGTCTCTCCGAACTCGACGGTTTCGGAGCGGTGAAAGCGAATTCCGCGATCCTGCCCATATAGTCAATTGCTTGATCGGTATACGAAAGGACAGGGTCGCCGGGCGTCGCACGGCACATGTTGTTGCAGAACTCGTTTCGCGCGCCATCGCTCTCGGTCTTGGGAGACCAAAGGTGCTGCCCGTCAATCTCTTGACGGGCGGTCTGATTATGATTCACCGACCAGAACTGAGCCATCTATCGCCCAAGCTAGCCTGAATTTCGCCAGGAATCGAGTGGATGCCAGCGCTCACAACACACCGCCCGCAGCGGGTGTGTGCAGCACCGGTTGCTTGTCGATCGCTATGGCCTCTGGCTAATGCCTTAGCTGGGGCGGTGACGGTACTTTTTGAGACGACCTGAGCGGGCCATCGAACGTCGCGAGGTGCAAAAACCGCTCGATTGGTCCCGACAGTTGGCGAAACCTCAAAATATTTTTGCGACGACTTTAACCTTTAGAATCAAGAGCGTAATTTTTTGACGGCGTTGAAGTCGCCGCGATCGGGGAAAAAATGCGGCATTTCTCTCCTCCCAGTCCGCCCATTGCTGCAAGCCGACGGCATCAATCGCATCCTGCTCGGCTTAGGCAGGCTGCGAAAGCGAGCGAGGTCTTCGGGCTCCATGGTGTAGACGGCAAGAAAGCGGGGTATGCGGCGGTTTTTCCTTCGTGCTGTCAGAAGCATGCTGGCTGCTTAGACTCTTGGAGGGCCCAAGTCACTGCGCAGTACCACTCTCTAAATGCCCGCCCGCTATCGGGGACGCCGCGCTCCTCAAGGTCCCGCAGTCCGCTGGTCAGTACCTTCGCCGAAGGTTATTGATTTTCTCGGCCGGGTTCTCCTTTCGTGGTGCCGAGGCGGTTAAGCAGATTGAGCGTGATCCTGCCGACATCGTTCATGGCGCCTGCGGCTGGCAGCGCGCCGCACCAGGCAACCGAGCTTGCCGAAAAGATCAAGCCGCCTGCTGCGAGCTTTCGCAGGGTCATTTCGGCGCAGCGGCGGGCGATGCGTTGCGTATCGCCGCCCTCATACCAGCGCGTCGGATCCTGGAAGAAGCTGTCCGGAAATCCCGTCGCCCGCGCGATCACGACGGTGTCAGCGGAAGTGCCGAGGGCTGGATCTGTCGCATCCACTTCGTAGCCCGCGGCACCACCCAGCACGATGCCGTCCGTGCCGAAGGTCGCATTTTCAACGCCTTCGAACAGCCATGCGAATCCTGCTTCACGGCTTTCCTCAGTGCGCGTGAAGGGGCGCGCGCCTTCGAATCCCATCAGTGAGATCGCGCCACCGATCAGCGAGAATTCGCCTCGGCCGCGCGAGCGGAGATAGCCGCCTGGTTCGTTGGTGATCGACAGCGCCTGTTCGGCGACCGGGCCCTCCCAGGTGCGGCCTGCCTCCAGCGGCGAGCGCCGCAGCTCCATCAGGTCGTCCTTGAAAGCCACAGTGGCAGCGAAGCCGTTTCCGCCGAGATAGGCGATGCTGCCGCCTTCGGCCACAAACTGCCGCAGCGCCTGCTCCATCTCGATCGACATATATTCGGGGTGACTGCCGGTGACGACGGCTTGATGTCGACGCAGACCGTCTATGCCGCATTCGTGCAAGTCGTGATCGGTCAGGACGTCAAACATGATTCCATTTCCGTGGCAGAATCGGAGGAAGTGCAGATCGACCGGCAAATTGTGTGGGCAGCCGCAGAGCGGATAGTCGTAATCGTCCCTGAGCGTCACTTTCGGCTTTTTGTAGGAACAGATGGAAACACCGCTAAGGTCGGAATGGTAGTCGTAAAGAGATTTCAGATTGTTGGCGATCGCGAAGCGATGTCCCCGGTCGTCGCCTTTCCATTCATAAAGATGATCCGGGAGATATTCGTCGGCATAAGCGAGATAGGTGGCCGTCGGCACGAGATACAACAGCGGCGACGAGACCTGTGACGAGGTGACGAAGAACACCACGCGTTCGTCGCCACCCTCCCATTCGACCTGGAACGCGTAGACGCCTGGGTGTGCGTTTTCAGGGATCGTCACGCGGTGTGATGCCGGCCACTCAAGCGGGCCGATGTCGTCGTCGTGGCAATGGATAGCGTCGTAGTGCGACGGCACCAAGCGAGGCTCGAAGCTCGATCCGTCCCAGCGTGCCGAAGTCACGCAGAAGGCTGGCTGATTGATCACATCTAGGAGCAGCGGATCTGCTCCGCCCGACGACAGGATCGGTTGCGTTGGTAACAGCGTCGGGAAATCCCAGGCAACAGTCCCCTGTGGGGTGTCGAGCCGGATCGCAGCAAATTTCGCGTTGAGGGTAGGTTCGTGGTTGGTGGCACTTGCGCCGAAATGGATGCCGTGCCCTTGGAGGTTCCACGCCGGGCTGCCAAAACCTTCACGGAGTTCGTAAGGCGCGAGAAGATCATGGGATTTGATGCGCAGACGCGATTGTTCCTGCCGCAGATCCAACTCGACAGTGAGCCACACACCGGTTGGCGCCTTCTTCTCGACAAGGGTTTCGTCACCGATTTCCACGACTAATGCGCCGTCGCGGAGGCGCAGCCCGACGGCGCCTGCCTCCAGGATCGTGCGCGCACCTTCGTTGCGCGTGAGGAACAGCTCAAAACGTATACCGTGGAGGGCTTGTACTTTGGCCAGTTCGCCGGGCCGCACGAACAGGAACGACCCCTGGTCGAAATGCCGACGCCGTGCTTCACCTATTGTTTCGATGGCCCAGGTGAGAAATTCCGGAGCCGGCTTGTCGAGCCGGCAAATTCGTGTGGCCTTTATCGGCCGATCGCATGACAGGCTGAGCTTGATCCGCTGGCCTGCTTTGGCACTCCAGGGGGTGGTATAGCCAACCACGCTCATCGCGTCGTGGTCTACTGCGCGCTTCATATATCCCTCCCGATGAACTCCAGATGGGCTGGGGCGAACCGCGTAGACCGGTCCGATGTCGGCCAATGCGCTGCCGCTCTGACAAGCAGAGTTTCGCATGGCGCACTACAGCCATGATGTACATGCTTGTATAGATAAGCTGCATTCGGATAGTCTCGACGTGATCGGTCCAAGCGCGACATTACCAAGGAGGATGACATGCGCAACGCATCTCTCTTCGATCTGTCAGGCAGGAAGGCGCTTGTAACCGGCGCAAGCCGTGGCATCGGGCGCAGCATCGCCGAGGCGCTCAGCGCGGCCGGCGCCGACGTCGCCGTCACGGCGCGCAGCGTGACCTCGCTCGAGAAGACGATGGCCGCTATCCGCACCGCCGGCGGGGTCGCGCACGCCGTCGCCCTGGACGTCACTGACGTCGACCGGTGCCGGGCGGCGACAGCCGAGGCCGGCAGCCTGCTCGGAGGTCTCGATATTCTCGTCAACAATGCAGGTACGGAAGAGGTCCGGCCTTCACTCGATGTCGACGAGGCCTTGTGGGACAGGATTGTCGATACGAATCTCAAAGGCGCCTTCTTCTGCGCCCAGGCCGCTGCGCGGCAGATGAGAGACGCCGGACGGCCCGGCGTCATTATCAATCTCTGTTCGTTAACTTCCGAGGTTGGGGTTCCCACGGCGGTGCCGTACGGCTCGTCGAAATCAGGCCTCCTCGGCATGACGCGGGCGCTTGCGGCGGAGTGGGCCGATCTTGGGATCCGGGTCAACGCCATTGCGCCTGGCTATTTCAGGACAGCGATGACAGACGTGTTGTACAGCAACCAGGCATGGCAGCAATCGATGCTCGCCAAGATTCCGCAGCGCCGTTTTGGTGATCTCCCGGACCTGCACGGAATCGCGGTGTTCCTCGCTTCGGATGCGGCAGCCTACATAACCGGCCAGTCCATTCCCGTGGATGGAGGCTTTCTCGCATCGATTTGAAGGCTTCAGGGGCTGGAGATGTGTCCCAGAAGTGATCGACAAGCGCTAACCGTAATTGCGTCCTAAGAAAAGGAGCCGCCATGTCTGACGTCAGCTTCCACCGCCTGTCATCCCTCAGTGTCGATCAGCGGTCCAGTTTACTGAAACGCGCAGAAGGAGATCTGTCTTCCTTCATCGAAAAGGTCCGTCCAATCATCAAGGCCGTCAAGGATGAAGGTGACACGGCCTTGCTCCGGTTTGCGCGCGAACTCGACAAAGCCGATGTTGCCGAGGGTGGGCTGAAAGTTTCGGAAGCGGAGTTCGACGCGGCATTCGACAAGGTCGACAAGGATGTCGTGGAGAGTATCCGGTTCGGCATTGAGAACATAAGGCATTTCCACGAGGAGCAGCGCCCGGAAACGATGTGGCTCAAGGAAGTTCGGCCGGGCGCCTATGCGGGTGACCGATACACACCGATTGCTTCCGTTGCGCTTTATGTTCCGCGCGGCAAAGGCGCCTTCCCCTCGGTGACGATGATGACCTCGGTTCCGGCGGTGATTGCCGGGGTTCCCCAGATCGCGATCGTGACGCCTGCGACTTCGGATGGTTCCGTCGACGCCGCGACGCTGGTTGCTGCCCGCATTGCCGGCGTGGAGACCGTGTACAAGTGCGGCGGCGCCCATGCGGTCGCCGCCGTCGCCTATGGAACCGAGACCGTGAAGCCTGCCGTGAAGATCGTCGGGCCGGGGAGCCCGTGGGTGGTGGCGGCAAAGAGCGTGTTGTCCCCGATCATCAACACAGGCCTGCCTGCCGGCCCGTCCGAAGCGATCATCTTTGCCGATGACAGCGTCGACGGCGGCCTGGCCGCTCTTGACCTGTTGATAGAGGCCGAGCACGGCCCGGATTCGTCGGCCTATCTGGTGACGCATAGCCGCAAGGTCGCCGAAGCCGCGTTGATTGCGATACCGGAACACTGGTCCCGAATGAGTGAACAGCGTGTGGAGTTCTCGCGCGCGGTGCTGACTGGAAAGCGCGGCGGCATCGTGCTGACCGAGTCGCTGGAGGACAGCTACCGTTTCATCAACGATTATGCCCCGGAGCACCTCGAGATTCTGTCAACGGAGCCATTTGCGCACCTTGGACGTATCACAGAAGCCGCCGAGATCCTAATGGGACCGCACACGCCGGTGACCCTGGCTAACTTCGTCCTGGGACCCAATGCGGTGCTGCCGACCAGCCGGTGGGCGCGAACCTTTGGACCGCTTTCGGTGACGGATTTCGTCAAGAGATCGTCGGTCGGCTATGTGACCTCGGCGGCCTATCCGGAACTCGCGTTGCATGCCCGCAGGCTCGCCCGCTACGAAGGGTTCAGCTCGCATGAGAACGCGGTTTCGGAGATCCGCGATCGCTATCTCGCCGGCTGAGCGGAAACGATGACGATGAGGGCGGCGCGACTCCATGGACCCGGCGACCTGCGCGTCGAGGATATCGCCGCGCCAGCCGCTCCCGAGCCAGGCTGGGTGAAGCTGAGGGTCGATGCCGCAGGCATTTGCGGTTCCGATCTTCACAACTTTCGCACGGGCCAATGGATAAGCCGGGCGCCCTCGACGGCTGGCCATGAGCTGACAGGCACGGTGATCGCTATCGGCGAGGGCGTGGACATCGTCGCTGTTGGCGACCGCGTGGTCGCCGATTCCCGTTTCTGGTGTGGAGAATGCGCGCAATGCCATGCAGGCAGGCGGCACCTTTGCACGTCGCTGGGCTTTGTCGGCGAGATATGCGACGGCGGATTTGCCGAACAGGCGGTCCTGCCCGCACGCCTGCTGCACGTCGTCGATGCCGCGCTTGACGAACGGGTCGCTGCGATGGCCGAGCCGCTGGCTGTAGCGTTGCACGCAGTGCGGCGTCTGCCGAAAACGGCCGGCTCCGTTCTTGTGGTCGGCTGCGGGACTATTGGCGGGCTTGCCGCACTGCTGCTTTCCCGGACATTCGCAGGTACCGTGCTCGTCGCCGATCGCAACCCTGGCCGATGCGCCCGGGTGGCGCGGGTGACCGGCGCCAGCATCGTCGACTTGAACCGGGACGCCATTGCCGCCGCCACCGCGGATGCCCCCCTGCTTGCTGCCGTCGAAGCGACCGGCAGCATCGCAGCACTCAGCCAGTTGCTCGGCGTTCTCGATGCCGGTGGCACCGTTGCGATGGTCGGCATATTCCATGGGCGCCTCGACATCGATCCCAACATCCTGGTTGAACGCGAAATCGCATTGCTGGGATGCCACGCCTTTGCCGATGAGCTTCCCGACGCCATTCGGATGCTCGGCGAATTGACCGAGCCCATGGTCGAACTGATCGACCGCGAGATCGGCCTGGATGATGTTCCCGCAGCCTATGAGCGGCTGTTGGCGGGGCAGGGCGATGGTTTGAAAACAATCATCCGGATGCGGTCTTCCGGGCGCGTGTGATTTCCGAACGTTGCCGGAAAGGATTTTGAAATGATCACTTTGCCCGATACCGCCAGCCCTCTTTACGAGAAGGTCAAGGACTACATCCTGACGAACATCGGAATGGGCCAATGGAGCAAGGACCGGAAGCTGCCGTCCGAAAATGAATTCGTGGCGACACTCGGCGTGTCTCGTATGACGGTCCATCGTGCCTTGCGGGAGTTGACCTCTGCGGGTTTTCTGATCCGGCTCCAGGGCGTCGGCACATTCATCGCGCCACCTCGACCGCAATCAGCACTGATCGAGATCAACAACATCGCGGCGGAAATTGTCGCGCGGGGAAACAGGCATCGCTCCGAGGTTATCGTGCTCGAAAAGATCACGCCGACAAAGGAGCTCGCGCTTTCCTTCGAGTTCGCAAAACGCGCGCCGGTCTATCATTCCATCGTCGTCAACTTCGAGAACGACCTGCCTGTGCAACTGGAAGAGCGTTTCGTGAACCCGGGCCTGATACCCGACTATGACAAGCAGGACTTTTCCAAGACAGCAACCTACGACTACCTCATGCAGAAAACCCCGGTGACGGAGGTCGAGCACATCATCTCGGCGACCCCTGCCGATGCCGAGACGGCGCGGCATCTGGGCATCGATGTCGGCAGCTGCTGCCTGTTTCTGCATCGCCGGACATGGACGGGCGCCATCGTTGCCACGATCAGCAAGCTGACTTACGTTGGCAGCCGCTACTCGCTTGGCAGCCGGTATTCTCCGTCTAAAAAAACTTGATCGCAGTGAAGCGAATCAGACTCGGAAGGAGGGGTCTAACTTGTATATGCATGTATGTATTTAGCCTTGACATCCGCTATTGCTAACGTTGAAGTGTCGTCGCACTTTCGTTGAACGGGCAGCTAAGATGCCGAGGCACGGTGCCGCAAGAGCAGACGCCGGCATTCTCACCAGGCCGGAGTTTGGTTCAAAAAAGCGGCGTGATCATCAAGGGGAACAAGATGATGCGTAATCTAGCAGGACAATTTCGGGCGCTCGTTATGGCTGCTGCTGTCGGGTTTGCCCCGGCGGCCTACGCGGCCGACACGACAATTCCGGCGACGCCTGAGGCAGGAACGTTCAAGATCGGCATCGAGCCATGGCTGGGCTACGGCCAGTGGCACGTCGCCGAGGCCAAGGGCCTGTTCAAGGCAAGCGGGCTGTCCGACGTGCAGATCGTGAACTTCGCGGAGGACAAGGATATCAACGCCGCCCTGGCGAGCGGCCAGCTCGATGCCGCCAACATCGCGACGCACACGGCTATGGGAATGGTTGCGGCCGGCCTGCCGGTGAAGATCGTGCTTCTGCTCGACGTCAGCATGACGGCAGACGCCATGATCGCCGGCAAGGACATCGCCACCGTCGCCGACCTCAAGGGCAAACAGGTTGCTTTTGAGGAAGGCACGACGAGCGACATCCTGCTCAAATACGCGCTCGCCAAGAACGGCATGTCGATCGCCGATGTCCAGCCGGTTCCAATGCCGGCGGCGGATGCCGGCAGCGCCTTGATCGCCGGCCAGGTTCCAGTCGCAGTCACCTATGAGCCTTATCTGACCGCGGCAAGAGCGCAGAACAAAGACCTCAAGCTGCTCTTCACCGCGGGCGAAGATCCCGGCCTGATCAGTGACGTATTCGTGGTGCGCGACGAGGTGATCAAGTCGCGTCCCGGCCAGGTGCTTGCCATGATCAAGACCTGGGATGCGGCCCTGAAGGCCTACAACGCCGACACGCCCGACGGCCGGGCGATCATCTCCAAGGCGGTCGGGTCGAGCGTCGAAGACCTCAACACCGCCTTTGATGGCGTGCGTTACTATACTCTCGCCGAAAACAAGGATGCGCTGACCGGGGAGTTCTCCACCAAGACATTTGCGGATGTAGAGGCGGCCGCCAAGAACGCCGGGCTGCTGCAGGCGGACGTGACGCCGGAACAGATGATCGACCCGTCATTCGTCAAGGCCGCGAAATGACGAGGGCCGGCTCGCGGTGGTGACGCAAATGTCCGAGCAGCGTGCGACCGAGCCAAGCCCGTCTCACGCAGCGCCGGGGCCGGCGATCAAACAGCCGATGCGCCGTCGCCCCTCCGCCGGGCTCGGCGCGCCCATCGCACGCTCGCGCTTCCTGATGATAGCAGTGGCCGTCTTTGCCGGCCTCGGCCTCGCCTGGTGGGCGGCAACGGGGCTGGGACTGGTAAAGCCAATTTTCCTGCCGTCGCCGGGAAGCGTGGTGACCCAGCTCGGCAAGCTCTCGGGTGACGGCACGCTATGGCTGGATCTCAGGACCTCGATATACCGTATTTCTGTTGGCTTTCTCATCGCCTCCGCATTGGCGATTCCGATCGGCGTGCTGATCGGCAGCTTCAGAACCTGGGAAGCGGCGATCGAGCCACTTGTGGATTTCATCCGCTACATGCCGGTGGTCGCTTTCGTGCCTCTCTCCATCCTGTGGTCGGGGACGGGCGATGCCCAGAAATTCCTGATCATCTTCATAGGCACCTTCTTCCAGCAGGTGCTGATGATCATGGACAATGTGAAGCGGGTTCCCGCTGATTTCATCGGCCTTGGCAGGACGCTCGGCCTGCCGGATCGCAAGATCCTGACGCGCATCGTCGTTCCCAGCGCCTTGCCAGGCATCTGGGATACGTTGCGCATAAGTCTCGGCTGGGCATGGACCTGGCTGGTGTTGGCGGAACTTGTCGCGGCGACATCAGGCCTCGGCTACCGCATCACCGTGTCCCAGCGCTATTTCCAGACAAACACCATCATCGGCTACATCCTGCTGCTGGGCGTGCTTGGCCTCATTACCGACCAGGTCATGAAGGCACTGGGAAAAGTGCTGTTCCGGCAGGAGGGCCACGTGCAATGAGGCCGGGCCGATGAGTTTGCCCAAACTGCGGATCGAAGGCCTCCACAAAAGCTTCGGCACGGGCGCACGGCGCACGGAAGTGCTGCGCGATATCAATCTCGATCTTGCCGACAACGAGTTCGTCTCGCTGGTGGGCACGTCGGGTTGCGGCAAGAGCACGCTGCTGTCGATCGTTGCCGGACTGCAGGATTTCGACGCGGGAGATCTTGCTATCGATGGTGCGCCCATCCTGCGGCCGGGCCTCGACCGCGGCGTCGTCTTTCAGTCCTACACCCTGCTTCCCTGGCTGACGGCGCAGCAGAACATCGAGTTCGCGCTCAAGGCCGCGGGTCATGACCGCGCGACCTGCCGCAGGATAGCGCGCGAGCATCTCGATCTGGTCAAGCTCCCTCATAGCGCCAATCGCTATCCATCTGAGCTTTCTGGCGGCATGAAGCAGCGCGTGGCCATAGCGCGTGCCCTTTCCTATCGACCCAAAATGCTTCTGATGGACGAGCCCTTTGGCGCGCTCGATGCCTTGACCAGGCATCAGATGCAGGAACTCCTGACGCAGATCTGGGAGGAGCACAGGCTCACCGTGCTCTTCGTCACCCATGATGTGGAAGAAGCCGTCTACCTGTCGGACCGCATCGTCGTGATGGGGATCGGGCCGGGACGCATCATGCAGACCTTCAATGTCGATATCGAGCGCCCGCGCCGGGAAGAGGTCATGGAAACTCCGGCCTTCATGGATTTGCAGCGCCGCGTGCACAAGGCGATCCGCGAGGCTTCTAAACGTCCCGAAATGGTTTAGGCAGGCCACTCATGCGTGTCGGGTCCAAGAGCGGAACCAACGCGGCTGGACGCGGAGGACTTTAGCGTAGAATTACTTACAATCCGCGACCAGCGTAGCGCCCAATCTCGATATCGCGCCATCGCGACCCCTGACCAGGGGAGCAGCCATCGGCATCTTTCTCTTCAAGCTCGAAAAAAAATCTGCAGGACAATGTCGATTTCCTAAACTCCGTTCGTCGTTTCGCTGCCGGTCGGTGAGGCCGGCTCAAACAAGGAGACAGACGATGCGTGTGATGGTGCTCGTGAAGGCTACCGAGGACAGCGAAAAGGGCTTTCTCCCGACGCCCGAGGCGAAAGAGGCGATGGAGGCGATGGGCAGATTTAACGACGAGCTGCGCAATGCCGGCATCTTGCTCGACGCCGACGGCCTCAAGCCCTCCTCGCAGGGCAAGCGCGTTGCGTTCGATGGTCCCCGCCGGACGGTCATCGACGGGCCTTTCGCCGAGACCCGCGAACTGGTCGCCGGTTTTTGGCTCTGGGAAGTCAAGGACATGGACGAGGCGGTCGCCTGGGTGAAGCGCTGCCCCAATCCCATGCCGGGACCGAGCGAGATCGAAATCCGGCCGCTGTACGAGATGGCTGATTGGCAATGGGAATCTGACGCCGGAGGTCACGGAAATCCGTGACCGGACGCGCGAGAAGCGCAGCGGCAACTGAACCTGTCGGCCGCAACCTGCTTGCCTCCATTGTGGCTTTGGCCGACAAGGCGGCATGACCGCAGGCGAGACGCACCAGGCGATCGAGGCGATTTTTCGCATTGAACGGGCCCGGCTCATTGCGGGCCTGGCCCGCCTCGTGCGCAATGTCGACCTTGCAGAGGAACTGGTGCAGGACGCCCTGGTCATAGCCCTCTCCGAATGGTCCAGGACCGGCGTTCCGGCCAATCCCGGCGCTTGGCTGATGACGGTCGCCAAACGCCGCGCCATCGACGCGATCCGTCGCGACAAGATGCGCGAGCGCAAGCATGAGGAGATCGCCCGGGAGCTGGACGGCGAGTGCGACCGTACGGCCGAGGGAAACGAAATGGCCATGAACGACGATCTTGGCGACGAGCTGCTGGGCCTCATCTTCACAGCCTGCCACCCGATACTTTCGGCCGACGCTCGCGCAGCGCTCACGCTGCGTGTCATCGGCGGCCTGACGACGGACGAGATCGCCCGTGCTTTCCTGTCGAGCGAGGTGACGATCGCCCAGCGCATCGTCCGCGCGAAGAGGACGATCGGAAAGGCGGGGCTTAGCTTCGAGGTGCCGCGCGGTGCCGAGCGTGCAGTGCGTCTTTCCTCGGTGCTGGAGGTCATCTACCTCATCTTCAATGAAGGCTATGCTGCCACGGCCGGCGACGACCTTGTCCGGCCGGGCCTGTGCCTGGAGGCACAACGGCTGGGCCGCATGCTGGCGGGTCTGATGGCCGAGGATGCCGAGGTGTTCGGTCTGCTGGCTCTGATGGAAATCCAGGCATCGCGCCTGCCCGCACGCATCGGGCCGGACGGCGCCCTCTCGACCCTGACTGAGCAAAACCGCGCACGCTGGGACCAACTGTTGATCCGCCGGGGCCTTGACGCGCTGGCCCGTGCCGAAGCTCTCGGGGGCGATGGCCCCTATGTGTTGCAGGCCGCGCTTGCAGCCTGTCACGCGCGGGCGCGCAGTCTGGCCGATACCGACTGGCCCCGCATCGCAGCGCTCTACGACCGGCTACGAGCAGTGATGCCCTCGCCGGTGGTCGATCTCAATCGAGCGGTCGCCCACAGCATGGCCTTCGGGCCTGAAGCGGGCCTGCGGCTGGTGGACGAGATTGCCGACGCCGCCGCCTTGCGCAATTATGCGCCATTGCCGGCGGCGAGGGGCGATTTTCTGTTTCGGGCCGGCCGGCTGGCCGAGGCCCGCGCCGAGTTCGAGGCTGCGGCCAAGCTCACCCGCAACGCGCGCGAAGCGGCCTTTCTCCTCGCCCGTGCAGACGCTTGTGGTTGACAGCATCGCTCTGCGTGCCCGACGCGCCGCTAGGGCAACATCGAAAGCCGCCAGTTCGCTCCCGGCCAGCTCCCTTCAATGAGCGTGATCAACTCGCAACGCAGCTTGGGTATATTCATTTTGGAGGAGAGGCCCTGATCATGCCAGCAACTGCGTCGGTACGCCGAGAATCGGTCCTGCCTCGGCGAGCCGCTGGTCGAGGGTCCACACTGTGGCGCCATGCTCCGATGCCGTCGCGAGGTGCAGGGCGTCGCCAGCACGAAGCCCGAGCATATGCTGATCGGCGAATTTCGCGGCGACCTGAAAATGCCCGCCCGTCACCGGCAGCACGGTGAAGCTCTCAGCGACCAGCTTATTGAACATCGCGAGCGCAGCCGCGCGCTGCTCCAAGTCGATCTGTCCGGTCCGAAGCTTGATCGCCATGGCGGAGGACATCTCGGTGATGGTCCAGTCGCTGATCACAAGTTGCGCTGGGTCCTGCTCCGCCAGCCAGCCCTGAACGCGCGCGGTCATGGCTTCGTTGGATAGCGCCGCGACGATCAGCGAAGTATCGAGATAGGACATCAATAGCGATCGCCATCTCGCATCGATCGCACCAGATCGGCGGCAGCCTGAGCCTGCAGAGGCATGGTTGCGGTCAGGGATTGGAGCAGGACGGCGTCGATCCGTTTGCGAGGGCGGGCCACGGCCGTGAGCCTGGCGACCGGCTTGCCACGCCGGGTTATGTCGATCGAGTCTCCAGCCTCGACCCGGTCGATGAGCTCACTCAGATGTGCCTTGGCGTCCGCCAGATTGACCGCGCCCATGTCAGCTCCTGACCATGTAGATGGTCATATAGCGCATTACGTGTGACAATTCCAGTGCACGGCGAATGAGCAACTGGCTGCGTGAGCGAAGCAAGTGACCGCTCCTGCAACGAGAATTATGCCGCTTCCCGCTTGACTCACACATATCCCGGTGGTTATGCATCGATCAATAGCCGAAGGGTTATCTATCCCAATGCCAAACGCTCACGATGTGCTCTTCAGAACGCTTGCCGATCCGACTCGGCGCGCTATTTTTGAGCGACTGTGTCGCGAGGGAGAGCAGACAGTCGGCGCGCTGACGGCTCAGGCCGGGATCTCGCAACCGGCCGTGTCGAAACATCTCGGGGTTTTGCGGCGGGCGGGGCTGGTGCGCGACCGCCATGCGGGACGGCAGACCCATTATAGCGCGCAGCTTGCGGCGCTTGCCCCCTTGATCGACTGGACAAGTCAGATGACCGGGTTCTAGCAGAGCCGGTTCGACGACCTCGAGGACCTGCTCAAAAGGATGGACCAGTGAACGAAATAGCGACCGAAACGCTCTCCGTCATTGTCGAACGGGAAATCGCTTATCCGCCCGAGAAGATCTGGCGCGCGCTCACGCAACCACACTTGATCGAGGAGTGGCTCATGAAAAACGACTTCAAACCTGTCGCGGACCACCGTTTCAACCTTCACGCGGCCTGGGGCTCTGTCGAATGTCAGGTCCAGACGGTCGAGCCTAACAGAACGCTGACTTACACGTGGGATACCAAGGATCTCAAGAGTGTCGTCTCCTGGACGATCACCCCCACGAGCATCGGCGCCCGCTTGCGTATGGAACAGTCGGGCTTCCGGCCGGATCAGCAGCCTTACTTCCGGGGTGCCAAAGTCGGCTGGCCGAGGTTCTTTGACGATCTGGAGCAGGTTCTTGCGCGAACGGACTGAGATCCGCCTGCGCTATTCAAGCAAGGGCTCTGTTACAGGGCGGCAGATGGCGGAGCGATAATGGAGGCAAGCCAATGAAGATCAAGTTGACCAAAGTATACGTGGATGACCAGGAAAAGGCTCTGGGTTTCTACACCGAAACGCTCGGCTTTACCAAGAAGGCCGATTTCAGCAATGGGCCGTTTCGCTGGCTGACCGTCGCATCACCCGACGAGCCGGACGGTGCCGAGCTGCAACTCGCGCTCAATGACAACCCCGCTGCAAAGACCTACCAGCAAGCTATTTTCCAGCAGGGCCAGCCCGCGGTCATGTTCTTCACCGATAACGTCAAGGAGGACTACGAGCGCATCAAAGCGCGCGGCGCCAAGTTCACCATGCCGCCGACCGAAGTAACCGGCTCGATCATAGCCCAGCTGAACGACAACTGCGGCAATCTCATTCAAATCACACAGCTGGCGCGCTGGTAAGGCACGCATTCAGTGGCGTGGCTGCCCGGCGGGAGCCGCCAAACGGGCCGCCCGATCCGCTCGGTTCGTCTTCAGAGGAGGTCTCAATGGATTGGAACAAATGGGTTCGGCAGATCCACCGCTGGCTGTCGATCATCTTTGCGGCGGTCGTCGCCGCCATCTTCATCAGCCTGGGAGTAGGCAAGGAACCCTCCTACTGGGTATACCTCATGCCGCTGTTTCCACTCGGCTTGCTCCTGCTTACCGGACTGTACATGTTCGTGCTGCCTTACGCGCCCAAGCGGCGCAGCGCGGGGGGCACCGGCGCATTGGAGTGAATGCATGGCCAACAAGACGTCCATCAAGTCATCGGCGGTCGCGAAGAAGTCCGCCGCCAAGCCTGCAGCCGCCAAGCCGGTCCTCCTCGCAGGCGGCAACCCGCAGATCCCGAAGGGTGATGGTGACGCTCCTGTGCAGGCCTACATCGCGGCCATGCCGGGCTGGAAACGCGACGTCGGGCGTCGCCTCGACGCGCTCATCGTGCGCAACGTCCCTGACGTGCGCAAGGCTGTCAAATGGAACTCGCCCTTCTACGGCGTAGAGGGTCAGGGGTGGTTCCTCAACTTCCATTGCTTCACAAAGTACATCAAGCTGGCTTTCTTCCGCGGCGCGTCGCTGCGTCCCGTCCCACCCGGTGAGTCCAAGCACAAGGACGTGCGCTACCTCGATATCTACGAGGACGACCTGCTCGACGAAGCTCAACTCGCCGACTGGATAAAGCAAGCCAGCCAATTGCCAGGCGAGCGAATGTGAGTGGAATGCCAGTCATCCCGGCAAATCCGGTGCCGACTAGCGGTATTCATGTGACGGGCGAGCGGCAACAACCAAGGGAAAGCGACAATGATGATGAAGAGTGACTCAATGGAAAGAAGTGCAGACAACTCTCCCTCTCAGCTGATCGATGCGAGGATCAGCGAGCTGGGCGATTGGCGAGGCAAGACGCTTTCCCATGTCCGCGCCCTCATCAAGCAGGCCGACCCGGAAGTGGTCGAGGAGTGGAAGTGGCGAGGCGTTCCGGTGTGGTCGCACGCCGGAATAATCTGCACTGGCGAGACCTACAAGAACGTCGTGAAAGTGACCTTCGCAAAGGGCGCCTCGCTGCAGGACCCTTCCGGCCTGTTCAACTCCAGCCTCGAAGGCAACACCAGGCGCGCCATCGATATCCGTGAGGGCGAAGACATAGATGAGAATGCGTTCAAGGCGCTGATACGCGCTGCTGCCGCCCTGAACACGGCCCGATAGTCAGCTCCGGCCGATATGGTCGGCTAGCGGGCCGAGAGCGGCGAGCACGGCTTCGCCGGTGGCTTGCGTCGCGTTCTCATGCGGCGCGCGCAGATTCAGCCAGCGTCTGTCGCCGGACCGTACCGCCAGCACTGCCTTCATCGCAGTGATGAGGCCGGCGTCCTGGATGATTTGGCGGAACGCCCTGATGGCGGCATCCGCGTCCGTAGTGTCCTCTCCCGCCAGCACTGCGTCGTAGAGGGCCCGGATCGCTGCGGCATTCAGATTGACTGTCGCCGAGATGCAGCCGGCAGCACCGTTGGCGAGGCCTTTCGTCAGCTGTGCTTCCGAACTCGGGAACACCGCGACCCTTGGGGCTGCCGCAATGACCGCCGCGGTGTTGTTCCAGTCGCCGGCGCTGTCCTTGTAAGCCACCACGACATCGGGAAACGCTTCGCTCAATCGGGCGGTCAGCGCCGGGCTCACCGCTACGCCGGAATTTTGCGGGATGTGGTAGAGGATCATCCTCATCGCCGGGTTCGCCACCCGTTCGATCAGCTCGCCATAATAACGGGCCTGACCGGTGTCGCCGGCGGCCGTATAGAAGAACGACGGCAGCACCATCACCCCGGCACAGCCGAGCCCGACGGCATGCGCGGTCAGCTCGACAGTCTCGGCAAGTGCTGTGACACCGGTGCCGGGCATAAGCCGGCTTGGCGAAATGCCGGCCTCGACCAGCCACTCCAGCGCCTGCATGCGCTCGCGCAACGAGACGGACAACGCCTCGCCCGTGGTGCCGAACGGCGACAGGAAATGCGCTCCCTGATCCAGCACCCACTTGGCGTGTGATATCCAGAGGTCGCGGGCAATGCAGCCGTCGTTTTCGAACGGCGTCAGGATCGGTGCGATGGTTCCTTGTGGGCGGATCATGTGCGTCCTTCTACGGGTGAAAATCTGTGCTGTGCTCAAAGCCGGCATCAAAATGTCGAGCAAGCTACAGGAAGCAGTGTTGCTGAGTACCGGCCGTTCGACCTCGAAAGCAAGCGGCTCGCGCATAAGCGCGCGATTGTGATCGGGCGGCGGTTCTGAGGCTCTCGAGGTAAGCACTTGTCACGGGACAACCGCGTCCGGCCGAAAGGGGGGTGACAAACGAGTTCTGCTGTTTCATCAATGCCGCCTTTTGAGGAGAAGCCCATGCGGAGGATCGGTGTCGGCATTATCGGCTGCGGCAACATTTCGGATGCCTATCTGAAGGCATCGCCGCAATTCCCGGTGCTCGACATTATCGGCGTCGCCGACATCAACCGGGCGGCAGCCGAGGCCAAGGCAGCGGCCTACGGCCTGGCTGCGATGCCGGTCGACGCGCTGTTGGCCGATCCGCGCGTCGAGATCGTGCTCAATCTGACGACGCCGCAGCATCATGTGCCGGTCGGCCTGCAGGCTGTCGGGCAAGGCAAGCACGTCTATTCCGAGAAGCCGCTGGCAACGACGCTCAGCGACGCCGAGCGGCTGGTCGCGGCCGCGCGCGAACAGGGCGTGCGCGTCGGCTGCGCACCCGACACTTTTCTTGGCGGCTCCCACCAGACGGCGCGGCGCCTGGTCGATGAGGATGCGGTTGGAACCATCGTCGCCGGCTCTGCCTTCATGCAGGTGCCCGGCCACGAGCTCTGGCATCCCAATCCGAATTTCTACTATCAGCCCGGCGGTGGGCCGATGCTCGACATGGGACCGTACTATCTGACCTGCCTAGTCAATCTCCTGGGTCCGGTAAAATCCGTGACCGGACAGGCGAAGTCATCCTATCCCACCCGCATCATCGGTTCCGGACCGCGCCAGGGCGAAACCATCCGGGTCGAGGTGCCGACCCATATTTCCGGCCTGCTCGCATTCGAGAACGGCGCGGCGGTTTCGATCACCACCAGCTTCGACGTCTGGAAGCATGAACACAATCACATCGAACTTTACGGGACCACCGGCTCGATGATCGTCTCCGATCCCAATCAGTTCCAGGGCGACATCAGGACCAGCCAGCGCAAGGGCGACTGGACGGTGGCCGATCAGATCCATTCCTATGGCGACGGCAATTACCGGGGCCTCGGCCTCGCCGACATGGCGCAGGCGATCGTCTCGGGCAGGCAACACCGCGCCAGCCTCGATCTTTCCCTCCATGTCCTGGAAATCATGGAATCGATCATCTCTTCAGCAGAGACAGGGCGGCGTATCGACCTGAGATATGGCTGCGCGCGGCCGGCGCCAATGCACGCCGATCTACCTTTCGGAATTCTGGAATAGGGGATGACACGATGAGCAAGACGGCACTGATTTTCTGGGGCGGCTGGGAAGGCCACACGCCGGCCCGTAGCGCCCACATCGTCAAGGAGATGCTGGCCGGCAACGGCTTCGACGTGCAGCTGGAGCAGGGGACTTCGGCGCTTGCCGATCCGCAACTGGGCAAGCTCGATCTCATTGTCCCGGTGATCACCATGTCGACGATCGAAAGGCCGGAACTGCAAAACCTGACCAACGCCGTCGGGGCCGGCACCGGCCTTGCGGGCTTTCACGGCACGATGTGCGACAGCTTCCGCAACGAGCCGGAATACCAGTTCATGACCGGCGGCCAGTGGGTCGCCCATCCAGGCAGCATCATCGACTATCACGTCGATATCACCATGCCAGACGATCCGGTCATGCAGGGCATCGACGGCTTCGCCTACCGTTCAGAGCAGTATTACATGCATGTCGATCCGACCAACGAGGTGCTGGCGACGACTACTTTCACCGGCGAGCATCTCGATTTCATCGCCGGCGTCGTCATGCCGGTTGTCTGGAAGCGCCGCTACGGCAAGGGCCGCGTCTTCTACAGCGCACTCGGCCACACCGCCGACGAGTTCGCAGTGCCGCAAATGCGTACGATGTTCGAGCGCGGCATGCTTTGGGCCAGCCGAAACCCGGATCTTGCGTAGCCGTTCAATCTGAACGCCACGTATCGTTGTAATCTCTAAGGGCGGCCGCCCGAACGCGGACACAGCACTGGGCTGCGGCAAGCAATTGACTGCCATGGTGGCATCCAATAGACAGCAGTCTCGTCGGGGAGCCGTAGCTGGAGGTCGAATGGAGCAGACGTGGCGATGGTTTGGCCCGAGCGACGCGGCAACGCTTGCCCATGCCAGGCAGGCCGGCGCGACCGGCATCGTGACGGCATTGCACGACATTCCTTACGGCGAAGTCTGGCCGATCCACGCCATCAGGCAGCGCCAGGCGCTTATCGAGGCGGATCAGGCGATGGGCCTCAAATGGAGCGTCGTCGAGAGCGTGCCCGTGCACGAGGACATCAAGCTCGGCCGCGGCGATCTCGACCGGCTCTACGACAATTTCAGGCAGACCTTACGCAATCTCGGCGCCTGCGGTGTGCGCACCGTCTGCTACAACTTCATGCTGATCCTCGACTGGACCCGGACCGACCTGGCTGCGCCGCTGCCGGGCGGCGGACGGGCGCTCCGCATGAACATGCACGAGCTTGCCGCGTTCGATTGTTACATGCTGCAGCGCAAGGGATCTGAGCGCGACTATGCGTCCGATGTTCTCCAGCGGGCAAGCGAATGGTTCGAGGCGACGCCGGATGCGTCAAAAGAGCGTCTGCTTGCCAACATCATGGCCGGCCTGCCGGGCGCCTTCAAGCGCTATGACATAGCGGAATTGCGCGAAGTGGTGGCCGAGCAGTCTAGCCTGTCTCACGACCGGCTGCGCGAGAATCTCGTCCGTTTTCTCGAACACGTGCTGCCGGCGGCCGAAGAGGCGGGCGTCACGTTGGCGATCCACCCGGACGATCCGCCGCGCGATCTCGTCGGCCTGTGCCGGATCGTCAAGAACGCCGACGACATCGCCTTTATCCTGGATGCGGTGCCATCGGCCCATAGCGGCCTTACCTTGTGCACGGGGTCGCTGGGCGCCAATCCGGCCAATGACGTGCCCGCCATCGCCAGGCGCTTTGCGCACAAGATCAACTTCGTGCACCTGCGCAACGTCAGCAAGGATCCGGACGGGTCGTTCATGGAGTCCGAGCATCTGAACGGGGATGTCGACATGGTTTCGGTGGTCTCGATCTTGCTCGACGAGCAGCAACGCCGCCGCGACGCCGGGCAACCGGCGCTGCTGCCGTTTCGCCCGGATCACGGCCACGAGCTGATCGATGACGCCACGCGGCACACCCATCCCGGCTACCCCGTGATCGGCCGTCTTCGCGGCCTTGCCGAACTGAGAGGCGTAATGACGGCGATTGCCCATCAGCGCGGTTATAGGCTGCAATGAGGGCGCCCCGCCTGCTCTGCGTCGGCGCGCTCACCTACGACACGATCTTGCGCCTCGATGTCCTGCCGTCCGGCGCCGGCAAGTTCCTGCCGAGCGAGGCCGTGCAGATCGCCGCCGGCATGGCGGCAAGTGCCGCCGCGTCGGCAAGCCGCCAGGGCGGGCAGGTCTGGCTATGGGCAAGCGTCGGCAACGATGCCGTCGGCCGCCATGTCATCGCCCAGATGGCGGCGGAGCGGGTCGACTGTTCGTTGGTGCGCAGGGTTGAAGATGGCCGCTCGGCCATTGCCACGATCCTGGTCGATGCCGCCGGCGAGCGCATGATTGTGCCCTTCTACGATTCCGTCACGCAAGCCGATCCGGACCGTCTTCCGCCCGTGGATTTTTCCCGCTTCGACGCCGTCCTGGTCGACGTTCGTTGGCCCGGAGCCGCCGCGATGGCGCTGGCGAAGGCCCGCGAATGCTGCATTCCGGCGATCCTCGACGCCGATATTGCGTCGCGACCGGTGCTCGACCGATTGCTGCCGCTCGCCTCGCATGTCATTGCTTCGCTGCCCGCGGCGCGTATCCTTTGCGGTCCAGAGGTTTCCGCCGGTTCCGCCGTCGCTATTCTGGGCGAACGGACCGGCGCCTTCGTCGCGATCACCGATGGGGCGAACGGCACCGCGTTCCAGCACCCGAGCAGCAATGATGTCCGTCATCTGCCGTCGCCGCGAGTCGAAGCCGTCGACACGCTGGCGGCGGGCGACGTGTTTCACGGCACCTTCGCTCTGGGGCTGGCTGAAGGTTGGGATGAGGAGCAGGCCATAGCAGTGGCAAGCGCCGCCGCTGCGCTGAAGTGCCTGCGTTTTGGCGGACGGCTCGGCGCGCCGACGCGCGCGGAAACACTGGCCTTCATGCAAGGATCGACATGACGCCGAATACGCTCGGGCCGGCTCAGCGAAAAGGGTACGTCATACGTCGCTGATCGACTACCATGGCAGCCGCTGCAACTGTTCGTGGGAGGAGAAATGGCTGAGTTCAAGAAACGCGCACTGGTCACCGGGGCGGCCATGGGCATCGGCCGTGCTGTCGCCGAAAGGCTGGCCCAGCAAGGTGTCGACCTGATCCTCTTCGACCGTGTGGGCGATCAGCTGGACGAGGTCGCGGCGCAGCTTGCGGCGCGCGGCGTGACCGTGCACACCGTGCTCGGCTCGACCGCCGACACCGAAGCCTGCGGCCGCGCCGTCGAGCTTGCCCGGTCCGCGTTCGGCGGGCTCGACATGCTTTCCCACAATGCCGGCATCCAGCGTTACGGAACGGTGGAGACCACGGACGAGGCGCTTTGGGACGAGGTGATGAATGTCAACCTCAAGGCTGCCTATCTGCTCTCCCGCGCGGCGATGCCGCTGCTGCGGCAAAGCCGCGGCGCCATCGTCCATATGAGCTCGGTGCAAGGCCTGGCCAGCCAGGAAGGGGTTCTGGCCTACAGCACGGCCAAGCACGGCTTGATCGGGCTGGTCAAATCCATGGCCGTCGACTATGCGCCGCTCGGTGTGCGCGTCAATGCCGTGGCTCCGGGCGCGGTCGACACGCCGATGCTGCGGGATGCGGTCAAGCTGAACGATAAGCCCGACGAGATCATGCGCATCCTTGACAACATGCATCCGCTCGGCCGCACCGCCCAGCCGCAAGAGATTGCGGCCGTCGTTGCCTTCCTGCTGTCCGACGATGCCTCCTTCGTCACCGGCGAAGTCGTGCGCGTCGATGGCGGCCTGCTGGCGCGCATCGGCGGTTCTCCGCGCAAGGAATAACATCGGCGCTGCTGCTTGCGCAGCCATTTCATGAACGGCTTGAAGCTGCCGAGCCTTTAAGGGAATTGCCGATGGCAAGGCTTTTGGGAATGCGGACCATCACCGAGGGGCGGCTTGGCGAAACCGGCCCCGGCGCTTCAGTCGCGGCGAGGACGTTCGAGGTCCTGCTCGACCAGATCCTGACCTTCCGCCTGAAGCCGCACGAGCTGATTTCCGAAAAGGCGATGTCGGAAGCCCTCGGCGTGAGCCGCACGCCGGTCAGAGAGGCGCTCGCCCGGCTGGCCGGACTTGGCCTGATCGACATCTATCCGCAGCGCGGCAGCATGGTGGCGCCGCTGCGGATCGCCGATCTCGAGAAATCGCAGTTCCTGCGCGAAGCGCTTGAAGTCGGCCTGGTCAAGCGTGCGGTCGAGAGCCCGCGCCGCGCCGAACTGCTCGCCATGCTCAAAGGCGAACTGGCGGTCCAGGAGACGTTCGCCTCCATCTCGGACGACAGGCGCTTCTTCAAGTCGGACGAGCTGTTCCACCAGCACATTGCCAGCCATGCCGGCTTCCCCGGAATCTGGGCCGACATCAGCGCGGCGAAGCTGCACATGGACCGTTTCCGCTTCCTGTCTTTCCCGCGCCTCGACAGCATGTCGGTGGTTCTCGGCCAACATCGGCGGATCGTCGATGCGCTCGAGCAGGCCGACGCATTTGCGGCGGAAGAGGCGATGCGAACGCATCTTCGCCGCATCTTCGAGGTGCTCGCAATCGTCCGGGAACGCTATCCTCATTATTTCAAGGCACCGGCTCGGCTGGAAAGAGGACAGAAGCGGCTGCCGGCGATCTGCCCGAATGACAACCATTCGCGCGACGGAGCGAGGAGGAATGACGACGTGGAAACGTGAAACCAGCCGCTCAGTCCAGGCCTGAGCCTTTCTTCGGCGCTTCCGGAGGCAACTTGGCCTTGCTGCCGGATTTGTCGGAAGTTGGCTTGGCTTCGCGATTCTTCGCCTCGCCGCCTTGCTCCTTGCGGAGCTGCTTTTCTATCGTCGATCGCGATCCTTCCGCAGGGTCCTGTTCGGGATGGCTTTCCCAAGCCGTCATGTCAGCTCCTATCCATTCTGGTCTATTGCATGTGGCGAGGGCTGAGTTTCGCCACCAGTGCTGGTCCTGTCGCGCCCAAGCATCAGCCATGCGGCGAAGAGCACGACCAGTACGACCACGATCCAGGCGACGAGACGAGGCATTGGGGCTCACTTCCCCCGCCGCTTGCTGCCGCGCACCTCGGGATCGGAGCCGGTCTCAACCGTTGGATCGGGCACGACCGGACCGCGTTCGGCTTCGGAGCCCTCAGCTTCGATCTCCTGCACGGCCTGGTCCCAATGCTCGCGCTCGCGTCCTTGCGGACGGCCTTCGCGCTCCCATATCTCATGGGCCCGCTGCCTGATACGCTCTTCCTTGTCCATGACCTTTGCCTCCTGATATCCCTAATCCGGCGATCGAAGGTTTGTTCCGCGTTGCCAGGCAGTTCCCGACGGTTCAGTTGACGTGACCACCAGGCGCCCTAGATGAAATTGTACGCCGAGGTCGCCTGGTGCCGGGGAGAACAATCGTGTGGCAGCAACGCTACAAACACGTATTGTAGATGCCATTGCAGCTATTGGTCTTCGACCGGACCGGCTGTGCCTGTTGCTGACAACGTTTGTGCTGACGGCATGCTCGCCTTCCGACCAGATCGAGCAGCAGTCGAAAACCGCGGCTTCGGCCGCACAGACCGCATCGCTGGTCCTGGGTGCCTGGGCCGCCGGGGCAGCCCCTTCGACATATACGTCGCGCACGTTGCAATCGGTCGGCAAGGCGCTCGTCGATGCCGGTGCGCAAATCCAGTCCGCCAAGTCGACTGAGCCCAGCGAGCAAGCCGGTCTGACGGCGGTAATCGGACAGCTGTCGGCGGCGGTGACACGCGCCGCGACGGCGGTGCAGGACGGCAACCGATCGGAGGCGGAACAGGCGCAGCAGGATATCCAGGCTGCCACCGCCGCCCTGAATGCATCCTACGCCAAACATTTCGCGCCGAAACCATGAAGAAGCTGCTCGAAATATCGCTGGGCATCGTCACCAGCGTCGGTGGCTTTCTAGAGGTCGGATCGATGGCAACCGCCGCACAGGCGGGTGCAGCGTTCAGGTTCCAGCTGATCTGGGCCGTCCTCCTGGGCACGATCTGCATCATCTTCCTGGTCGAGATGGCCGGCCGCTTCGCCGCCGTCAGCCATCACACCATCGCCGACGGGATTCGGGAACGGTTTGGCTTCACCGCCTTTCTGTGGCCGTTGCTTGCGACTTTGCTGGTCAACTTCATGGTCATGGCAGCCGAGATCGGCGGTGTCGCCATTGCGCTTGAGCTCGCCACCGGCATCGGCTTTCAGTGGTGGGCCCTGCCGGTCGCTTTTCTGGCATGGCTGTTCCTCTGGAAAGGCACGTTCGGCTTCATTGAAAAGGGCGTCTCGATCCTCGGCCTGGTCACGTTGTGCTTCGTGGTCGGCGCCGTCATGCTGAAGCCCGATTGGGGGCAGGTCGCGGCCGGTGCCGTCCCCACTCTGCCCGAGCACGACGCGGCCAATTACTGGTTCATGGCGGTCAGTATTCTTGGTGCGTCGGTCTCGCCCTACCTGTTCATGTTCTATTCGTCGGGAGCCATCGAGGACCAGTGGGACAAGAGCTATCTCGGGACCAATCGGGCCATTGCCGGATTGGGAATGAGTTTTGGCGGCACAATCTCGATCGGCGTGCTGATCGTGGCGGCGCTCGTGCTGGCAGCGCACGGCATAGAGCAGGTCGACGACTACCATCAATTGCCGCTGATGCTGATCCAGATCTTCGGTTTCTGGGGATTCGTCCTGTTCGTTGCTTCACTAGGCATAGCCTGCTTCGGCGCTGCGCTCGAAATCGGGCTGCAGCAAGCGTACTTAGTGGCGCAGGGTTTCGGCTGGACCTGGGGCGAGGACCTGAAACCGCGCGACGATCCCGGCTTCAGCACCGTCTACACGGTCTCGCTGTTTCTCGCCGCCATTCCGATCGCCCTGGGTCTCGATCCGCTGAAGCTAACCATCTTTTCCATGGCGCTGACGGCCGCCAGCCTGCCGCTGACCGTGGTGCCGTTCCTTTTCCTGCTGAATGACGAGCGTTATGTCGGCGAGCACCGCAATGGCATGATCGCGAATGCCGCGGTCATCTTCATCATTGCGCTCGGTTTCGTGCTCGCGATCGTGACCATTCCTTTGCAGATATTCGGAGGCACGTGATGGATTTGCTGCGCGACATCCTGGACAAGCAAGTGGTTGACCGTGAGCAGGTCAAGATCGGCAAGGTGGACGGGCTGGTAGCCGAGGTCAGGCCGGGCAAGCCACCCAAAATCGTTGCGGTCGAGCTCGGCTCGATCACGCTAGCGCGTCGGCTTGGCGAGCGATCCGGGCGCTGGATGGCGCGCCTTGCGGCAAGGCTCGGCGGCAAGCGCCATGCCGAACCGCACCGCATCGCCTGGAACAAGGTGCGCGACATCGGCGTCGACATCGAATTCGACATCGACGTGCGTGAAACGGCGATTTTCGACTGGCAGGATTGGCTGCGCGACCATGTCATAAGGCGTATCCCGGGAGCCGGATGATGGCCACCGTCAACCTTGAGCAATTGGCAGGCAGAAATGTGCTTTCGCAGCGCGGCAAAAGCATCGGCCATATCGAGGAGATACGCGCCGAACCGGATGGCGACGACCTCGTGGTTACCGAGTACCACGTCGGCATCCACGCGGCGTTCGAGCGTCTTTCCGCTTCGGCCATCGGCACGGCGGTCCTCGAAGTCTTTCGACTGCGCAGTCACGACAGCATGTACCGCATTCCCTGGGACAAGCTCGACATCTCCGACCCGACGCAGCCGCGACTGTTGTGCGCGATGGAAGAACTTTCCGCTATGAAGGGCAGTATCGAGGGCGATAAACCGGAATGAACGACACTTTCCCGCCGTCGGAGAATGGGGTTCAGTGAAAGTCCTGGTTACCGGCGCCACCGGCCTGATCGGTGCCTCCGTCGTGGCACGCCTTCTTTCCGAAGGGCATGAGGTAATCGGATTGGTCCGCAGCCCCGGTGCAAACCGGGCCGGCAATTACCAATTGCTGGTGCTGGACATGGCGGTGGCGCTGCAGCCCGAAGACTGGCTACCGCATCTCAGGGGTGTCGACGCCGTCGTGAATTGTGCCGGCGTTCTCCAGGACAGCCCCCGTGAAAAGACGCGCGAAGTCCATCGCGATGCGGCGGTCGCACTCTTTCTCGCCTGTGCGCGGGCAGGGGTTGCCCGGGTGATCCACTTCTCGGCGATCGGCGTCGATCGGGCGCAGCCTTCGGCGTTCTCGGCGACGAAACTGGCCGGGGACCAGGCGCTTATGACGCTTGATCTGGATTGGGTTGTCCTGCGCCCGTCCGTGGTGCTCGGCCGGCCGGTGTTTGGGGCCAGCGCATTGTTTCGGGGTCTCGCTTCGCTGCCAGTGCTGCCGTCCATGCCCGGCACCGGCCGGCTCCAGGTGGTACTACTCGACGATGTGGTCTCAACGGTCATTTTCCTTCTCGATCCCGCCAGTCCGTCTCGCGTCGTGCTGGAACTTGTCGGTCCCGAACAACTGAGCATGGACGAGGTCGTCGGCAGTTATCGCCGGTGGCTCGGTTGGGGTCTGGCAGCCAGGTTTGTCTTGCCGACGGCTGTTGCAAGGCTTCTCTACCGCCTAGGCGACCTTGCCGCGATGTTCGGCTGGCGTCCACCGATGCGCACCAACGCGGCCAGGGAGATCGCCCGAGGAGCGGTTGGAGATCCCTCGGACTGGACCGCCGCGACTGGCATACGCCCGCAAACCCTGGCGGGCTTCCTCGCGCTCAATCCGGCAACGGTGCAGGAGAAATGGTTTGCCCGGCTGTATTTCATCAAGCCGGCGATCTTCGTCGTCCTGCCCGTCTTCTGGATCATGACCGGAATCGTGTCGCTGACAACCGGCTACGGCAGCGGCGTCGATCTGATGCAAGGCACGGGCGCCGGCATCTTGTCGGCACCGATCGTGATCGCCGGCGCTCTTGCCGACATCGCCATCGGCGTGCTCATAGCCTGGCGGCCGGCGGCGCGAAAAGGCCTCTATGGCGGCATCGCGCTCTCGCTTTTCTATCTGGTCGTCGGAAGCTTCCTGAGCCCCGATCTGTGGAACGACCCGCTTGGGCCGTTCCTTAAAGTGCTGCCGATCCTGGTGCTGCACTTTGTGGCCTTGGCAGTGCTGGAGGAGCGTTGATGCTCTATTTCCTGCTGAAATTTCTGCATGTTATCAGCGCATCTGTGCTGCTCGGCACCGGCGCCGGCATCGCTTTCTTCATGCTGTTCGCCCACAGGACCGGCAATGCCGCGACGGTTGCGGCGGTGGCGCGTATCGTCGTCGTCGCCGACTTCCTTTTCACAGCGACGGCCGTGGTCGCGCAACCTTTGACCGGAGCCGCGCTCGCCTGGCAGGCAGGCTACTCGCTGTCGGAGGGCTGGATCGTACTTTCGATCGCGCTCTATATCTTCACCGGAATGTTCTGGCTCCCGGTCGTCTGGATGCAAATGGAGATGCGCAAGCTGGCATCGCAAGCCGCCGCTGCAGGCGCGCCGTTGCCGCCATGCTACCATCGGCTGTTCTGGTTGTGGTTCGCCTTCGGCTTCCCTGCCTTCGCTGCCGTGCTCGGGATTTTCTGGCTGATGATCGCGCGGCCTGCGATCGAGTGGTAGGTCGCAGGCAGGTCCCACTGCGATAATGCCCAGTCAAAGCGCTGCGGAAAATTCCGGCCCCTGCACCGCGAATATCTGCCGGAGCGGACGTGCGTCTCGACCTGTAAGTCGCACCGGAGTCCGGTCTCGTATCATTTCCAACCGCGCGCTCACCCCCATCGGCACAGGACAAGATCCCGTCTTGAGGCTGGTTAGGCTTCGCTTACAAAAAGATGACGCCTGAGGGGAACACGGGAAGCACATGCAAGTTCGGTGCGCAGTGGAGGAGATTGCGCCATGAACAGTGTTATTTATCTCATCGGCCTTGTCGTCGTCGTGCTTGCGATCCTCTCCTTCCTCGGATTCCACTAGGAGACACCATGCAGGACAAAGACGATCAAGGCCGTCAGACGGCCGATTTCGAGACAGCCAGAAGCGAGCTTTCGGAAAGACTACAACGGGAAAAGCAGACCGCGACGGAAGCGCTCCACGATGCGCGTGACGAGATCACCAGGAAAGCCGGAGATTACGCATCGGAAGCAAAGCAAGCATTGTTCAACAAGGCGGAGGGAACGCAGCGCGACATGAGCGCCAGTCTCAAGGCCTTCAGCGGCGC